>NZ_JAOPKC010000007.1:0-116111 GCF_025517535.1 Halapricum hydrolyticum
TGTCGAACACGCGCGTGCACGACAGAAAGTCCGTAATCGGCATCATCTGTCCTTGCTACCGCCTACGTCACGCTCCTACTTCAACGTGCAAAGCTGAGTTACGACCTCGATATTGACGTTCTCACCGATGGTCCCCGCCGGAGAGGGCCGGTCAGTCCCCCACGTGTCGACAATCTCCGGGCCGTCCCGAACAGGCTCTGCACGCGGTCCAATTCGGGAGGGATACGCGTGGACGAACACAGGGATCGCGTCGGACTCTACTTCGGTACTAGCGGTTCGGTTGGACCGCACGAGCCCGTCCCAACTGGTGTCTCGGGCAGTGTAGAATCGCCAGACGCCACGAACTCTCGCGTCACCTTCCTCAGTAAGCGTGTACCCCTGCCAGGGGCGGGACTGGAAGATGGCAACGCCGGAATCCCCGTTCGGATATTCGGCGTAATAGGGGTACGCGGAGAGGTCGTAGACCTCAACGTCAAGTGAGTCCGAGACGTTTCGCCTCTCCTCACGGTAGACGACATCAACATTGGTTCCGTTGACAACGTCGGTCCGGGTCGTCTTCTTCAGTCGGACGTGGACCTCTGCTTCGAGGGTGAGGGTTGCGCTCCAGTCGTCGTCGATCTGGTAGTCGATCGCCGGCGTGTGTGATCCATCGGTCTTCGCGATGGTCTCCCCGTCCTTTTGCAGCCGAACTTCCTCGATCTCGTGATCCGTAAGCGACCACTGGATAGTGCTGTTACCCGAAGAGCTCCCGTTTGGGATACGAACGCGGTAATCGACGAACCCACGCATCGTGCCATTCGGGGCGATGTATAGTGGCGTTTCACCGGATTCGAGGTGGCCCCGAGTTGACGGCTGAACTGCGAACACTGTTGCGTGAGCGTCCTCGATGAATACGCCATCTTCGAGAGTTGAGTGGGGTGGATGGACGGACGTATCTGGTCCACCAGCTTCGAGATCCGCGAAATCGTTTCGAGTCCAGGTTGCGGCAGTCTCGGGCGGGCGCTTGAACGTAATATCCGTCCCGTTCGCAAGCTGGTGGATTGACGTCCGCTCGTCACCGTAGCGCTGGCGGTACTCCTCTTGACTGATGTAATTGTCCGCATCGCGAGACCAGAGTGTCGCTGACTCGTTCTCAGTGAGTCCGTTATCTTCCGTACCTGGTCGCGGCGGATTCGCCGAGACGATACCCGTGACTAGGCTAGCCACGCAGAGGGCTGCGATGAGTACGGTTAGTTCGCGTTGTTGTTGGGGTCTCACGATGAGAGAGGAGTGAATGGCTTACCAGGGGACGAGGTCAATACACTGCGCCAGTGGAAGTCCCATCATCGAGCCGGCGACGGTGTACAGAGGGCCGAGGATAACGAGAACCACAGCGGACTTCATTGCCGAGCGCTTGTGGCGCTTGAGCCCCTTCTTCTGATCTGGATTGAGCGTGAACATCTCGATGAGGGAGTCAGCTTGCCAGACGATGGCGAGACCGACGATGCCCAGCCCAGTAGTTAGCTGGAAGAACCCCTCAATCATTCCGGGAAGATTGTCAGCATTGCATACCGCGCTCTGTGATGTTTGTTGAGCGAGTGCTGGTTCAATCGCAATGAGGGAGAGGACTGCCATGGTGAGGGGGAACTTCAGTCCAACAGTACTCCATCGAGTGGTTTTCGGCTTTTCTTGCGGGGAATCGGTATCTGATACTTGCATACGTGTCTATGGTTAGCTGTTCCATCGTCCGATAGATCACGAGCTCGTACGGATGCGTGGAATCAGCGTTCAATTCTATCACAAACAGACCGGGTATATGAATCTGAACATTCGAACGTATTCTTGGGAATTTTTCTGTATCTCATAGCATCTGATAGAATGGGTAAGAAACGCATCGGGGGATATATACATCTCTTCGGACGACAGTGTAGGTATCCACATGTATCGGGAAGTTAATTGGGCAGTACCTGCCGACCCATACATTCTCGAAGAACTGGGCGAGTACGATGGCTGGCACACGGCAAAGAATCTCGAGATCAATACGGACTTCAGTCGCCAATGGATCTCTCAGCGCTGTCCGGTATTTGTTGATCATGAACTCGCTGAGCGCCACGAAGAGGAGCCTGCATACCGCCTCACTGAGTTCGGCGAGCAAATCCTCAACGGTGAAGCAGAGTACGAAGAGCTCAACGAAATAGAGGGCTGAGTCGTTCCTAACGGGTAGATTGGCGTGATTTCCGATCGTAGTTGAGACTGTAGAAGGTTCTCGCCCATAGAGGTTTAACCAACAACAGAGTTGTACCGCGGATTTTGTTGGTTAACTGGACTAATATCGAACCGTCAGATCTGAGAGATTCTGAATAGGTGCCTCAAAAAGCTACGTTCGAGTAACGAGTGAGCTCGCGAAATTCGGTGCTACAGATCGCGGGGCTGGACCGTCTTCCGGTCGTTGGCCTCGGCACGCTCTGCGGCGTCCTCGAGCAGTTCGGCGACCTCTTCGTTGAGGGCGTCGTAGAAATCCGCCGAGACGTTGTTGTCCGAGAGTGCGTCCTTCACGGCTGCTTTGACGATGAGGTCAGACATTCCATCGCGGACTTCTCTTGTCCACTATATAAAGGTTCGAAGATTTTACGCAGAATCTCGACCAGATACTGCCGATGGTACTGTATCCACTAGAGCGAACTTATAAAGACTATTTATACTACTCCGATAACAACACCCACACGATGAGTGATTCCGATGATTCACTCTTTGGACTATCTGAAGATACGCTCCGTGCGGCGACAGAGGCCCTCCCCTCACAGGAGGAAATGGAAGAACTGGTTCAAGCAGTACGTCAGGGCCAGGAACGATTAGAGCGATCAAGACAACACGCAGAAGAATACATCAACCTCGGTCCACCTTGGGACTACGACCCAGCGGACTACTCTCCAAGCGAAGAGGCTTCCTTCACAGCAATGAAGTGGACCTATGAAGGACGCGAATATCTCGAATCCACTGGGGTCCCAAATCTAAACACCATCGCAGAACGTATCGAAGAGGGATCTACGTCGCTCGCTGAAGAACTAGATGACTCTGAAACCGAGTACCCATACAAAGGGCTGCACCTGCTACTCTCCTCCCTTGATGGCCTGATCACCTGGCTCTGCGAGAACGACCCAGATATTGACCCTAACTTCTACAACGACGGCGGAAACCCCGTTTACTTCGGCGGACGAAAAAAATGTGCTCTAGAGAAATGGTACGATGAACACGCCATTTTCGGTGTCGAAGACGATGAGGGGGAGTCATTCAAACAACAATGGGACGACTTCTGGAATCACCGTCACCGAATAATGCACGGCTCACCTGACGCCTACTATGATGAAAACGTCGGCATAGCCACCCTATTCTTCGTCGGACTCACGGCTCACGTCGTAAAAGAGAGATACGATCAGCTAAATCAGTAAAAGAAATCGTTTCCCAGAGACCATAGGCTCTTATTTCACCGCTGATATCGCCGAGTATGAGTAACAGCGTGGAAGAGACAGAAAATCAGGAGGAGTCAAAGAAAGATTCTGACACCTCCTCAGAAGCTCGCCGCCACGCACTCGATGACGCTCGACGGGTACTCGATCAAGAACTCCAATCGCTAAACGATATTACTCAGAAAGCCTGGCGAGTCGTACAATTCAATGGACTTGTCGCTACAGTTTTCGCAAGCCTCGTACCCACCCAATCCAGTTTAACTCAGATAACAGTAATCTCAGGATTCCTACTCGGAGGGGCCGTTATCTCACTTGGCTATTCCACATACAGGGCCTTCCAAACACAACAACGAGAGAGTATCAGTACAGGCCCTGAAACCGATATGTTTCGAGCGGTGGCTGAACACGACTACGATGAAGTTGAATATCTTTCTCGTGCAATCAATATCCACTCAGACTGCTTCGACAAGGTACAGTCAAAAACAGAGGACAAGTCTGAAGATGTCGATAACGCACTCATCACATCGATCCTCGGCGTCATCCTTTTAGTGGCCGGGACGATACTCCTCTTCATACTATGAGTGAGGAAGGCAACTCTGGTGACTCCGGATCCTCTGGAGACGGAGAAGCCCCCGACCTGGGGCAGTTCGGATCCAACGAGACATTCAAGGGCAGCGACAGCCCCGATAACACACGGTCCGACGACTCATCAGACGAATAGAATCGCCGGAGATTGTTCTCTAGTTTTTGAATTCTGATTAGGAATACGGCCTGGAGGCAAGATCTGATCCGGGACATAGAACACTAAATACCGCTTAGAGAATCCCTCCATAGAGTCCGCTCTCGGAGTCTAGCTTCACTTATCTAGACCGATTAGCTGGGGGAGATACTTGCTTATTGAGATATTCTGTGGGGATATGCCCTTCCGCGGTCGTCGTGACGGTCGCCCGGTCGTCCCCGCCATTATCGACGATGGAGAAGAAGTCACCTGTCCGGTATGCGGCGGGACGATGTACCCGCGATCGGCGCCGGGCAAGTCTCGACACTTCTACCACGTATCAGACGACGCCGGCCAGCGCTGCTCGAATGGCGGCGAGTCAGAGACCCACGAACGCGCAGTCGCCCGTGTCGAGGTCGCTCTGCACCAGCAATTCGGAGAAAACGCCCGCATCGAGACGGAGGTGGACGTCGACGTGTCCGAGGTGCCGACACCTGTGACCGAACGCCGGGCCGACGCACTCGCGACCTTTGACGATTGGAATCCGTACTTCGGGGAAGGGCTTGCCGTTGAGGTACAGCACAGCCACGAGGACAAGGACGTCCATCAGGTGACGCATGACTACTTGGCTGCTGGGTACTCGGTCGTCTGGATACGCGCTGCATCAGTCCTTCTCGATACATTCAACTACGACACGATTGATGCCGAATTTGAGCAAGACGACGGTTCTGGATACGCCCAACGGACGAGCAAAGCTAGCCGATTTACGAACTGCCAAGCGCTCCTCTACGACGGCGAACACGCGTGGGAGCGCGTACCGCCCTATGCCCATCCTCGCGGACAGGATGACCTGATTACGTACGATATCTGTACTGCCCAGGGTTGCGAGCTACGCCGGATTCACGAGTCCGACGGCAGTTATACCTACACCGCGAGCGACGAGTACGGCCCCGACTTTCCCCTGAAAGCGCTCAAGAACGCAATTGTCCGTGAGTACGACCGAGACCCATTCTGGAAGTGGGCAGGAAGCCAGTACCATTCCGCACAGGTGGAGAAACTGCTTGCGACACGACCTGAGATAGAGCGCTGCCGGGGGCCGAAGGGGTTTCACGAATGGGGGCGGCGAGAAACGCTCTGGACGAACCATTCCGACCAGCCGTTAATCGAACTCCGCGAGTGTATGTACTGTCCCGTTCGGTTAGTGACGAACCACCGAGGGCGGTCAGGACACAGTACATTCTGTCTCTACGGTCGAGAGCCTGATCTCGACTGGGACGACGTGTATTTCCAAGCCAGTCCTCCCAGGTGTGACCACTATCTCTACGACGAGGACGCGATCGAAGATTACTGCCCAAAGTGCGGCGCGACAATGGAAACTCCCGATACAACGCTCCGCGACCACACGAGTTGGATTCCGCCGTAAAGGGAAGCTGGCCCTCATCCGAATTGTACGGAAAAACGGAATCCAGAATCGATTAACCGAGTTCGGGCTAGACATACACGGGCGAGAGACCCTCCTGGACGAGTCTGCACGAAACACACTGTACAGAGTTCGCTTCGACAGACCTCAAACGTGCTGACCAAGATGATCTACTCGATCTGCAAGGGTCAACGGAACAAGGGTTCGTTACGTATCTAGAGGAGAGGCCCGTCGAACGGGACTTCAGAGAAATGTTCTGATCAGTCACGAAGTTCGGCAATTGACTGACCGACCTCACGCACGTGCTCGCTTCGCTCGAGGTCGAACTCCTCAGCGAGGTAATCAACCGTCTCTTCGAGGTTCATACTGGAAAGAAGTCCGTCAGGCAGTATAAACCTAGAGCTGAAGCGCCCATGTAGCCCATCAGGGGAAGTGTCTTTTTACGCCGTACTACTTACCCTTCTGGTAATGAGTGAGGAAGAAGACGAGGAACCGAGCAGTGAAGATGATTTTGAGGATTTGATGGAGGCGATTCAGGAGGAGCGCCAGGAGCGTCAGGAGCAGGTGTCGTTTGAGTGGGTAGAGACGGTTCGTGAGGCCGGCGAATTATGGCGTGATATAGGAGATGTAGAAACGGTTGCTGACGAGACGGACTTGTCTGTGGAGACGACGAAAGAGGCACTCACGGTTTACCGTTTGATCTTCGAGGATCCCTCGGATGTGGCAACGAAGGCGTCGAGGCCATCACGAGCGTACTTTTCTCTGGAACGAGAGTTGAAGGAAGAGTTCGACGAGGAGAATGATGATGAGCCAGTTGAAGATCTGCTTCGAGAGTATGTCGGTGCGCTATACTTGGACCACGATATTGAGGATTTGTCGGTAGGTGAGCCACCAGAGGAAGAGACGCCACCGCTACCCTTTGATTGGGAAGAGTTGGATCTGGATATGAGTGAGATAGTTTCAAGTATTGAAATCCCGGCTTCCACGGTTGCTGCAGTGGCTAATATTTCGGACATCCACGATACGGTTCTTCAGAATCAGACTTCTCTTTTAGCTGGCGTCGTGGGTTCAGAGCTGTTTCGAACGGAAAAGATGGTGGCAAGTGCCCTTCAGCCGATTATTGCTCAGCAGGAGATGGCACTCGCACGGAGTTTGGCTCCATTGACTGCTGTCATTGAGGAACAGCAAAATATGGTTGCTCAATCAGCTGCATTGATGCTATCTGATGTGATTGCAGATATCCGGGTTCCTCAGTCTGTATTGGCTGATTTGGCGGCGATTCAACCGTCCGTAAGTGCGGCAGCTGCGGCCAGTAGCTATCCGTCTTCCCAGTTTGTTAATTCAACATCGACGACAAGTGTAGACGCTGAGCCATTGGAGGCTACTGCCGAGGTGGTTCCGGAGACAGGCCCTGCTGAGGCGACTGTGGATGCTACTCTGCCGGATGCAGGTAGTTTCTCTTTTGAGTTGGCGTTGGAGGTACCAACTCAGATTACGTATTTCATTTTAGCAGGTTCTGAGACCAGAGAGTGGTTTAATGAGCAGCCTACAAATTACCAGCGGGCAGTTATTGGAGGGATAGCGGGGTATATTGCTTACTCGATGACGTCGAAGTGGGGTGCTGCAGGTTACGCTGCCGCGGTTCTGACTCCGTTGATCCGGCAGATGCTCAAAAACGAATAGCCCTCGATTGGTCATCTACCCTGTCTTCTTCAAAAACGGATTGTGTTGAGAATGCGGCTACAATTGTGTAAGACTATCAATCTCTTCTAGTGCTTCAGTTGCGACGTCACCGAGTTCACCAGCTTCAATATGTGAGTACCGCTCTCTCACCATCTCCTCAGAGTTGTCTAAATACCGGGCAGCGACGGTGTAACCAAACGCACGAACAAGTACCTCGCCCATTCCACGTCGACCACCGTGCGGAGCAAGATAATCGTGTTTCGGATGGTCGATGTCGATCTCTGCGTTATCCGAGAGTCGCTGAAGAATCGACCGTGCTCCATCCGTTGTGATCGACGGCGGCCGAATATCCTCTTCAAGCGCTAGTATGAAGTCGCGAGCGTATTCGCCACGTCGCTCGTCGATTGCATTCGGGCGTTCCCCTCGGTCAGCTAGATCATCCTGTACGAGTGTTGCAAGCGTCCGTTGGTCGAACGTCGGAAACACCGGCCAGCGCTCCGTCGGTGGGTCCATCAGACGGCGATAGCTCCGCAGCGGCGAGATCACTGGGTCGGGGAGACTCGCGGCGTCCCACTGCTGTTTCTTCCGGTAGACGTCCATACTCCCGTCGTCGAGGGAGAGGTCCTCCCAGCGGACGCCGCGCCGGCGCGGGTCGTTCGGATCCCGGAGCAGTTCCCCGACGCGGACAGCTGTGTACGCGAGAACGAACACCAGCGCCCGGTCACGAGCCGCCTTCAGCGCTGCGTAGCGCGCTCGCTGCTTGTCGAGGGGGTCAGTATCCTCCGGGAGTGTCGTGTACGCCTCGACGGCGTCGCGAGCCCGTTCGTCGACGTAGCGGGTGAGGGCGTGGCGCTGTTCGGACGTCCAGGCCTGCTGGTCGCCGGGCTTGCGGCCGTCGTCCTCCGGCAGCGGCGCCATCGCACTCGCCCGCTGCGCGTAGTGCGCTTCGAGATATCCCTCGTTGACACACCACCCGCACCACGCAGAGATATAGCGATAGTAGGTTTGTACCGTGTTCTGTTTGAGTCCTCGATCGCCGGCGAGATGCCGGGCGTACTCCCGGAACACGCGTTCGTCGAGGTCCTCGAAGGTGGGGTCGCGGTCGACGTCGTCGGGGACGATCCCGGTCCAGTCGTCGCCCCCGCGGTCGCCGGCGGCCCACTCAGCGAATCGTTCGAGTTCGCGGGCGGCGTTGCGTCGATAATTCCCACCGTCGCCTCCACGGCCTTTCCCCTTGTCCTGGAGGTAGCGCTCGAACGACTCGGAGAGTGAGGTCAATGGCGTCCGTTCCGTCGGTGTATTCCGGTCCATAGTGCTCTCCTGAACTGTTGAACGTAGTCAGTCACACAGACAGACGCCGCCTTCCCGAATCTGGCTCACTGCGAACTGATGGACAGCGTCGGCGAGGTCAGTCATTGCTTCCGCCTGCTCTTCGGTTGGACGCCCCCCGCCGTAATAACTCTCTGTCCGGTTCTCGCTGTAGAGGTCCTTCATCGCCTCTGCAGTCTCCCGCTCAAACAGCCCGATCTGGTGGGCACGCTCGTAGCTGAACTGGTGGTCCTGAAAGTCCTGAAGCATATCGTTCGTCATCGCGAGCGCGTACGCCTCGATCGACCGTTCGATCGCGCCGAAACAGACCTCGATGACGGCCGTGTAGTACCCATCCTGTGACTGGAGAGTGTCAACGACCTCGAGGAGGCGGCACGCTTTCGTCAGCTGTGTCTTCCAGTCTTCGTCGGCACTAATCCCGTCCTCGAACGCTATTCGACCGCGTCCGACCATCTCGAAGGCATCCTGTGCACGGTCGAGTGCTGCGAGCACAGCGGTCGGGTCCGAGCCGTTACTCATCAGAGGCTCCTTCCTCCAAGAGGAGGTTCTCGACGGTTTCGAAGTCATTCGTCTTGTAGACCGGAATCCCTGAAACGACGATCTCTCGGATGTCTTCGGTGTACGCCGGGATCGCCTGGACGGCCTCGACATCGATATCGTAGGCGTATCGGTCACCATCGAACTCCGTGTCTTCGAGGTCACGGGCAATGGTGTTCGCTTCTCGTTGGCTTTCGGCCCGCCCAGACCGTGTTAGCACCCAGAGATCGATATCGCTCCGTCGGTCAGCCTCGCCCCGAGCCACACTCCCATAGAGGATGATGCCGACGACGTCGTTGATGTTCTCACGAAGCTCCGTAACCGCAGCTTTGACGGGTTGATGATACTCTGGTTGGGGGATCCGGAGGATCGGATCGTCTGGAATCGACAGGCGCTGTCTGTTGATCTGGACGAGTCGCTGGTTGCTTTCGGGCGATTCGACGACCAAGTCGTTCGCGCTGAGAACGTTTACTGCCCGTCGGACGGACTGGTGTGAGTGACCGATCTGTGTCGCGAGTTCTCGCAGTGAGAAGTCACTGAATCGGTGGTTTGTTAAAAAGAGAAGGACGTCGCTCGTCGCCTTGTGTTTGAATAAAGTCGGATCTAAAGGGGGTATTGAAAGAGAAATAGCTACTCCAGACGAATTCGTACTATCCGTCTCGCGGTTCATGTGCCGTATCACGGACCACTACTATAAAAACATTATACGTGAGTCGGGATCAGCCTAAATATTCATCTGCCAGCAATGGACGTGCGGAGAACGAGGTCCGTCACCTCCGGGCCCCACCACGTTCGGTCGCTGGGGCTAGAAAGTCCCACTCTCGGATGGCAAAACCCACAATTTCGATTCGCCGTTGGAGCTGTTCCCACTCGCGCGCGATCTCTCGGCGACGATCCTCTTCGGTGACGTCGAGTACCTGGTCAGCGATCGTCCCGCGAAGTTGGTTCGGTGACTCGACATCAAACTCGTCCTTCCATCCTCGGATCTGAGCGTTCATCTCGGTGAGCCGTTCGGTGAGGTCTTCGACGGTGTGGTCGCTGTCCCGAAGGCGTATGGCCTCCGTGAGTGCTTGACGACGATAATCGGGGAAGTATGTCGTGTGGCCCCCGGTGTCGTCACGGTGGAGGATGTCGTCGTCGACGAGATGTTCGAGGACGCGCTTGGTCGGCCCGTGTGACCAGTCTGCTTCGGAGGCGATCCAGTTTGCTGTCCGCGGCTCTGAAACCTGTCGGGCAACCATCCGCACCCGGTCTTCACCCGTGGGTTGGCGTTCCATCGGACCCTCGGAAATCGATTCACCTCCAGTCATACAACCCCGTTCGTGCTGTGTCATAAAATAGGTCACAGGCATTTAGTCTATCACGAGGACTGCCCTCGCTATCTCCGCGGACTTGGCTGAGGCGACCCAGAGAAATCTCGAAACCCGTTCTTGGCGGGTCTACCCCGGGGGAAGCGTCTTTCTGAGCCGATTGCAGCATCCGTGCTTCACCGACGGCGTCGGGGTACTTCAAAGTGGTCGTGATTATTGGCATAATCAGGACCACTTGTTGTTTTCGAGCCATCGGGAGAATTCGGGGGTCTAGAGTCTCTTAGCGCCGGAACTCCGCACTACAGTAGAATGTATAGCGTATATCGCTATACAAAAACTCGGGCCTCGCTCTGCGCGAGGTCATTCGTCTCCGAGTTCCGAAAGCCGAGCCTTTATTTCCTCGGCATCCGCCTCAGAGAGCGCCTCAACACCAAACTGAACGAGTAGCGGGTAGAAGTGGCGGTTCTTCTTGAACTCGTCCTGGCCCGCCTTGCGGAGCTTTAGCTGGGACTCGAGGTAGGTATCCTCCATCTCGTCGAGGACATCGTCGGGAATGTAGATCGTCCGCCCATTCCACTCGTCCTTGATGTTCGTCTTCGTTTTGCTCGTTTCGTTCGTTTCACTCGTTGAAGTCGATTCGGTCGTTTCGGTCGATGAACTTGTTTCCACCGTTTCACTCACCTCGCTCGTTTCGCTGGAATCGACCTCATCGTCCTCCTCTTCGTAGTTGCCCTCGATGCCGGAAGCATCACCCCAGCCGTCGCTCATGCTTTCACCTCCTCAGGCGCAGTCTTCTCGAACGTCTCGTCGAACAGGTCGGCAATCTCGTTGAACAGGTCGCGTGCATCCTCGACGCGCTGGTTCTCCTTGCCGAAGCCGAAGACGGACACCCCCTCGCCGATCGACTGGGAGAGGTCGGTCCGCTTCGGGATCTCGAACACCGGGAGGGAGTACGCCGACTTGATCTCCTCGATGGTGTCGCGGTGTTCAGCGTTCTGCTCGACGCGGTTACAGACAATCGCGAGCCGATTGATGTCTCCGTACGCCTGTTCGAGGGAACTCAGCTGCTTTGCGAAAATCTGGAGGCTGTTGGCGTTGAGCTTCTCGGGAATGACGGGGATGACGACGTTGCCGGTTGCGACGAGGGCGTTGTCGGTGAGGACGTTCAGGGATGGCGGCGTGTCGACGATGATGTAGTCGTAGTCCTTCTCGAGTTCGTCGAGAGTCATCTCCAACCGCTCGCGACTCTTCGGCGCCTCAAGCAGCGTCTGGATGTTCTTGTTGTTCGCGAGTTTCTCGCTGGCGGGAAGGATGTCGAATTCCTCGTGCTCGACGATGATGTCGTTCACCGACTCCATCTGGTCGAAGTCGAGGACGTCGAACAGCGTTGTACGGTCGGTATCGTAGTACAGATCGTTGTAGCCAAGAGAGCACGTGAGCCCTCCGTGGTAGTCGATGTCGACCAAGAGGACGTCGTGACCTCGGGCGGCGAGTGCGCCGCCAGTATGAATGACGTCGGTTGTCTTCCCCGCGCCTCCCTTCTGATTCGCCACCGTGATTCGTGCGGTATTGGTGTCGGTCATTGTCTTCGTTTCTCTCGTTGTGTTCGTTTCGTTCGTTTTGGTCGTTTAGTTCGGTGCGTTCGGTGAGGGTGTTTCACTCGGTGAGAGGATTACTACGATGTTAAAACCAACTGTTCGTTTCGCTCGTTGAACTAATTGCGTTCATTTCTGTCACTCAATTCGTTCCGTTCGTTTGGAGAATTCAATTCATCAATCTCATTTACTTCATTCCATTCATTCTATTCGTTTCGTTCGTTCCTTTCGTTTCGGCCAAGGAGGTCGGCACCCTCTGTGGGGATGGCGAAGCTGGATAGGATAGTCAGCTGAGAAGGCTTCGACAGATACTCGCAAAACCGACTTCTCAGAGGGGGTTAAAGCGATCGGACGGACAGACGTTTCTCAAACTCTTGGTCCGTCTTCTCTCGAATTTCGTGGCGTACCTCATCTTGGTCGGATTCAATCCCGAACTCGTCCTCAAACGAATCGAACCCAAGCGTCGACAGAATATCCAAGAGGAGCTCGATTCGTCGATCCTGCAGAGTCTCGTAGGTCCAGAAGGAGTTGAAATACGCCACTACATCGGCGTCCACATTCGAAACGTCACCGCCATCGTGCTGCTCACGGAGATTGTCGAGGGAGTCGCGATCGACGTTGCCGTATTCGGCCGTGAAATACCGATTGGGGTAGATACTGGCGAAACCGTCGATCTCGGAGTAGTACTGCGTCATCTTCTCGGCGAGTGGCCGATTACTCGCCCCGATATTATCGGTGTCACGGAGCAGGAGGAAGTTCCCGATATCGTCGATGAACCCCTGCGTGATGAACTCCGAGATATTGTCTTTCAGTCGCTCCTCCTCTTCGTCGAGATCAGAGCGCTGCACCAGCTCGATATAGCGTTCGATCTCTGACGCGATCTCGATGTCCGGCTCCGAGTCGAGTTTGAAAAACTCCCGAAGCCACGTCGGGTCTTCCGGGTCGCTGACGGGAGTCTGCGGGAGGACGTGTTCGAGATGGATGTTCCCCATGTTCAGGTCTCGCTCGACGGCACGACTACTGTCGTCGAAGTGATCCTGGGCGATCTTCCCGAAGAGCAGTCGCGCCGTTCCGGTACTCCAGGACTGCGTCTGAACGACCGTATCGACGAACCGGTCGCCGAACAGCGTCGGCGTAGAGGAGCGCATCTCGGTGATGAGGTACTCTCGAGAAGCCTCGTATACACTATCTGGAGTGGCGTCGGCAGTTGGTGCGAGATTGAACTCCTCGACGGCCTCGATGAAGACCTCGCGGAAAATACTCGGACGTTCAGAGATGAGGAGGCGTCGCAGGTTGAGTTTCTCGATGGTCTCTAGTACGCGGTGGAACTGTGCTGCATCCCGTTCCGATTCAGGATTGGTGTGATAGTAGAGCGCCAGGACGAATGGCCGCCACTGGTCCATCTGTTGGTTATTGAGGCGAACAAGGATTTCCCGACACTGCTCTCGGTGACTGGCTAACTCAAGGTCCTCGGCGGCGAGCTCCGTGGTTGTGATATCTTGGTAGTAGTCGACGAGGTCGTGCGCGTAGTCGAGGAAGGCCTTCGCTTCATCGAGATTCCGAAGGCGCGGGACGACATCCGAGTCGATGTTCCTCGTGTCGAAGGCGTTGGTCAGTTCGGCGCTGGCGTCACCAATCCTGTCGATGCCATCGTCGACGATACTCAGATAGATCGAGAGATAGTCGTCGATGGCGTCACCATCGGTTGCGAACGCCACCACGATGTCCTCCCACTTGTCGACGTACTCGTCTTTCACGTCGGTATCGAAAAACGCGTTCACGACCGCCGCCCTGATACGGTCGATCTTCGTCAGATCGACGCCGCGGTCGTTCAAAATCTCGAAGATCTGCATCCGGAAGTCCGACTCCGCCTCTCGAATCAGGTACTCCCCGACGTGGTAGGAGTTGTAGACGTAGTTAAGGATATTCACGAGCGCTCGCACAGTCTCGTCCGGCGTCTCGGCGTCGGCGACGACGCCGCTAATCTTCTCGTCGTAGAACTCGTAAGCGTTCAACAACCGCCGGTGTGAGCGGTACAGTTTGAAGAACGCCCCTGAGGACAGCGAGTCAGTATCCAAGTCCGCGAGTTCATCGTCCGTGGTACCGAACCGGTCCAGACATTCCGAGACTTGTACTGCATCGCTGTTGTTCCCGTGAATGCTGAAGTCGGCCTCGTTCTTGAGGTAGTCCACCTGGGCGGAGGGCCCCATCATGAGGGCTTTGAAAAATTCAGCGTCGTGTTTGTTCAGCGTGAGACGAGGCTCACGTTTGCCGAACATCTCCTCCACATAGAGGATATCGGTGATTCGCCCGATCCCGTAGTCCCGAAACTCCGCCAGGGTATCGTCCTCGATAGAAGCTGGGTCGACGTCCTCGAGGTGCTCCATAAGGACGCGCAACAGCAGGTGTGTCGTCGTCAGGCGCTGTTGGCCGTCGATGACCTCGTACACCTGTTTGTCGTCGTTGACCGCGAAGTACATCGAGCTGAAGAACACGTCCGACACTTCGCGTCGGTCAGCGACCAGGTCGGCATTCACGAACTGCTCGATGTCCGACCAATACTGTTCGTGGTGGATATTCTTCCACGAGTACAGTCGCTGGTACTCTGGTACGTTGAACTTCTGATCGGTGAGGACCTCCCCCAGAGTCCGTTTCTCCATCTCGAAATTCTCGGCCGTAATCGGCCGAACTACCTTCCCATCACCGACATTCCGGGTATCGAGATCTCTGCCATCGTAGTCGATGTACTTATCATACAAATCGTCAGCCTCGTCCGACATTATTGACTGCTGTTTGTAGTCCGTCCATTTACCGTTGTGGGCGGGTTTCCGGGCCGCGTCAGGTCATCCCAACAAGTTAGCCAGTTCGTGGAGGTTCTCTTTGAGATTACGCTGGAACTCGGTAGAGACGGTAATGAATTCGCCGTCGTCGCTGTGTTCCTTGTACTTTCCCAGCGAAAGGGCGAGCTCCCCGCTCGGGGTTGCAACGAGCTTGAAGATAACTGAAGTGCTCTGTAAGCCGGTTTCCAGCCACGCCTTTTCGATATCTGCCCATTCGCCAGCGGAGGTATCTGCTGAATCAACCTCGTAAGCCAAGCTGTGAACCTTCCCCCGATTCCGAGAATGTCCAGTCTGAACTGGAGCGAGCACGTGTTCAGTACCGCGGACCTGCTTCCCGAGCTGAAGCATCGTCCGCCCGTCAGGCGTCTCGGTGAGTTTGAACCACTTCTGGTACGGGTCATACGAGGCACTCAACCACCAGAATCCGAGATCGTTCCAGTCCGATTGCCCTCCCTGATCGAACTTCCCGTACTCCCATGCTCGACGAAGACCCTCGCTGTGTTCAGCTAGATATTCTCGCGGCAGGACGACGTCCATCGAGGGATTGGCTGGCTTTGATTGTCGGAGCCAGTGGATGACGCCGTGATACCCGTCGCTGAAGTCGTGTTGGACCGCGTGAGGCCAGGTCGGGAGAATGCCAGAGAGATCGACGTTGAATCCGGAGAAGTCCTCTTCTCCCAACCAGAGGACGCTGTACTCTGCAGCAAGATACTCAGCGGTTACTGCGTCGACATCCTTGTCCTCGTGTTTGTGCTGTACTTCGACGCCGATGCCCCGGCCTTCAGGAAATCGAGGCTGAGGAAACTCAACGAGAATATCGGCACGCCGTTCTCCCAGTTGCTGTTCTAATCCTATTGTGGCGTCGGGATACTCGGTCGTGAGCTTCGAATACGCGATTGACTTCATCCGCAAATGAGGTGGAGATTCACCGCCACAGTCAGTCTCCTCTTCAGCAGCGTGGTAGAAATGCCGCGCGACGAACGATCCCTTCCGGCGATGGGAGTCGCGAATTTTCAATTGATCGCCGCACTTCGGGCACTCGAGGAGATCCCCTTTCTGTACCTGATTCGGAATAACCTCGGTACCGTCGTGGAGGGCCAAGAACGGCATACTAGTTGTCGCAGTTTAGCAGCCCACCTATAGAATAATACCCCTGTTGTGCCCCTCGCTTGAGAGGTATATCTATTTAATCCGAGAGTCAGTCAGCCAACAGTGAGAATGGTATCAGTCTCACTTCTCGAATTTGCCAACACCAATCGACTCATCTACTTCAAACCAGAAACCGACATAGAGGTATTTGACGATGACGAGGAAGAGTGGAATCCGCTGTTCAAATCCTCATACTCACTTTCAGCACTCATTGAAGCGCTCAAAGCGAACAGAATAGAAGCTGGGAACGTCCGCTTCGAGGACTCGGTCGCCCAGGAGTATCTTCACCACCTCAAGGAAACAGGGATTGATGACCAGCTGCATCACGAGGACCTAATGAATCGTGACCGGCTCGTGGCGTTTGCTGACGCAGGATACACAACGGTCGACGACCTCCTGGGGACAGCGGATCCGATCGATATCTCCAAAGATACCGGTGTGGACCGCGATGTCGTCTCCAGTATCGCGACGAACCATCTCGACGGCTTCTCGACAGGGAGTTCATTCGGTGATACAGGCCCGCTACAACAATTGAATCCAAAAGATTCGTTCACTGGATGGGACCTCGTGGAGGCGTCCTCAAACCGGATTCGATGGGTTTCAGCCGGGCGATTCAACCTTACCATCAGTCCGGCGCCGGACGGGAGTACTACAATCGCGTGCAACGCACCAGAAGCAGAGCGGAACGCCTGGTATCGGAAAGGCCGTTCAATCGAAGCGGGACCTGATGAGTCGTTAACCCCCGAGGAAGCCCTAGAACAGTCTCACGAATGGTTGAAAGCGCATCAGCTGGAATACGAGGACGATCTCGCCGAACTCCCTCGAATCGGGGCGGCGACCAAGGATTACCTCGCGCTCGAATACGGGATCACATCACGAGAGGAACTCCGAACATTTGCAGAGGACCAACCTGATGAGTTCGACGACATCTTTGGCTCTCCTGGAAGTGACCTCAGAGAAGCACTGGAACGGTAACTCGGCCACCGCACACCCTTCCGATGTCTATCGAGAACAGATGTCACAAGAGAGACGCAGCAATCTGGAGCAAGAAGCCGAATAAGAGGAGAGAACTGCCAGCCCGAAGAGACCACTCGCGGGCCCGCTGTTCAAGCTGGTGAACGTGGCGTTCGATATATCGATCGACGAGTGTTCGAGAGATTCGTCCGTCGCGAGCGTGAATCGAATCCCCATCGGTGTGATATCGAACTTCGACAGCGTCGGGCTCATCCTCCAGGCTTACGACGACGATCTCCTTTATTGGGCCATGTACCTCGACTCGCCCGTCGAGTGCCTCACATACGGCCTCAAATCCAGAATCATCCGAGGTCAGTTTCCCTTCGCTCAGGAGAGTTACCCGGCCCCGTTCGATTTGTTGGATTTCATCCTCAGGTGTTTTGTATGCCCGAAATTGTTCGAACTCAGGAAGGACGACCATTAGGGCACCAGCAGCATCTAGGCCTAAGCCTACGGTAGCAAGCGTTTCTATCCCGACCATTTGTTGATTCCAAAAGATTTCATCAGTTTTCAAGAACTTCATTAACAGCTGGGATCAATTCAGACCGATAGCCAGCAGACACAAGGAGCTCCTGGATGTGCTCAAACTCCTGCTCTCCATCTGGAGAGTTTGTCAGGAGTAGTTCTTCGATCACCTGCTCACCGTCATCGCAAAGAGCTACAGATTGGGCGAGAGGAGTGTCCTCAAGTGGATTTCGTCGCTCATCAATCACAATCGGCTGCCACCCGCCCTGGTACTGGTATCGGTAGAGGGTGATAGTGCGGACGGTGTCATCGTCGACAAAGAAGCTCGTTTGCTCGCGCTTGCTGGCGACCGCGATCTTCCCGCTGTCGAGATCCGCAGCAAAGTCCTCGAAATTGTGAAACTCAGCAGGAACCGGCCCATCGACGACGTGAGTGATGATTCCCGGCCAAGTGAACCCAAAGACACGCTCGAAGAAGCTGACACTATTGTCATCGGGAGAATCAAACACGAGAAGAAGATCGCCCAGCTGGAGTTCTGTACCGTCTACGCTGATATGCGACGAATATGGATAGGCGTCGCCGTCGTCGAGGACTTCAATATCCGGCTTCGGCATATTGTCCGAATCTAATCGGAGCCACAAAGAGATAGCTAATGGAGCACGCCAGATTTCCCCGAGCACTCAAAAAGTGTATCTCTCCCACCATCCGGACCCCTCACGGCGGTTGAACGACGTCGTATCCTTCTCGATCAAGCAAGTCAACAGCTAACTGTTCCAGTCTCGTACCGTCCCCGATAGCGCGGAGATTTGCTTCAAGAGCAGTATTTGGCATCTATTGGTTCATCTGGGAAGTCCATGCTTACAAAACTACCCAGCTACTGTGGCTGCTTTGTTGACTTCTCTCGGTTATCGAGGAATTGATCACACCACGTCGGAAGGGAATCCATCGGTCCATTTTCAGTCACTGTCCCATCGCCTGCAATCCGGGTAAACACGCCGTCCCGCCCCCATGCACACACGACTGGCTCTTGGTCTTGATCGGGTCGAGTTACGATTCGCTGTTGGAGTCGCGACGGATCCTCACTCGCATCCTGGAGTACTGTGAGGAGCTGCACGAGAAGTGGATGACCTGGCGCAAGATGCTGAACGGATGGGAACTCGTCAGCACATACAGCCGAGAACGTCACCGCCACTTCGTCAGCACCAGTCGCAATAGCCTGTGCAATCGTCTGTTCCCCATCCCCGGCTGGGACCTCAATCGGTGCGTCACCTACCGAGAGACGATATGTACTGTCCGCAAAGTCGAAGTCTCCATCATCGTACTCGAAATCAATCTCGTGAACCGGAGTGAATTCGACACCGGCCTCGGCAAGGGCGTCGTTATCGACCAACACTAACTGAAGACTCGGTGTCTCGAACGGGGGTTGATACTCGTACTCCTCCTCGCCGACGTCGACGAGATCCGGGTGACTGTAGGACTGCCACGCATCGAGTTTTGCTTCGTCGACGACATCCTGAGCGACGAGGTCGTCGACGTCCTCGAGTGACTCTCCGACATCGACGCGGTCGCCCTGATCGCGTTCTTCGAGTTCTTCAGAGAACTCGCGGTCAGCTGATTCGACCGCAGACTGGTCGTCAGCGCTGTCGGCGTTCAAGGTCGCATCTCGAATCTGTTGGCTGACGCCGGAGAGTATGGGTTGCATCTCACCGACGACGTTTTCGAAGAGGCCAATCCGGTCGTCAAGGCGATCGTAGATGTCCGTCTCAACCGTATCCTCGTAGCTGTAGTTGAGAATACGAATCTCGTCGAATCGTTGGCCGATGCGGTCGATCCGACCGATACGCTGTTCAACCCGCATCGGGTTCCACGGCAGGTCGTAGTTGATGAGCGCCCCACACTCCTGGAGGTTTAGCCCCTCACTCGCGGAGTCGGTACAGACGAGGATATCGACCTGCCCATCATCACGTGAGAATTCACGCTTCACGCGCTCTTTCCCGACGTGTTCCCACGTTTCAGAATCGGGGTCGTACAGCTCGCCGCCACGACCGGAGTACGTCGCGATTGTTGCACCAAGAAGGTCCGCGAGACTGTCCCGGATGAAGTCCATTGTGTCCGCGTACTGCGTGAAGACAATCACCCGGTTGTGGCCAGCACGGTCCAGCTCGTCGAGGTCGTTGTACAGCTGCTGAATCTTCGGGTCTGTATCAACCAAGTCTAAGTCGTTGACGAACGCTTCCAGGGCCTCGATTTCTTCCTCGATAAGCTGTTTCCCCTCTTCAGTCACGCTCGGGATGAGTTCAGAGAGGTCCAAGTCGTCGCTACTAGCGTCGAGTTCATCCAGAACGTCCCCGTCGTCGAGGTCCGCGTTTTGTAGCGTTTCGAGGACGACCTGCTCCGCATCACCATAGTCCCGATCACGAGCGCGTTCCCGTCCGGCAAGCACGGTTCGTTGAGCCCGAAGCGTCTCAAGCCGGTGTTTCAGGCTCTGACTGATCGCATAGACACTCGACGTGAGTCGCTGTCGGTACGTGGTCATCACGAACCCGATGGCGCGTGTTTGGGCTTCGTCAGTCTGTTGGGCTCGCTTGTAGAATTCACGTGTGTACTCGTCGATCTGGTCGTAGACCGCCCGTGCCTCCTCGGTGAGTTCGATTTTCCGTTGTTCGGGATTTCGGTTCGGAACGGTCGTATCGAGGAGACCGACTGCCTCGTACTTCCGGAGTGTATCCCGTGTATTCCGGTGAATGAGCGCGTCGACGGGCGTGGACTCTGCGAGAACATCGCGGATGACTCGCCAACCGCCCGGGGAAAGTTCGTCAAGTGCGTCCTGTCGGTCGCTGCGGGACGCCATCAACCACTCGTCGGCGTCTTCGGGATAGAGGAGCCGTTTGAGTTTCGTATCCTCGCTCGCCTCGAAGCGGTCGATGTCATAATCTGCCATCGCGTCGTCGACATGGTCGAGATAGCCGTCGTAGGCGTCTCCATAGGCTCGTGCGAGCCGGCACGCAGTCAGCACGCGCTCTTTGGCAATGGCACGGTCCTGTCTGTCCTCATTGATCTCGAGTTCGTCTGCAAGGTGCTGGAAGACTTTTGAGGAGAATGGTCGGTCCGTCGGGAGCCGGTCTTGGTGTTCCAGTCCATCGAGCGTGGCTTGCGTGTCCCAGGAAGCCTCCGCTTTGTCGGACTCTGAACTAGGGTTGACGAGAACCTCGTTGAGGGCCCGCGACAGCCCGTCTCGGGTTTCGAAGAACTCCATGAAGGTATCCCGGTTATCCCAACCACCCGGAAGATCCAGCAACTGCATCAAATCGTAGAGTTCGCCAGAGTGCAATTGCATCGGGGTAGCCGTCAAGAGGTAGTAGGCGTGCGTATAATCGCGAAGCTGTTCGAGAAGAGCGTAGAAATTACTGCCACGCCGGGCGTTGTGCGCCTCGTCGACGATGACGGCGTCCCACACGCCCATCCGGTCTTCCGTATCGTGGTCGCGTCCGCGACAGCTTGCCGGGATGACGTCTCGAGACCGGTCGGATACCCGGTCTAAGGGAGCGACCTGATCCCACCGATCGTCGAGACGAGCCGTGTGCCAGGACATAATGACGACCGTCGGCCCATCCAGCGGCGACGATGCATCGGCATCAGTCGACTGTTGTTCGTAGAGGAACCGCCAGATGGGGCTGTCCGTCCATTCGCGCTCCCCAGTGAGGTCGAGGTCCGTTGCCGATGGTGGATAGTGGTCGCGACCGCGGACGTCCCGGAATACGTGATCGCCCGCTGTGTCCCGGTCAAATCGGACGGCGTTGATGTTGAACTTCTCCCAGAGCTCTTCCTGCCACTGCCGCTGCAGACTCGCCGGAACCAGCAACAGCCCGGTTTCAAGCTCCCCGGTGAGTCCAAGCCGGGAGAGTGTAAGACCGGCCTCGATCGTCTTCCCGAGCCCCACCTCGTCACACAGCAAGAAGCTCTGTGGATATGTATTGACGAGTGTGTCCGAGACAACTCGTTGATGTGGCCACGGCGTGATCGTGCTCGCTTCCTCGGCCAGTGCGAGCCCACCCGGCGAGAGCGGTCCATCCTGTATGATGTTCGCTTTGTCGCGCTCCGTCGGCGGAGCTGTACCGTTCGCGATCTGAATCGCTTCCTGGAGATCGCTCTCGGTGTCTGGGGCTTTCCAGTCGATGATGTCCTCTTCGATCGCCTCGGGGAGGTCATACACTTCGACGAAGGGGTGTTCATCACTCCACAATCGCTCGAAGGTCTCCTCATCGCCGGCGACGTAGTCCGCCTGTTCAGGAACCCACGACCGATGAACTTTGAACCGCTCATAGTTGCGAGCCCAGCCGCCGACCGTCTCGTTGACGCTGCCCTCGAACGAAATCGTGTTTCCGTCGCTATCGTGGAAGAGTCCAACTTTCGGATGGAAGATCTCCCAATCGTGAGAGGGAGAGCGTGGATAGGCGACCTTGATGTGGATCCGGCCCTCGCGGAGGAGACGCGCAAGAATACGGAGGTTCGCATCCAGGCGTTCGTCATCGAGGTCCTCGAGGTTTTCCTCGAGGCGGTCGGTGAGCGTCTCAAGAACCGGACGGTCTGACTCGTAGAGTTCGGTGCCGACGATGAGACGCATTTCACCATCGTTCTCGACGAGGGCGTGAATGCCGTTGGCAGCAGCCGCGAGTGCCGTACTGGAGAAGTAGCCCGCAATCCGGTCGTATTGCTGGCTGCGTTCCAATGCGGGCTCGTAGAAGTCCTTGACGAGATGGGCGCGTCCCTGCTCGGGTTTGCTCTCGTAGATGGACTGCCACTCGCGGTCACGTAGATTAGTCATACTAGAGGAGTTTCGAGTTAGGCATGGTCACCGAGTTCGGTCTGTTCGGCCCTGTCTTCTGAGACGTCAGTGAAATCAGTGGGGGTGAATTCGAGACCAAGTGCGTCGTGGGTTCGACCTAAGGCGAGGTCACGAGCGGCTTCCCATTCCGAACTCCTCTGGGGAAGAACTTGCAGGAGAGCTTTCAGTGTTGCCTTGAAGCCCGCGTCTGTGTCGAAGTTGCGTTCTTTGAGCCAATCGATCGCGACGTCCTCGCCCTGTTTCTCGTAGACGTGCATAGCGGCGTGAACCGCATCGAGGGCGATCGTGTAGGACAGCGCTTCAGGATCGACGGGCGTCCGGTTAGATCTCTCTTCGGGTGGCAGAGTGATGTCTTGGACGCGGTCCTCATGAGTTTTCAGCTGAATATCCCCACGTTTCTTCCCCCAAATTTTCGTAGATCGCTTAATATCGTCAATGTCGACACCAATACCGAGCCCCAGCTGATGGCCGTCATCGTAATGGAAGGTGTCGGATTCGTGAACCAGCCAGGAGAGGATATACCACTCTGTAATGTCATCCAAGTCGTCTAGTCGCTCGCCTTCAAGATATTCCTCGACGAGGACTCGCGTTACGGCCTCGCGTGCTTCTTCTAGAGCTCGCCGTGGAGGAATCTCATTATCTTGGTCGTCGACGACAGGATAGGCATCTGCGTAAACTTGCAGTGTCGGCCCGAACGCCGAAATGATGACGTCTGTTTTCGTCAGAGAGAGGCCAGCATCAAGCAGGTCTCTCGCTGCCTCTTTCGCTACTTCACGGGTCTCAGCACGGACATCGCTCCACAGGGTTGGAACCGCTTCAGATTCCGTCTTACTATCGTGCGGTTTTCTCCCTGTGAGCAGCAGAGTACTGTCAGCTGAACCTCCACCACGGGTGTCGGTCCGCTGGGGCATCTCGCTAGTGATCGGGTGGGTTGATGTGATAGTGAACCCAGATCGAATCAGCGACTTTGTGAGAGTGTCCCAGGCACTAGACTCCTTATGGGTGAACATGACAGTCATCACACCGCCGGGCTCGAGAACACGGTAGAGTTCTTGGAAAATCTCCGCCATCTTGTTCTCGTAGTCCTCGGCAGCTAATTCGGACTTAGATTTGGAATCCGAAGCGACCTCCTCGTATTCGGCCACATTGGCAACCGCCTCTTGGCTTTTGTCAGTAAGGTCGTCAGTGAATACTTCTGGATGAATATCTTGGAGATACTCTTTGAGCCAAACATAACTCATATCAGACATTTCAGAATAGATGATGCTATCGTAGTATGGGGGGTCAATAATAATGGATTGGATAGAATCCGAGTCTATCGGTAGATCTGCCGCGTCCCTCTGTGAGATTTGAACATCATCAGCATCTTCATCTTCCAGATATGTGGCTATCTCTTCGTAAGAGTCTCGAACACGGTCGAGATGGTCCTGGTGGTCTTGGTTGCCTGCAGCAGGATTGTTCTCTACGAAAGCCCATTGGAGAGTAAAGTGCTTACCACCTAATGCATCGCCCAGAAGCCCATTACTTGTGTCTAGGGGCGAGAATCGTGTATTTCTGTCGATGACTTTGCTAGCTACCAAGGACAGTATTGTGAGCACCGCCTCAGCTTTCTGTTCATCATATTGGTTGAGTATCTCCTCCTGACACTGCTTGTATGCTTGGAGATATTCATACTGGGTTACAAGTTGTCTTGGAGTGAAAGCATCTCTCCACTTTGTAACGCCGTAAGGACCTGCTCTATCTTCATCGCCAATATATCGCTTGACGTCAAGGAGTGTACTTAGCTCAAAGTCTGTGTCAATACGATCTGCGGCTTTAGATTGTGCTTTGTAGTCTGCTTGTGTGGGTGCTCGCCAAGCAGTTCCACCGGATGATTTCTCATATTTCACCCCATAGATCTCGTATCTGAATTCGGAATCGCGAATTCTGTCTTGTATTGCATCCGATTCCATCACGATTCCACAATTCAGGCACTCAGCACCACTACGAGTATGGGGGCCGTCCTGCGGATTGTACTCAGATTTCTTGACATCGTCCGGTAGCCTAACGACCTCGTACTCAATCTCAGTCCCGTCCTCGGATACGGAAGGACGTGCTGCAACTCCTTTCGAGGAGGATCGCTTCTGTAGCCACCATTTCTTTGCCATAGGGATATCGCAACCACACTCCGGGCAGTCTACTGCATAGGTACAAGCATAGTGTGAGGGGGTCTGACGTTCACCCTCGCTGGGGAAATAAGGTTCAAGCTCCTCCTCAGCGAGTTCATCAATTCGGTCACCCCACCGATTGAGTTCGCTCTGGAGAGAACCAACACTCGGCGCATACTCAAGAAGAACCTTAAGCATCACAGTCGGGACGGGATTGAGTTCGTTCGCTGCTGTCGGTAGGCCATAGCGCAGAGATTCAAACGGAATAACGCCCCCACCGGCAGTCGGGTCTAAGACAGTAGGTAGCTCTCCGTCCCAATGCTCCCGAAGCAACTCGTGCATCTCCGCTTTCTCATCTGTAGTCGGTGTCCGAGTGTACGGGCGAGGATATCCGTAGTGGTCCTCTAAGTTTCCATCCCGATCATCTTCAGTACGCTTCTTTTCTGCCACGTATTCCTCAATATCGACGTCGATTTCGTCACGAGGCTTGATCTGCATCCAATCCAGCAGCGTGTTGGCGTCCACCTCTGGAGGAAGTATGGACGCAAGGATAGCCAGTCTAGAAGCTGGAGTTGGACGACGTGCAAACCATGGGTGAAGATACCGATGAGGCGGCATAAAGTAGGGGTTAGCCTCTTTCAGATTCTCGATGCCAACCGCCTTCAGGGGGAGGTTCCCCTCAATTGCGACACGCTTCAGCTCCGAATCACTGTCCTGGCTTTCGGGATTTTGGCTCATCGTTAAATCACTCAATATGGTCCGTCAGCAACACTCGAAGGGCCTTTTCGCCGTTCGGACTCGACGGAGACCGACACTTTGCGTACCAGTAGTAACACTCCTCATCGCTCATCCGTGCAACGCCGCGAGCCAGCGACCGCATCCGGTCGATACGTTGGATCGGCTTCACGCCACGGAAGGCAACAGCAAGCCGGACGCCTGCCGTTTCGGGTAGGAACACGAACCCAGCCCCGCCAGTGAGAACTTCTGATGAATCTCCTGGCGTGCCTTCAATCGCCTCCCGGACGACGTCCTGGAGCGCACGGACGCGGGTCGGGTCAAGCCGTGCGACCTTTGCGCCGGCCCACTCATCCCACGTCCAACCATCGAGCTTGGATAGGAGGTCGTCCCCAGCAATGTCCGAGACGAGATCCTCGACTGGTGTGATACTCAGCGAACGACCATCCCGCTCCAGGCGATCACGACGGGCTTCAGCCTGTTCGCGAGGGAGTAGTTCATGCAGCGTCCACTCTCCGCCGCCGTCTGTCTCTCGTCGGACGAGTGTGAACGTCGGGCGGCCACCGAACATACTCGTCCCGTAGCGAACCAGCCGATCCTCCTCTGTCCCCTCGGCGGGTGAGGTCTCAAATTCCGAACCGCGACTCGCCATCAGACCGTCACCTCCGAGCTCGCCTGAATCGGGCCACGCCCTTCGACCCGAACGTCGATGTTGCCCGCATCGAGGTCATTATCGAGGGCAGCGAGAAGGTCGTCACCCTCGTCAGTAATCGGTTCGGGCTCGTCAAACTGGAAGCGGAACTGGATGGTTTCTCGATCATCGCCGAACGAGCCGGGCTGGTCGATCACGTCCCGGAATCGGCTCGGTGACCCCGTGAATTCCGCGCTGTACGTCCCGTCGTCAGTCCGGGTTTCGTACTGCATTCGAACCGTCACCGAGTCTTCGCGGGCTTTGAATCCGGGGCGTTGACTGATGAACTTGGCCGCTTGGAAAGGTTCGTCCCCACCGACCTGGATGGTCACCTCTTCAAGCAGCGGCGTCCGGTCAGTTCCGGCCTTCGATTCCGCATCGCGACGAACCTCTGAGAACGCCCGCGAAGCGGACATCATCTTCTTGCTCGCCTCCCAGGATTCGTCTGGCTGGCATTCCTCGCAGCGTCCGCGTGCGTCCAGCAGCTGCTCGCTAGCGACCTCTTTTCCGCAGGAGCTACAGGTCGTATCGGACTGGTGTTCCTCACAGTAGTAGGGTTCGCTTCCTTCTGGGTTTTCAACCTCCGCCCCACACTCGGCACAGGTAGCAACCGTCTGTTCTGGCCGGTCGATTTCGTCGAGGTGGTCGTCGACGAGCGCGTCGATATCTCGATAAACGACGAATGCACTCCCGATTTGGACATCGCTGTCCCGAATCGAGGTCTCGACATCGGGAGATTTCGCGAACGGTTCCGGATGCGGCCACGTTTCAGGCTCCGCTGTCCCGACCCAGTACGCTGTCCCAGACTCGCCATCCCAGTATGCGTACCCGTGGTCACTAACGAGGGAGGAGACAGTCTCTCGAATCGGTTTTGTGCTGAAGAGGTAGTCCAGCCCCGGCTTCTTCGCGTATTGGTTGACCAGCGCTTCGGTGGACATAGCGTCCTGGGTCTGCTGCCAGAGTTTCTGTTGGACGTGAGCGGACCCACGAGCGCCGGCGTCGCGTTTCACGATCTTATCCTCGAGCGTTGTCTGGACAGCGTCGACCAGTGTCGTCCCGCCGTTGGATTCGGTCGCACCGATGGTGATGTGGGTAAGCCCGTCCCGGTCAGGGTAGTAGAGGTGCCGGTAGACGTTCCGAACGAGCTCTCCGAGCATCAGCTGTGCCTCGTCGCTCCGTTCTCGAAGCTCCTCGATTTGTTCCGAGGAGAGGTCGGCTTTCTGTTCGGGGCTATCAAGCAGGGCCTCTATAGCCTCGAGACGCCGAGCCTCGTCGATTGCCGCATCCATTCGATCAGCGTCAGGGGCGAGGAACAGAGCGTAGTTCTTGTAGATTCGCGTCTCAGTCTCTCCCTCGTGTTTTGCGGCTTGCTGCTCGTAGAGCTGAGTCACACGATTTGGCGGCGTATCGCCGCCGTCTTCGACAGCAGCGGTGTCCGGATGCATCACCGCGAGCTTCGGCGTATCCGGGGTATCCGGTAAGTCCGCCGGCGATTCAGGGAACTCCACCGGCTGGAAGCCACCATCGCCGATTTCCTTCGAGGTGAGACGGTTCTGGAAACGCGAATGAGCGCTCGCTTCGGGAGTAGACTCGATCCGCTGGTCGATGATCCGGATCAGATTTGGTTCTTGCTTGAATCGGAGGCGCTCTTCCTCGTAGAGGAAGTAACACGCGACGTCCATATCGTCGCCCCGGAGTGCGGATAGGGCGGCATCGTAGTCGTCGAAGTTCAGATCGGGGTGGCCGATAGCGAGGTTCAGATCGGCGTGAGTTAGGCCTGCAGCCTGTTCTCCGTATGCAAGGCTGTGCCAGAGAACTGTCGTCGTCAGATGGGTACCGAGAGGTGGGAGACCGTTTTCGGTCCATTTTCGGTCCTCAAGCTGGGCGTGCGCGGTACCATCGTCGTCGTAGATGTCGGCGGTCACTGCGGGACCGAGATCGACGAAGTCGAATAGGCGCTCACGAAGGATCGTCTGAATCCCACCGCCAGGATCGTCATCAGCGACTGTGAGGTCGTAGATCCGAATCCAGTGGCGGTCGTAACTGTCGGGCTGGTGATTCCAGAGGTAGTAGACGGCTCGAGCAAGCAAGCGGAGGGCATCACGCGTGCGCTGGAATCGAGGGATTGTATCGATCTTGTCCGTGAGAGCGTCGATTAAGGAGGGATGGAAGGGGTACTCGCGAGCGAGAACATCCACGTAGCCAGCGTCGGTGGCTTCCTGTGGATACTGCCGGTCTTCCTGATCATAGAATTGGAAGTATGAGTCGGCGGCTTCGCGCGCGGCGTTTTCTGGAACTTCCGAGAAGAGACGGTGTTGAAGGACTTGTCCGATCTCGTTTTCGTCGGTCGGTGTGACCGTCTTGTGCTGCCGCCGGCCAATCTCATTGACCTCCTCAATGTGATCACGGACGCCATCACGAACCCGGTCAGCCTGCTCACCAAAGGCCGTATCCGCGATAGAGTAGACGACCGTGACGTGCTCCGATTCGGCAGCCGCTTCGAGGAGCGCCATCACGAACGAAAGCGTCTGATCGGCGAGCGTCTTGTCGCCGACAGGCGTGCCCGCGGCTTTGTTCATGTAGTCGGCGATTTCGTCGATCAGAATGAGGGCCGGCTGGTCGTGCTGAGCGAAGAGTTTCGAGAGGGTCCCCTCACCGGGGGCGTCCCGGTCTTGGTCGTAGTCCTTGAGGTACTCGTAGCCATCGAGCCCATAGAGCTGGTACGCGAGTTCACCCCACATCGTCCGGGTATTCGGAGCATCCGGATCGTCGTCGGCATGGCGGGCATCCTTGCTATCAGCCTTCGTTCCGATGAAGACCCCCGTCGCAATATCGAGGCCCTCTGCCACCGCATCTTGATAGTCGGCCGCAAGCTCCTCGTCGCCGTCCAGCAGGTAGTGCGAGAGGTCGTCAATATCTACGGGGTTCTCAGCAAGATGGTAAGAGGCGATGAGGTCGTGCGTTTTCCCACCACCGAACCGTGTGTCGAGACAGAGAATGCTCGAAGTATACGAGCCGGGGTCGTACTTTGTGGTCGCCAAGAAACGCCCCGTGAGATTGGAGAGCAGCGTGCGGAGGCCCTCCGTGGGATAGGTCATATCGTAGAACGAGTCGGGGTCTCGATAGACTGGTGCTGCCTTCTCAGGGTTGTGGACGACAGTCGAGAGTTTCGCAGCGAACTGTTCCTCCTGGAGCGAGCCGTCTAAGACGTCGTCTCGTGGCTGACAGCTTTCGAAGAGAGAGGGGTACTCACTACTCATCGATTTCCTCCGTGGGTGAGGAATCAGCTTCTGGTTTGGATACGATTACGAATTCACACTCCGTGCTGTTCTCGATAATCGCCTTGGCGATCCCCTTCGACTCCGCGACATCGACCTTGATAGCGTCCCCAACCTCCGCATCGAATTGGTCGAGTTCGGGTCCCGACAGATTCACCCGACCCGATTGGCCGGTGTTCTGTCCAATTGTCTTCTGAGTCATCTGGATAGTCACATCACCTAGCGGGAATGTTATAACCTTTACTTAGTCTAAGTCCCCGATTTGTAGTATGTGGGTTCTTCTATAGCCCCTCCCCCCACTACCCCCTGAATACTAAGTGACTGGGGGTAATCGGTCTACTCACAATGCAAATTAATCGCGGTCCTCGCGACCACCGGTATGGGACGTACTGGGAACGTATCCCGGAGTGTATGCCGAGGCACGTTCCGCTAGCAGAACTGGAAGACTTCTCCATACCCCGTAAAGAGAGGGGAGTACCCTCTAGAGAAGAGTTCCCCTATCCAGTAGTCCCGGTCACCGACCAATACCAGTTACATCTGTTTCCGGCACCTGACCATATCCGGCCGATGCTGGTTCGGCTCACCGATGGCGAAGTGCTCACCGATGGTCACGAACCGTACGGATTCTGGTTGACCGTCGATGGGATTGCCGAAGCCCGAGAGACACTCATCGCACAGGCAGAGAACTATACGAACCAGACGGCCCCTCAAGAACTCGGAACCGCCCTCGAAGACGCACTCACCACAGATGAACTGCTACACGACATCTTCTCAGAGCAACTCACTGAGAAGGTCCGTCCACCGACCGTTCGTTGGCTTCGTGACCGTACAAAGTCTGTCAGCGCAGACACTGTCGAATACACCGGAGGAGCGTACGTCAAAACGGAGTGGACCATCGAGTTGAAACCTGAATCAAACAGGGGGGAGCGATCCCCACGGACACTCGAGTTCCACACCGATGACCTCATCCAGCAGGATTCGCAACGGTTCACGGTTGATTACCGGCAGCTCTTCCGCCAGCAAATTCGATGCTCAAACACCTGGTGGACGGATCTCAGCAGATACTGGATCTCCTCGGCAACGGTCGAAGATATTGTAGACGACGATTATCCCACAGAAGACGAATCTGCATTCTCGCTCCGCCAATCGGGAAAGGCGAAGTACCACCTCGTACGGAATGAAACGGGGACGACCGTCTGTGGTCATGAAGCCCGTTCAGGCGACACCCGGCAATTCTCCCTAGATACGCTCCCGATGCCAGCGGCACTCTGCAATCATTGCTCCAGAGAAGTCAAACGACACCTGATTCCCAGAGAATAGCTGAACACGATAGAATCCGGCGATCCGCAACACCTGTTTAAACCAGCCAGAAGCGGTACAGCACCAGAATATTATGACGTTCCAGTCGTGGTATCTTCGTATGAGTATTCCCGATCTCGCCCCGATACGGGAGTCTCTTGATGCCAGAATCGAGGAGCTGGAAGAGGAGCAAAAACGACAGGAAGAGCGGCACGAAGGAGATGGAAGCACACCGGCGGTCTGGGACAAGGTGGAACCGAAAATTCGGAGGGATGTCGTGGAGGATTGCCAGGAGGATCTTGATGGCGTGGACGAACAAGACGAACTTCTCCGAATATTGGCAGAATGGCGCCGTAACGAAAATCGAGAGTGGGAATTCAACAGGAACAGTTCCACGGTAGAGAACGAACGAAACAACATCAAGACGGCTGAAATTCGGATCTGGAAGGAGGAGCTCATAGAACTAATTCCCGAGGCCGAATTCAAGACCTGCGGCCTCTGTGAGTCTCTTCAAATGCCAAAAAGCGACCGGCGAAAGAGTCGAGGGTACGTATGGGAATGTCCTGACTGCTTCTAGTCTGGGCCCACGAACATCTATTATACTGACGACAAGAGGGGGGAGTATGGGCGCATCTGATTGGGCTGGCAGGATGTGTATGCGACTAGAAGAGGAGTTTGACATAAGCGAGGACCGGGCCCTCCGTATCACGACACTCGTTCGGCTACTCCGAGGGGAAGGATATGAGGGTGTCTTTGGCGAGTACGGAAGCGAACGACACCAGAAACTCCAAGAGCAGCTGATCGACGAACTCGATAAGTCACTCCTCGAGCAGTCCGGCAATACGATCGAAGAACGGTGGAACAACTTGATGGATGAGCTGGACTGTCAAAGTCGCGCAGACAACGGAGTATACCTCATCCCCTGGAGTGAACACGAAGCCGACGACTGGCAAAATCCCGGTGTGACGAGTTCCCGCCCGTGACCTGATTCCGGAAATCCCGGAAACCTTGAGTTTCCACGAACAGGAATCGCGTTACTGCGCGAGGATTTAGTTAGGTTCGAGGGAGCTAAATGGGGTGTTTCCGGAAGCAACCCGGTCACGTTTTTAGTACTAGCCAGAAAACCAGTCTATCAAGCAACGATGATCCGCGATGCTCGCGTTCTCCGCGCCGGGTTCGTCCCTCGGGAAGTTGAGCATCGCGACGCCGAAGTCAACCACCTTTCCAGCGTTCTCGAGCCCATCACGAACGGAGAACCCGCCGACACCGCTATCGTCACCGGACCCAGCGGAACGGGGAAGACGTGCATCTCGAAGTTCGTCACGGAACGACTTCGAGAAGAGGTCCTCGACGTCGAGGCCATCTACGTCAACTGCTGGCGTAACTACACCCGATTTCGGACGCTCTACCAGATCCTCGACGACCTCGGCGCGACCATCGATATCCACCGGCAGTCGACGCCCCACGACGAACTCGTCGATCGCCTCCAGCAGCATGACGGCCCGCGAACCGTCGTCATCCTCGACGAGGTCGACCAGCTCGAAGACCCCAGCGTCATTTACGACCTCCACAGCCTCCCGCAGTTCGCAATCATCTGCATCGCGAACAAGGAAGAGGAGCTGTTCAGCCGCGTCGACGACCGCCTCGTGAGCCGACTGCGCTCCAGCGAGCACGTCCGGATGGACAAGTACCACGACGAGCAGCTGTACGACATTCTGAGTGCGCGGGCGAAGTGGGGGCTCGACGAGGACGTCATCACCGACGACCAGCTCTACCGGATCGCCGACGCAGCCGCCGGCGACGCCCGCCTCGCAATCGGCATCCTTCGAACGGCCGCCGGCAAGGCCGATCGCGAGAACCACGAGCGCATCACCGACGACATTCTCCTGGACGCCGCCGAGGATGCTCGGGCCCAGATCAAGCAGAAGAGCCTCGACTCGCTCACGCCGCACCAGCGCGTCGTCTACGACATCGTTCGCGAGCACGGCCCGGTCGGGCCGAGCGAGATTCACGAGCGCTATTCCGAGGACGTCGATGATCCGCGGACGAAGCGGACAATCCGCACGTACCTCTCGAAAATGGAGCAGTACAACCTCCTTGAGGCGGAAGGGACGAGCCGAGACCGAGAGTACTCGCTCGTCGATTCGGCAGCTGCGTCGCCGATGCAGTGACCGTGACCCCGTCAGCTATCAGGAACTGAACTCGCCGAGGCCCGATTGCTCGTGGTCCAGCGGCTCGATGACCTGAGGATCGTCGTTGCCAGGGTTGTTGACCCGCGTCGAGATCTCGTAGGCGTCCAAATCGTCCTTCGGATACGGCTGGCACAGTTCCTTGCGGGTGTCCGGGTCTGCGGTGAGCCAGTCAGATTCCGCGTCCTGCGGGAGGACGACCGGCATCCGGTCGTGGATTGAGTTCATCAGGTCGTTTGGCTCCGTCGTGAGAATCGTGACGCACGAGATCCTCTCGTCGTCGCCTTCCCAGACGTCCCAGAGCCCGGCCATCGCGAATACGGGGTCGTCCTCCCGGTAAATCCGGTAGGGCTGCTTCGACCCGCCGTTCGGCGATTTCCATTCGTAGAACCCTGACGAGGGGACGAGGCAGGGACGTGATTCCCACGCCCGCTTGAACGCGCTCTTCTCGTCGGCAGTCTCGGAGCGAGCGTTGATGATGCCCTCCTCGGGCTCGTCCGCCCAGAACGGAATCAGCCCCCAGTGGTAGGCGTCGATCTCGTCAGAGGCCTCGTTCGTGATGATGTGGAGGTCCTCACCAGGTGCGATGTTGTATCGGGGTGTGTACCCGCCGTCCGCGACGACCTCGGCGTCGAAGCGAGCCTCGAGGTCTGCTTGGTCGATGAAGAGCGAGTTCCGGCCACACATACCGAGGAGTTCGGAGGGTAGCATCTTCAACGTAATCGCACAGGAATCGCGTCAGCGCCGATGTTCTTAACCAACAAACAGCCCCGGAAAATCCGATGTGTTGGTTAACTGAGCGCCAGCGGAGATAGTCAATCGTCCGCAAAACACGACGACCGAGATCGGGCTGCCATCTATCTCGTTGCTTTCCTGAACCGCGGAAGCACTACGGCGAAGCGTATCGGGACTGGGGACAACTAGTACACTTGCCCAGATCGCGCCCATTGACATCCTCCCATCCTTAGGGGAATGGGATTCCTCCGGTGGGGATATTGGCTATGCCGCACCCACGGAGGCAAGTTTCCCCGTGCGGGTACTCCGGTTTGTGCGCTCCTCGTTGGGACTGGCCCTCTCGGGAGAGCGTGATAACTCCGACCAGATGTGGTCGTCCCACTTGAGGCGCACAGGCCGTGCCATCGACCCGACGTCCAGATTCACGCCAGCCTGTCGTTCGAGGAATGTCCGTGACGCACCGAGGTCGGCGTGGCCCTCATAGCCACACGAACAGCGGAACACGTCGCCGTCCCGCTCCGTCTTCTCTCGTTCGCCACACACTGGACACTCCGCCGTCGTGTATGCTTCTGAGCGGACTTCGACCGTGATACCGTACTCCTCGGCGGTCGTGGCGAGACGATCGATGAACGAGCGATACGCCCAGACCTGGTGGGTTTTCTCGTTCACTTCCGCGCTCCAGTAGTCCACCAACACGTCCGTAAGGTCGCCGACGTACACCGTATCGACACCTTCGTCGTATAGTCGCTCGATCAAATTCCGCACGAGAGCGTCTTGGGCGTGGTCGCGGCGGCGCGTTCGCTTGCGGTACAGGGATCGAATCCGATGACTGCTGTTTCGGCCCTCTCGGAGTTTCGATTGGAGCCTCGCGATTTCTTCGGTGGTTTCACGAAAGCGGGCGAACAGGTCGCGTCCCTCGTAGAGATACTGCTGGCCGGTGGTGGTGGTACAAGCGACGAGGTTGTTCGCGCCTACATCCAGAGCAGCCGATTCGTCGGCTAGTGGTGAATCCTGTCGAGAATCCGGGACAGTGACAGGCTGAATGGCTCTGAACGTGTCGTCGATCTCGTCGAAGTACAGTTCCAATCGGCCCTGTTCGCCGTCCCACTTGGGAGCGCCACAGACTTCGAGCCGTAGGCGGTCGTAGTAGCCAAGTCCGTACTCCTCTTTCAGGTCTTGGCCGACCGGGATTTCGAGGCGACTCCGTTCACCAGTTTCGATGGTGTAGGAGTCATTACGGATGTACGTCCGCAACTCTCTACCGGCCTCCTCGTTGCCCCAGTAACCGGGAGGGGCTGTGTCCTCGCCATCTTCGCAGGCGGCGAAGAACGACCGCCACGCCTCGCTGTTCTTACGGATGACTTGTTGGGCAGTAGCGGAGCCGAGGACACCGACGTACTGTTTGCGGTAGTCGGCAGTATCCCATACGGAGTCGCCGTCGAAGAAGTTCTGGCGGCGCTCGTAGTTCAGTTCGTTCCAGAGGCTGGCGGAGGCGTCCAACAGCTCGCGGAGCAGCTGCTCATCCTGCTCGGAGAGCGGTCGCACCGCGAACGTATTGGTTCGCCTCACGACAACAGACATTTGTTCTTGAATGTCTAAATGTCTTTTGGACACAAACGATGCGACCGAACATCGACATCTCGCACACACTGAATGGGCGGGTGAAAGACTACGCCGAACAAGAGGACAAGGACCTCGAAGAAGCCTATCAAGAGATTATCGAAGCCGGTCTAGAGGCGGTGGAACATCCAGACAAGCCGTAGCACCTGGATTGTGGGGCCGTGTTGTCGCTCAGACCCAGCCTGGAAGGATGGGCCCACTCGCTACGAATCATCCGAACCAAGGTCATTCTGGAAGCCTTCTCGGAAACCTTCGGACGATCGCCAAAAGCCAGCGCCTGAGTCCGATGTACCGCATTACTCAGTCATTTCTTGGAAATGCGGAAGCGACACGCCGCGGCTTATCTGGTACGTGGCCATCTACTGGAGTATGCCCGACCGCTCCACATCGACGTCGAACCGATTGGCGGTAGACCAGCCAACACGGAGCGCTGACCGCAACCAGAATCTGGCTAATCAAGCCGATCCCGCGACGGACGGAATGCTGCTACCCTCCCTTGAGGACGGTATCACACTCCTCGATGTCGACGGTGATCGGGGTGTTCCGATCCTTCAGTCATTGGTACTCGATCATCTCCTCTTGCACGACGGGCCCGCTTTCTGGATTGACGCAAACGGCCATGCGACGACGGCCACGCTGACGCAGATAGCCCCCAGTCAACGGTTACTCAACCGAATCCACGTGGCACGCGGATTTACCGCCTACCAGCACTACGGCGCGGTCTGTGATCTCCCGGCAGCGGTGAACAAGTCGATCCAGAGGTCCACCGTCGATGCCGGGGCGTCCAGTCGAGTGGCGCCAGGTCGTGACGAAGACACGTCGCCCCACACGCCCGCCCTCATCGTCGCGCCGGCCGTCGACGCCCAGTACCGCGCCGACGATACCCTTGGCGAGACCCACGCGAAAACCCTCCAGGCCCGAACTCTCGCCCGGTTGGCGACCTACGCCGATGGGTACGACATCCCGGTGCTCGTTACGCGAAACGAACGAAACGAATTCACCGAGCCAGTCGCGACGGTCGCCGACCATCACCTCGAGTGCGAGCAAACTCGGATGGGCCCACGGGTCGTCGGCGAGGACTTCGAGACGCTCGTCTATCCCGTCGACGACGGCGCGTATTACCAGACGACGTTCGCGTATTGGCGGCAGCTGCTCGCGGCACGCGCCACGCAGGTCGGCGAGGAGCCGACGACACCGGGGCCGTCGACGCCGACCCCGGAGGGCGTCGGAACGGGCGTCACCGCTGACGGTGAGGCGGTGGCGGCCACCACGGATCCCTTGCTCGATGCGTGGACGGCGAGCAGTACAGGAGGCCGATAGCGATGGGGCGTACGAACCCGACGTACCGAGATGCGCTGCGAGTCATCGAAGAGCGCTGGGCCGAGTTCCGCCGGGCACTGCGGCGTCGCGACCAGCCGCGCTTCGACCGGCTGTTCGAGTACGCCCGCGAGCACGCCGACGCGAGCGGGCTGTTGAACCACCAGAATCCGCTGCTGCCGGCGCTACTCAGCATCGATCTCGAACAGGAGGCCCGCCTCGACGACCACGAGGAACGTCTCGAGGAGCTCGAAGCCGCAGTCACAACGAGCGATGACCAGGAGGCCGCTCCACCGGACGCGAACCCGTGACGATGCCGTTCAGTATCGACTTTCTGGACGACGGCCGCGTCTTGGAGTGGGAGGCAACTGCCGACGGCGCCGTCGCGACCGAGCGCAATGACTACACTCCGCGCTTCTACGTCGCCGCTCGCGACCCAGCGACCGACCTCGATCTCACGACCCTCCAGTCAGTGTACGACCAGCACCCGGACGTCGTCGCGACCGAGATGGTTACGCGACGTCCCGGCTTTCGACGAGACGGGGAACCAGTCCTCGCCGTCGACGTCGCCCATATCGACCGCGTCACTCCACTCGCTCGGCAAGCGCGCCAGCTGTCGGAATATCCAGTCGGGGATCTCGCCTGTTTCAACGTCGACTTCTCGCGAGAGTTCCGGTACTGTCTGGAGACCGGCGCCGATCCGACGCCGGCGAGCGAACTGTCGACGCTCCGGCTCAGCGTTCCGGTGACCGAAACGAGCAACGACGTCTATGGGCAGCTGTCCGTCGCCGGTGACGCCGTCACCGGCTCGCCGACGGATCTCCTGACCGCCGTCCAGGGGGCGCTCGAATCACACGATCCGGACGTCCTGATCTGCTCGACGAGCGAGATCGTCCCTACTCTGTACGAGATGGCGACGGACGCCGGCATCGACGATTTCTCGCTGAGTCGGTGGCCGGACGTCGACTACCAGCAGCTCGCGAGCCGGTCGACGTACTCGAGCTACGGTCGCGTCGGTCACTCGCCGGCGCGGTACAACGTGCCCGGCCGGGTGATTATCGACGAGTCGAACACGTTCTTCTACGGGGAGACGAACTTCGACGGCGTCCTCGACCTCGTGTCGCGCTCGAACAAGCCCGTCCAGGAGCTCGCGTGGGCGTCGATCGGGAACGTGCTCACGGCGATCCAGATCTGCGAGGCCCACGACCGCGGTGTCCTCGTTCCGTGGAACTCCTGGCGCCACGAGTTCTACAAGCCGATGGGGACGCTCCACGACGCCGACCGCGGCGGGTTCATCTTCGCGCCCGAGGTCGGCCTCCACGAGAACGTCCACGAACTCGACTTCTCCTCGTTGTACCCGAACATCATCTGTACCCGGAACGTCTCGCCGGACGTCATCCGGTGTGACTGCCACAGCGACCGCGAGGACGTCCCCGGCCTCGGGTACTCGATCTGCGACGAGCGGGGTTACCTCGTCGACGTGCTACAGCCGATCATCGACGCTCGCGACGAGATCAAGGCGGCCATCCGTCGCAAGAAGGAACGAGACGACCCCGACGAGGACCGGCTGGCAGAACTCGAGGGACGGTCGGGAGCGCTGAAGTGGATCCTCGTCGCCTGCTTCGGCTATCAAGGGTTCAGCAACGCGAAGTTCGGTCGCATCGAGTGCCACGAGGCAATCAACGCGTTCGCTCGCGAGATTCTCCTGACGGCGAAACAACGACTGGAAGCCGGCGGCTGGCGCGTCGTCCACGGTATCGTCGACTCGATCTGGGTGACCCCGCATCCCGACGTCGACGACGATGACCGCGAGGACCTCGAGACGCTCGCGACGGAGATTACGGAATGCGTCGAGATTCGGCTCGAACACGAAGCTCACTACGACTGGGTGGCGTTCGTGCCGCAGCGCGAGAGCGACGCCGGCGCGCTAACGAAGTATTTCGGGAAGGTTGCGGGCAACGACGATTTCAAGATCAGAGGCATCGAAGTCCGGCAGCGCTCGACCCCGCCGTTCATCGAGGCCGTCCAGCGGGACTGTCTCGGCCGGCTCGACGCGACTCGATCTCCGGACGCCGTACTCGACTGTCTCCAGGATGCTATCAAGCGCCTCCACGCTGGAACGGTGCCGGTCGAGCAGCTCGTCGAACGGAATCGTGTCTCCAAGCCGCTGGAGGGATATACGCAGAACACACAGAACGTGGCGGCGCTGAAGCGGGCTCGAGAGCAGGACCTCGCCGTCCACCCGGGACAGGACATCGAGTACGTAGTCCTCGACGAGGAGAAGAGCTCGCGAGAGCGAGTCGCGTTAGCCCACGAAGAGATAGAGTCGTACGATGCGTCGTACTACGAGGCGCAACTCGTCAGAGCTGTCGAGAGTGTGCTGGCACCGCTTGGCTGGGATCGGACGGAGATTCAACGCGAGATCGCGGAAACTCGGGAAACGGATTTGGCCGCCTTCACCGAGATTGAGAGAGGTTAACCAACACTATCGAGGTATCGGGAGATTTGTTGGTTAATGCTGAGTGGAGACACGGAAGGGAGCTGGAGAGAATACCTCACCCACACACCCCTCGTCCAGAGTGAAAACCAATCAGAGGTGTGGGGTGAGGTCCACGGGAAATAGGGGTTCTCGTGAGAGAAGATCAGCAAGAATCACGGAAAGACTGCTTGAGACGAGAGAACACGGAAGAAATGGAACAGCGAACACGAGCAGCGGTTCGAAACCATCTGGACGAATGCCGCCTTCGTCCTCCTTTGTGTGCTGAATGCACTTGGGGAGTGGTAAGGGGCAGGTAGTAATAAAACTTCTAGGTAATACTATGTAGATTGGTATGTTTAGAGGATCCTCGGCTGTGTGACGACTGCTGTTAGAGGGATACACATCTCATGCCTTGTGATTTCGGCACTTCCCTGCCAACTCGTCGTGTGGTTTCCGCCCGGTCAACCGAGGGACTCTCGTAGCGTTTCACTCTGGACGAGGGGTGTGGGGGTTCGATCCCGTCGTCAGTGTATTATGAGATGTTGAAGGAACAATCGTTATTCTGACTATTCGCTAACCAGCTAAGCGGCATCAAAGCCGAAATCGGGATTGGTATCTCTCGATCTTCCTCGTCAACCGGAATCAAGATCTCAATCCCGACAGTTCCGGTTGTACCCTGCTTTGCTTCGGTTGGAGATTTGGCCAGCGTCTTCACTCTTGACTGGGGGTGCCGACGAACGCTCGTCACCATCACTCGAGGTTTACTTTCCACCCCAGCTCGTCACACCGGCGTTTCACTCTGGACGAGGGGTGTCTGCCGTGCGTCAGACACCCAGTGCCGATGTGTCCTCTCATAGAGATGATTGATTACCCGGCTCGGGAGATACACTCTGGATGGGGGGTGTCGTCTCAACCAACTACGCTGCTCACCGGGTGGAGGGCTATTCACTCTTGACCAGGGGTGTGTCAAACCCGCTCCAGTCCGGCGTTTTCACTCTGGATTAGGGGTGCCGGTCTGCGACGGTAACGAACGCTTCGAATCCGATTTCACTCGGGACCGACTCGACCCTTTGTGAGGATGATACGGCAGCGACAAAACATCAGAAGACGACCATAGCCCGATTTACACTCTGGTCGAGGTAGCCAAATCATTAAGTAGGTCCCATCCGCGATGTCTGATATTGATGGCTGAGGAACCGTCCCAACTCTCTGACTTCGACGGCCGCTACGAGGATCCCGCTGACGATCCCCTCTTCGACTTTGATGAAGACGACCCCGACCGAGCCAACATTTTCGCTCGCAAGGAGCTGCTGAAGGTTGGTCACGTCCCTGAAAGCGGACGTATCGTCGGCAGAGATGGTGAGATCAAAGCCGTTGCTGCTGAACTCAGGCCGATCGTTCGTGGTGATCCGCCCAACAACGTGATTATTTACGGGAAAACGGGTACGGGGAAGTCACTGGTTGCCCGTCACGTCACCGAACGAGCTCGGCGAGCCGCGGAGTCGAACGGTGTGTCTGTCGGTACGGTCTACGTCGACTGCGCGCAGCATAACACACAGACACGCGTCGCGAGGACGGTGACTCGTTCACTCAACGAGACGGACGAGACTGACTTCGATATTCCGCGCGCAGGGATTGGCAGCGGTGAATACTACGACTATCTCTGGGAGATTCTGGATACTGCCTACGAGTCAGTCATCATCATCCTCGACGAGGTGGACCGACTCGATGACGATGATATTCTTATGCAGTTGTCGCGGGCCCGCGAATCGGGGAAAGCGGACTGCCACCTGGGCGTTATCGCAGTCAGTAACAAGATCGAGTATCGCGACCAGTTGAACGAGCGCGTCAAGTCCAGTCTTCGTGAGGAGGAGTTCGTCTTCCAACCATACGACGCGAATCAACTGCGCGAGATTATGAAGCACCGACGGGACGCGTTCCACGATGGCGCTCTCTCGGATGATGTGATCCCGCTGACCGCGGCACTAGCCGCCCAAGAACACGGTGACGCCAGAAAGGCAATCGAGATTCTTCGTCACGCCGGCGAACTAGCCGAGCGAGAAAACGTCGAGACGGTCGTCGAGGAACACGTTCGCGATGCCCAGGAGTGGGCCGAAATCGATCGGTTTGAGGAGCTGCTACGCGGGTCGACGACCCAGGTCAAATTCATCCTCTATTCTCTCGCGCTGCTCACCGAAGAGAATCCGAACGAGGATGGATTCTCTACCAACCAGATTTACGAACGGTATCAGGCGACGACAGAGAAGGCTGACGCGAAGACTCTCAGCGAGCACCGCGTCTACGAACTGTTGAAAGAGCAGGCGTTCCTCGGTGTCGTTGAATCTACTCGGACCGGTGGTGGTCGGGGTGAAGGCAGTTATCTTGAGCACCGGCTGGTGCAGGATACCGGTATCGTGCTGAAATCTGTCCTCCGGGACAGCCGGTTGGAAAACTTGGCCTAGCTCCCGGTTCGATCGCTCACCACACCCCTAGTCAAGAGTGTATCTCTCGATACGTCGGAAACATGGGGTAGGTGATCCGAGGTTACCTTCTATTCCGCAACTATCGACTTTGGCCAGGTGACGAAACGAAGGAAACGCGGGGGGTGTGGCCCCTTCGAAGTCAGCCGCACCCTCTCCACCTACATCCAGTTACGACGGAAACGTGGGGTGGGTATGTTCTCTACGAGTTTCACCTGTCTGGGCTGATCGGACCCATTCACACTGAGGGGTGTGGGGTGGGTTGAACCCATTCACACTCTGGGGGGTGTCGCCTGCTACGTGTTCAATGGTGCTGGAACAAACATTCAGCTATGGTTCTATCTCGTCTACTCGTCGGGACTGACGGGACCTTTGTACTGGGAACGGATCTTCTCTCCTTCTCGCCACTGCCAGTAGTAGTAGCGGTTGTCATTGATTTCCTTGATCGTGATCGTCGCCTTCGACGGGACGTCATCGGGAAGGTCCTCTGGTCGCTCTTCGACCTCCTCATCCTCATCGTTTTCAGCTAGCCGTGCCTCCCGCTCGCGATGTTCGGCAAGTTCCTCGGCGAATCGAGCGACTTGTCGGAGTACCTCCGGGGATTGCTCATCGAGCTTCGAAACGATGTCAGCTGGGACTTCTCGAGGTGGATCTGGTGGAGAATAGGACATAGGTCACGACTCTATTAACCAACGTTGTGGGCCGATATCTTAGAACTGTTGGTTAATTCTCCCGTCTACTCAATCGAGAACTCCTCGATAACCCCCACCGTAGTTTGGAGTTTCTGCCGTTCCTCCACGCGTTCTTCGATCTCTTGCTCCAGCTTACGAACTTCCGCTGAAAGCTGTTCGATCACGTCCGTCGTTTCCGGGAGACGGCCATCAGGACGAGGGGCGTTCCCTCCCCGAATTTCGAGATCGGCTCGCCGTAGATGCTTACACCCACCGCTTGGATTCCGCTTCGTGAAATCTGGACACGTACACGTCTTACTCGCAATGTCGACCTCGTAGATGTTCCCTGACTCCGATTGCACCTCGTAGATTCCTCCCTTCTGGAGTAGCGAGACGTCCATCTCTTCGGTTCGAGCTCGCTTTGTGCGAGGCTCGAGTTCCTCCTGAGACGGGTCTTCGCCAATGGTGGGTTGTTGGATAGCTTCAGTAGGTGTCGAAGCTGCAGGAGTCGATGCTACAACTCCACCATCAGGAGAGTACACCCGCTCTTCGTGTTCTGTTTCGTCTTCGTTCCGTGTCTCGACGTCGTCAGTTCGTTCAGTCATGATTTCGGCTGAATCGACGTGACGAGTTCGCGCACGCCGTCGCCCTTCGACGGTGTGAAAAACCGTTTCCAACGCACCCGGAACTTCACTCGATTAGTTTCGACTGTGAGAGTTCCAGAGTTTGTCTGAATCGTTACTCCACGAGTGATCCAATGATCTCCTGAGCGGTGGAACTGATTCGACCGAGGCGCTCTTGAATTGCTTTTGAGTCATCGCCCTGTCACGCAGCGAGATAAAACGCAGATCTGCTCGTGTCGAGTCCGAAAAATCGACCGACAATGTACGCGACAGCTTCTGCTTCGACTTCTCGTTTTGCCCGCTCGGGTTCCTCCCCGATCTCGAAGTGGAGCAACGCGTGGGCGTACTCGTGGATCAGCGTGACAGCGAGATCTGCCTGGTTCGCTCGGGCTTTCGCTTCGACAACTGGGTTGAGGTCGTGTAGGCTCCGGTGCTTACAGACTCCCTTCGCGTCGCCATGCTCCCACTCGTCAGCATCGACGATGCGTACCGACACACCAAGTTCATCAGCTACTCCTTTGAGCGCTGGCACCAGGTCGTCGGCGTCGCCCATCGCTGCCGTCTCCAGTTCAGGAAGCGGTTCTCCGTCGGTCTGGGAAACGTCGAAGACTGGTGCTGGTTTGAACCCGACGAGGCCTTTCGACCACTCATCCGACGACGTCTCGTTGTACTCACAGCCGATTTTCTCGTGGTAGCTGGGCGAATTCTCACACTCGGGACATCGCTTGGTGATGATTGGAGCCCAGATCCAGATGGCCTGTTCGCCTTCCTGGACGTGCCGATCGAAGTCGTTCCGCCACGTGTTGTAGCCTGCGACCTTCGTTGCCTCTGGATGCTGGAGCTTGATCAGGAGCGTATTTCGGTGCGAATAGTCGTGGAAGCGACTCTGGACGTCTAACCACTCCTGGAACTCCTCACTTGCTTGTGCATCGTCGACGCGGTCGACGAGGTCGTCGATCCACGCTTCGATGGTACTGTGCATCTCGTCGTGTCGGGTATCGGTCTCCTCGAACGAGACCGACGAATCACTACTCGTAGCCATGGTTTTCAGGACTTGAATTATCGCAACTGCGCCGATTCAGATCGCGCCGCACCCCTTGGGGGCGCAAAAAACACGTCTCAACGACCCCGATTTAATACAGGGCGGCTATCTGTGAATGGTGTTAATAACCGCGCGTACATCGGGGAAGCCAGGATGAGACTCTTGAGTACACTCCGCAGGGCTGTCGAGGGAGAAACATCGACCCTGTGGGAATGCCGAAACTGTGGGGAGACACTCTCAGAGGACGCCGATGAGTGTCCAAGCTGCGGTGTCGAGGATATCGCCTGCTACGAGTTCTGATCAGCGAAGATCGGCCTTCTCATCAGCGAAGCCGACCGTGACGAGGTACTCGAATTACGCGTCGAACTGGTGGACGTTGCTGGGCACGTCAATCGCGAGCTGCCGCATCCATTCGATAGCCCACTAGAACGCGGGATCAGTGCCACCCTTATAAGGAAAAATCCGTCATCGGTGGCCGGCCTCCCGAGGGCTTAGCGGCCGATTGTGCCTTGGCGCGTGATCGGTGCGTCAGGGTTGATAGTAAACGCGACGACCGTGGCGTCCTCGGCTGCAGTGACGGCCACGTCGTCGTCGCCGATCACGAGTGCGCTCTCGGTGTACCTGACTAGCTCATCACCGACCTCAACTGCGCCGTCGAAGACGTACAGGTAGGTGTGCCAGCCCGGTCGCGACGGGAGCGTGGTCGTGGCGCCGGCGTCGAGGCGGCAGTCGTAGAAGTCGACGTCGTTGCGGACGTACAGTGGGGCGTCAGTTCCTTCGGGGCCGAAGAGGTGCCGCCACTCGTTCGCAACGGAATCGGGAATCGACTCGTGTTGGATGTCCGGGTCGAGATCGAGGCTGTGAGGGCGGACGAAGATCTGGAGCATCCGCAGTGGTGGATCACCGGCGAGCGTCTCCTCGGCGTGCCAGAAGCCGCTGCCAGCATTCATCACCATCAGGTGGCTGGGGTCGGTGACGAGTTCGTTGCCTTGGCGGTCATCGTGGCGCATCACGCCGTCAGGGACCCACGAGATAATCTCCTCGTTGCGGTGCTGGTGCATCCGGATGAGCGTGCCCGGGTCCATGAACGACTCGACGACGGTTGCGAGCGGGCCGTAGCCGTGGTCGTCGTAGTGGGGGACTGCCCGTCCGGGGAAGTTGAAATGGATTCGGAACTTGCCCTGATTCTGCGAGATGTCCGTTCGCGGCGCCGTGTGGATGCGAGGGTACGTCTGTGCCGAGGGCGAATCGTCCATTACCAATTCGTAGTTTCTCAGCCGCTATATGGGTTCTGCGCGAGGTCCTCGATGTAGTACTCTCGGTGAGACGGTGTAGGTTCGTTTCCAACCTTCACCATCTGTATTGTATAGATACCAGTCCTCGCTGTCGTTGAGTAGACGGCTGTCACCACGGCTTTGGTGAACCCGACTCATAGATAGCTGTATGTCTCGCACTGCAGTCATAGCTGGTGTCGGTCCGGGACTCGGCGAATCGCTCGCACGAAAATTCGCAGTCGAGGGCTGCCAGGTAGCACTCTTTGCTCGGTCGGAGGACTACCTCGAGGAGCTCGCGGACGATCTTCCAGATTCTGGTGAGGGCCTTGCTGTCCAGACTGACCTCACCGACGTAGATCAAATCCGGGATGGGTTTGAGGCGGTTCGCGAGATGTTCGGCCCGGTCGACATCCTCGTTAATCACGCCAGTGCCGCCTCCTGGAAGGGACTCATGGACGTGGATGTTGAGGAATTCGAACGGGCGTGGGCGGTCAATGGGCGAGGTGCGTTCGTCTGCTCGCAGGAAGCCGTTGGCGATATGCTCGAGACGGGCGGTGGGACGGTCATCTTCACGGGTGCAACCTCTGCCGTCCGGAGTCTTGGTGGGGCGATCGGATTCACGGCCGCGAAGTTCGCCGCCCGCGGGATGGCGATGGATATCGCCCAGGAGTTTGGCCCCGAAGGAGTTCACGTCGCGCACGTCGTCATCGACGGGCAGATCGACGCACCGGGCGTTCGTGACCGATTCCCCGACCGCGAGGATGAGACCTTCCTCGACCCCGACGAGATGGCCGAGACCTACTGGCACCTCGTCGAACAGGATGACGTCAGTACACAGCCGTTCGAGGTCCACATCACGAACGGCCCGCAGAACTCCGAGTTCATCTGACTGAGATGGGAACGGAGCCACCCATCGGTTGTGTTGGTTGAGCACGACTGGGCGGCAGGATTGTATGCGAGAAGCCCCTCCACAGTCATATGGGTCGGAATATGCTCGTCGACGGGGACTGGAAGACGGATATCGGACCGTATACTGACGAGAGTGGCGCATTCGATCGGGCTGAAACCTCGTTCCGTGATTGGATCCAGGACGCCCCGGATACCAAATTTCAGCCGGCGGCCGGGCGGTACCACCTCTACATCGCGCGGAACTGTCCCTGGGCACACGGTGCCGCGCTCACGCGCCGCCTCGCTGGGCTGACCGATGTCGTCTCGATGGACATCGTTGACCCGTGGCGGGAGGACGAGGGCTGGGAGTTCACCCCCGAAAAAGACGGCTGTACTCCCGACACAGTCAACGGCTGTGAATACCTCCGGGACGTGTACGTCGCGGCCGACCCCGAGTACACCGGTCGAGTGACCGTGCCAGTTCTCTGGGACCGAGAGCACGAGACTATCGTCAACAACGAATCCATCGAGATCATGCGGATGTTCGCCACCGAGTTCGACGACTACGGCGACGAGGGCCGTGAGCTGTATCCCGAGGGCTATCGCGACGAGATCGACCGGATCATCGATTCAATCTACGATTCGATCAACAACGGCGTCTATCGGGCCGGCTTCGCGGAGTCACAGGAGGCATACGACGAGGCCGTCACCGACGTCTTCGACGCGCTGGACCACTGGGATGAGGTCCTCGGCAATCAACGCTACCTCGCCGGCGACCGGTTGACGCTTGCCGACGTACGTATGTTCCCGACGCTCATCCGATTCGACGAGTGCTATCATACGGCGTTCAAGTGCAACCGACAGTACATCCACCAGTACGACAACCTCTGGCCGTACCTGCGAGACCTCTACCAGACGCCAGGGTTCGCCGAGACGGTGCGGATGGAGCACATCAAAGACGACGGCTACTACCAGGGGGAAATTACGCCGATCGGGCCGGGACTCGATTACGAACAACCCCACGACCGCGATCAACTTTCAACTCCCGACGAAACCACGGCCCGACCGTCGTAGCCACGGCTCCGGTCATATTTCGAACGCGTATCGTTTGGCGGCTATCGCTCCTAGTTCCTCGAACGGTTGAGCGCGACCACCACTGTCTCTTTCCGGAGTGTTATGCTATTGACTCACAGTGTAGGTGTTACATGGGATTCGACCCCGATCAGGTCTCGACGGTCACCTTCGACTCGTATAGTACACTCGTAGACGTTGATGCCGCAGAGAAGGCACTCGCCGCGCGTGTCGACGATCCGCAACCGGTCTCGAAACTCTGGCGTGCGCGCTCACTCGAATACACATTCGTCGCCAATGCTATCGGTGGGTACCAGCCGTTCTATGAAATGAATCGGGACGCGCTCCAGTACGCGCTTGATGTATATGGTGTGGACATCTCCACGTCGGAGCGCGATGAGATCCTCGCTGTATACCACGAACTCGATGTGTTCGACGACGTCAGGGACGGCATCGAGCGGCTCCGTGACGGTGGATACGACTGCTACGTCGTGTCGAACGGGAATCCGGAGATGTTAGAGTCGATGGTTGACCACGCCGAGATCAGCGATATCATCGAAGACACGATCAGCGCTGATGAGGTCCGGACGTTCAAACCCGCCGCAGAGATTTATCGACACGCGGCCGCACGCACCGGCACGCCGATCGACGGAATCGTCCATGTGACTGCTGGTTGGTTCGACGTTATGGGTGCTCAACACGCCGGAATGCAGGCCGCCTGGGTGGATCGCAAATCAACACCGTGGGAGCCTTTCGGTCCCGACCCCGATCTCACAATCCAGACCTTCTACGAGCTGGCTGAGACGCTCGGCGTTTGATTGCACTGAGTGATCAACCCCGCTTCGCCGGCATCTCTGTGGCTGTCTCGGTCTCCCTGTCGCGTATCCTTTTCTGGGCCGGCCGCCTCGTGGGTGTATGAACGATACCGAAGCGAGCTCCTCCGATGGACTGTCCGTAGAGGCGGTACTCGACCGTGTCCGGACACACACATTCCACCCTGTTGATGAGACAAGCTTCACAGTCGATCGGACGCTCGAAGAGCACGGTATCGCTGATCTCGACGACGACGATTGGCGAGTCCGACTGCTCGCCGTCCGCGACCTCGTTCGGCTCGGGGACGCTAAAACGTCTGAAATCGCCGTCGGTCTTGAGGACGACGACGTACAGGTACGCTACGTCTGTGCAACGGCGCTGGGAATCCTACGATCCCAGAGCGAGGTGGAGTCGCTCGAACGGGTGGTCCGCGAAGATCCGGACGCACTGGCACGATCGCAGGCGATCGTCGCGTTGGGGCAAATCGGTGCCACCCAGTCGATGGACTTGCTACGTGACCGGCACGCGAACGACGACTTGAAAGACGTCCGTCATCAAGCCGAACTTTCGGTCGACCGCATCAAAAAGGGCGAAGTCGCAGAACCCGAGCTGGAGGCAGCGTACCGAAATCTCGACGAGGATACGTTCGAACAGCTGACTGTCGGTGAGGCTGCGCCGTCACTCGTACTGCCGGATACTGACGGACATGGGACCTCGCGGATTCGATCGGAGACAACGAGTGGACGGTCCTAATCTGGGTGTTCGCCGACTGGTGTCCGGTCTGTCACCGCGAGTTCGACGAACTGCTCGAGCTTCGCGAGGAACTACAGGAGGCAGATATCAACGTGGCGACGATCGAGTGTCACGGTCAGTATCGCGGCCGCGTGATGGTCAGTCGGGAGCTTGAGCCGGAGTACTGGTTCGCCGAGGAGTCGTTTATTGAGTCGTATGCCGAGGAGATTTGGTGGCCACACCTTCTCGATCGTGCAGGGGCTGTTGGCGCGAAATACGGCGTCGATCCGATGGCTTACGCCGTCCACGCCGAGTATATCAATCGACCTGCGACGATCATTCTCGATCCGACTGGGACTGTTCGATTCGCCTATTATGGGACGTTCTGGGGGGATCGTCCGTCTATCGAGGAGACCCTGGGGATGATCCGGTCTGAGGAGTTCGAGTTCGAGCATCCGGAACGACGACAGGTGGTGTCCGAGTGACTACCCACGCTAGCGGAGCGTGCAAAACCATCTTATCGTGACGACTTACGGTAGAGCGAGACCGGATGCGAATCGTTTAGGAAATCGCAAGCGCGAATAGTGTGAGATTGTGGATGGCAGGAACGAGGCCAGCACCAGCTGCCACCACAAGCAGCGCGACGGTCTCTCGGCCAGCCGGGTTCATGCCGGGGTCAAGCGCTCTCAGGATGAGCAGGGCAACCGCGACTTTCACGAATAAAAAGAGGACGACACCGGATACACCAGCTCCCTCCCCCATCTGAATGAGTGCGGCAGAGATCGGATTTCGTTCGGTCGTCCCGAGTTTCTCGAGCCCGATGCCTGTTGTCGTCGCATCGAGGACGTGTGCAAAGAGTACCCAAGCACCGAGCCAGCTGTGGGTGGCTCGATGTCCACTCGGGACTGTCCGCAGGACGAGCAGGGTGACTCCGACCGCTAGTACGACCGCCACACCGTTCCAAACGAGAACGCGCGGCTGGGGTGTTCCCATCGTGAGGACAGTCCCTCCCCCGACGACCAGGGCCATGAGGACGCCAGTCCCGGCAGTCCATCGCGAGCGCTGCTGGATTTCGACGAGGTCAAAGATGACCCACAGACCAGCGACGAGCGCCCCAACGACGAGGTACACCGTTGGACTCTGGAGGAAACCCGCGGGAAGTCCCGAAACGGACGTTGAGCGACCGACAGCAACCGCAATACCGATGACGGCGAACCACGGAAGCGTCGCTCCAATCTCCGCTGTTGTCACAGCGACTCTTCGGCGATGAAGAACCCACGCTACCCCAGCGACCAAGACGCCGGTAACGGCCAACGCGATACTCGTCTCGTTCAACACGGAGATGGCAGGTTACTGCGTTCAGAGAGTTCTACTGATTGATGGGTTCCAGTACCCACGTCAGGCGTACGTGTTCTCGAGGTGAGCGACGATGTCATCGCTCTCGGCCATGCCCTCGATTCCGTGTTCCGGATCGACGAGAACCGGAACACCGGATTGACCACTCACCGATTTCACTTCGGACCGGAGGAACCGGAACGGAGGAACATTGTGGGTCTCGTATTCAAGCTCAAGCTCGTCGAGCTTGCGCTCCGCCTTCGCACAGTACGGACAACCGGGGAGCCGATAGAGTTCCAGCATCGAATCTCAATCGAGAGGAGGTGGAGCTATATTAAAACCTCGTCGCGGATCCGGAATGCAGTCGCACAAGCGTCGACACAGCCCACTTGCCCGAAGGAAGGAGGCCGAACTCCAGAAGGTTTGCTTCCGGGCATCACTCGATACAACAGCTCATTTTCGACGTGTCCCTCCGGAACGCCTGACAAGCTTGTTTGAACGCCTCGCTGAACGTCGGGAAGGGGTGGACGGTGTCGATGATGTCGTCGACGGTCAGCCCGAACTTCACCGCCAGCGTCGCTTCCATAATCATGTCGGCGGCACGGGGACCGACCATGTGGACCCCGACGATCTCGTCGGTCTCGTGATGCTTGACGACCTGGACAAGGCCATCCGTGTTCTTGACGGCTTTTGCCCGTGGGACATCCTCCATCTGGATAGTCCGACAGGAACAGGTCCCGTGTTCGTCCATATATTCGAGTTCGGTCGTCCCGACGGCTGCGACCTCCGGGCTGGTGAAGACGACTGCTGGGACCGCATCGTAGTCGATGCTGACGCCCTCGTCGCCGAAGGCGTTCTTGACGCCGTGATTCCCTTCTTTGGCGGCGACCGTCTCTAGTTCGGGCTCACCGATCACGTCGCCGGCAGCGTACACGTCGGGATTGGTCGTCTGGAAGTGCTCGTCGACGTGGACAGTCCCGTCGTCGTTCGTCTCGACACCCACCGTTTCGAGTCCGATGCCCCCGCTGTTTGGCTGGACGCCAGTTGCGACGAACAGTGCGTCACCGGTGACTGTCCGCTTGGTGCCGTCGTCGTCTGTCTCGACGGCGACGCCCGACTGGACTGCTTCGGTCCCACCGTCGGCTGCTGGCGTTCGCACGCGCTGGAAATCGTTGCCGGTGACCACGTCGATCCCCTCGTCTTCGAATGCGCGCTGTATCTCTCGTCCGAGCTGGCCTTCCATCGCCGAGAGCACGCGCTCAGAGCGCTGGAGAATGGTGATGTCGACACCGACTCGGTGGAGGATCTGACCCCATTCAAGCGCGATGTAACCGCCACCGATGATGACGATGTTCTCGGGGAGATTGCGTTCCTCGAGAATGGTTTCGCTCGTGTAGTAGTCGACATCGTCCAGCCCGTCGATGGGTGGTGCCCAGGGTGAACTCCCCGTCGCGACTAGCGTTTTCTTGCCGGTGATCTGGGTCCTCTCGTCGGGGCCGTCGACGATCTCGATGGTCGTGTCGTCAATCAGTTGGCCGTAGCCCTCGTAGATATCCGTCTCGAAGTGCTCGGCGACGTCGACGTAGTTCTCCTGCCGGAACCGCTCGACTAGAGCGTCGGTGCCGTCGAGTGCCTTCGCCCAGTCGACTGTCGGCTCGTCGTCGCTGTACCTGACCGCCTCGAACGGATTCTCCTGCGGAGCGGCAGCACTCTCGCCGACAGCGAGGAGGTGTTTGCTCGGGACACAGCCGACGTTCACGCACGTCCCGCCGATTGGGAGTCCTGTATTCACCATTGCTGTCGAAAGCCCTCGTCCACTCGCTTCCGTGATGGCAGCAAAGGCAGCGGCTCCGCCGCCGAGAATCACGAGATCATACGAATTGTGCTCCTCCATCTCGTCACAAGTTTAGAACGCGAAGTAATTGTACTGTGGAGTCCAAAGCTATGGAGTAGGTCGGAGGCCACGAAGCTATGGCAGATTCAACATCATCACCCGCCCCTACGTGCGATGTCGACGGAACGTGCTACTGTCCGCTGACCGGTGTCATCGACACGCTCAGCCAGAAATATGCGATGCAGTTGATTAGCATCATTGGCGCTCACGAGTCACTCCGGTTTGGGGCGATCGAGAAGCACCTCTCGAGCGCCAGTACCTCGACCATCTCGAAACGGCTCGATGAATTCGAGGAGGCCGGACTGGTCTCTCGGACTCAGTATAACGAGATTCCACCCCGTGTCGAATACTCGCTGACCGACGACGGGGGCGAGGTGAGAACTCGGCTCGAACCCCTCTTGGAGTGGGCCTCGACGGACGAGTGATCGATGACCAACGAACGGTTGTGTAACCGCGTTGCATCTCCGGTAGTCGGTTAAGATGATTCCATCCCATTCTCTGATATTGATGCCAGACCAGTCGTCTTTGTCCACTCAAGCACCTTCGACTGCCCTCCACGACCTCCCGCCGAGTGCAAAACTCGTCGCGAAAACACTCGAATATGTGGGCGATAGTACGCAGTCGGAGCTCGCCGACTCGACACTTCTTCCAGCGCGAACCGTTCGCTATGCACTCACCCAACTCGAAGAGAACGGGCTCGTCAAGTCGCGTATCTCGTTTATGGATGCCAGGCAGCGTATCTATTCGCTTGAAGCGGATCTGGACTGAAATACTGACATCGCTATTCACAGTATTCCGGCGCCGCCGCCTACCAGACGGATTCCAACCACGGTAAGCAGTCCCAGCACGACGAGTCTGCGAGAGCGCTCGCTGGCGGTGATTCGAAGGCGCTTCCCGACTGCGACTCCGATGACGGCCGGGATGGCAGCGGCGACGGAGGCGAACAGAACAATTCCGCTCGGATATAGCCCGAACAGCCCCGCCACACCAACGCGGATTCCGTTGAGTCCCAGGAATACGAGCGCGACGATGCCGACGAATAATCCGTGTGAGAGGTCGAAGCTCCGAAGATACGCGATGAGCTGTACACCGACGTTCGTCCCGCCGAACAACAGTCCCGAAATGCCGCCGACACCGAGCATCCCAACTCGCGTTTGAGCGAACGTACCGATCCCACCTGACGACCACTCTGGGAGGGGGATCCGTCGCTGAGCGGTCGCGACGAAGCCGAGCGTCAATACTCCGAGGCCGACACGCAGGGGGCCGGTCGGAATACTACTGAGGACGGCCATCCCGACAACTGTGCCGACCAGTGCTGCACCAATGAGTGGTCCAAACCGTCGACTACAGGTTCGAAGCTCTTCCCGGGAGAGATCACGTACCAGCGAAAGATTCACCGCGAGAATGGGGATAATCATGAACACGACTGCCGTCGCCGGATCGATCACTGTTGCAAGCGCCATTGTTCCGACGAGGGCGAATCCGAAGCCAGCCAGTCCATTCGTCGTTCCGGCGATCAGAATAACGAGCGTCATCAGCGCAACTGTCGTCCCCCCGATAGCTGCAATCATCCGTCAGTACTCGTGAATTGCTCGTAGAGGACTGGGAGTGTTCCGTAGCTGATAGCGTTTCGAACCAGGGCCTCGGTCGTTGTGTATTCATCAGTTCCGTGCGCTGTCTGGGTTCCGAAGCCGAACTCGACCGTTGGAATCCCCTCGTGCCGAAGCACTTTGGCGTCACCGCCACCGGTACCGCTCCGCCGGTAGACTTGGTCGTCGACGACGTGGTCGGCTGCTCGCGCGCTCGCTTCGACGATCGGACTCCCGAGCGGCTCGTACGACCCACGGGTCCACGAGATATCGGTGATCTCGATGCCGTCCATCCCGGCCAAGCAGTTCCGGATCCCACTGAGCGCGTCTCTGGTGTCGACACCGGCCGTCAATCGAATATCGACTCTCGCGCATGCCGAGGCCGGGACCGTGTTGATCGCCGTTCCACCCTCGATGATGCCGAGATTGATCGTCGGATACCGGTACAAGGTGCGGGTGGCCTCAGCTCCGGCTTCCGGTTCGTAGAAGTCGACGGACTCCCCGATGATCTCGTCCATCGCTGAATCGACCGAGAGTTCCCGTTGCCCGAACTCGTTTCGTAACTGCTCGACTGCCGTAGTCAGGCGATCGATCGCGTTCTCCCCGATCATCGGTCGCGAGCCGTGGGCAGCCGTCCCGGACGCTTCGAGCGTGAGCCAGATGTTCCCGCGATCGGCCACCGAGATGGAGTATCGTCCGTTCCGGGAGGTAGTTTCACCCACGACACAGGCGTCGGGGTCGAACTCTGTCGTCTCTAACAGCGTCGTGAGGCCGGCGTCACCGCCTGTCTCCTCGTCGCTCACGAACGCGAACTGGAGTGTCACTGGCGGCTCCGTCTCGGTCCGAGCGTACGCGAGTGCGACCTGCAACATCGCGGCGACAGCCCCTTTCATATCGGTCGTCCCGCGTCCGTAGAGGCGTTCGCCGTCTCGCTCCCCGAGCGGTTCGTACGACCAATCGCCCTCGTCGAACGGAACGGTATCGAGATGGCCGTTGAAACACAGCGTGCGGTCGGTCTGTCCGGGAAGCGTGGCGATGAGATTCGGCTTTTCAGGGTCGACTTCAAAACGCTCGACGGACAACGCCGATTCCTCGAGCGTGGTTTCGACCCATTCGACGATATCGACAGTTCGTCCGGGTGGGTTCTGGGTGTCGTATCCGACGATGGTCTCGGTGAACTCGAACAGTTCCGTACGATTCTCGGAGAGGTATTCGGCAACGGCCGCGGGCAGATCGGACGTATCCATCGTTGGTATCCGGAGTGTTAGCTTTGTTCTCGAACCCACTCTTCGAGGGTGAACTCGTCATAGGGGGTGCGGTCCACGAGGGTCCAGTCATTGGTCTCCCAGTCCGGAAAATACGTGTCCCCGTCGTACTCGCCGGGAATCCGGCTGAGTATCATTCGGTCGATAGCCGGCTGGAAGAGGTCGTAGATGCCCGCTCCGCCGATGACATAGGCATGGTCGCTCCCGAGCGATTCGACTGTCGCGATCGCATCGTCGATGCCCGACACATGGTGCGCCGATTCGACATCGAACGCCGATTCCGACCGGCTCAACACGATTTGTGCGGTCCCCGGGAGGTCGTCACGCATTGAGTCGAACGTGACTCGCCCGAGGATTACGGGTGAATCCGCGATCCGATCTCTGTACTGTTGCTTGTCGGCTGGGATGCTCGGCCACGGGATCTCGCCGTCCCGGCCGATAACGCCGTTCTCTGCCACTGCAGCCACTGTAATGAGTTCTATATCCATGTTCAATCGGTGGTGACTCCGCGTATTTCCGGTAGGTTTGCCTCTATCACGACCGCTTGGCGTCCGATCTGTCTTGGCGGACTGCTGGGTGAACAGCAAGCACTACGATCGCTCCGGCGGTTGCGAGGTTCAGATAGATCGTCGGCCGATCGAAGCCGGCAGCCACCTCCACGAGTACCCAGATTAGCATTGCAACGGCGACGCCGACGCTCGAAGTCCACCCCCATCGGCGTCGCGTGTAGAGCGCGTAGCACACGACTGCCGGGACGAGTCCGAACACCACGAAGAGGATGATGCCTGGGACCAGGAAGTCCCCGAACGGCGTCCTGTCGAGTGGAACCGACGAGAGTCCGACAATCTCTCCGGAGGGGGCCATCAGCAATGCCACACCGCCGATTACGGCACGGACCGCCAGCTGGCCAAGCACCGCCAGCAGTACCCACAGGATAGCTGGACGGCCACCCACTCGCATTATTTGATTTCTGTTCATGCCGGGAATTCAAGCGTTTGGACGTCGGTCTCACGGTTCCGTAACCCCCGCATATTCGACGCCGGTCAGGTCGGCGATATCTTTTTTCCAGGTCGTTAGATCACGACACTCGAACCCGGAGAGACTGTCGTGTCCACAAGCACGAGCCATCACCTTCATCAGTTCGACTGTCGCTTCGAAGAAGTTCTGTAGACCGTCGGCAGCCGAGTCGATGACGAGACGGTTTCTGAGGTCTTCCCGCTGGGTAGCGATCCCAACGGGACAATTGTTCGAGTCACAGGCTCGCATCCCGAGACAGCCGATTGCTTGCATCGCCGAGTTCGCGACGGCGACGCCGTCCGCTCCGAGCGCCATCGCCTTGATGAAATCCGACTCCGTCCGGAGGCCACCCGTCGCGATGAGCGTCACGTCCGACCGGTTGCGTCCGTCTAAGTGGCGACGTGCCCGGGCAAGAGCGGCCATCGTCGGGACCGAGATATTGTTTTTGAATACGTCTGGTGCCGCGCCAGTACCACCCCCGCGCCCGTCGAGGATGAGATAGTCGGCACCAGCATCCAGCGCGAAGTCAATATCCTCCTCGACATGCTGGGCGGAGAGTTTGAACCCGATCGGGATGCCACCACCGACGTCGCGCACCCGGTCGGCCATCTCGGCGAAATCCTTGGGCGTTTCCAAATCTTGGAAGCGCGAGGGACTCACGGCGTCCGTTCCCGGTTCGAGATCGCGGACCTCGGCGATTCGTCCCTGTACTTTTTCGCCGGGGAGGTGGCCGCCGGTCCCCGTTTTTGCACCCTGTCCGGCTTTGAAGTGGAACGCCTGGACCCGTTCGACGAGGTCGATGTCCCAGCCGAATTTCCCTGTCGCGTACTCGTAGAAGTACCGGGAGTTCGCTTCCTGCTCCTCGGGTAACATGCCGCCTTCACCGGAACAGATGCCCGTACCTGCCTGGTCTGCGCCTTTCGAGATTGCGATCTTCGCTTCCTCACTGAGCGCGCCAAAGCTCATGTCGCTCACGAAGATCGGGATATCGAGGTGCAGTGGGTTCTCTGCGTTCGGACCGATCACCAGCCCCGTATCGACGGCTGCCTCGTCGTCGAGCGGCGTCCGGGCGAGCTGGGCAGTCAGGATCTGCAGGTCGTCCCAGGACGGGAGCTCTGAGCGCGGAACGCCCATCGCCGAAACGTCCCCGTGTTCACCGATTCCCTCGGGTCCCTTCTGGGCGAGGCTCTGGATGTAGTGTGTGTACGGCTCTTTGTCGTAATCGGGCTCGCCGTAGAACTCGGGGTCGACCGAGCCGCCGTCGATGTCGTCGGTAGCTCCCTGCATTGCCCCGTCGTCGCCGTCTCCAGCTTCGGGCGGATCGTACGGCTGTGGATTCTCTTCCGCCCAGGCCGTAACTTCTGACGCGTCGACGAAGACGGCGTCCTCCTCCTTGTCGACCCACGCTGTGAATTTCTCGAGAACTTCCGAGTTGTCATACTCGCTGACGCCCGTATCGTACCGATAATCCCAGCCGTGGACGCCGCAGATGAGGTTGTGTCCCTCGACGTGGCCGTCACCGAGGAGTACCCCGCGATGCAGACAGCGGCCATACAGAACCGACACCTCGTCGCCGTACCGAATGACGACGAGATCGATGCCCTCGACGCGGGCATGCGTCGGCTCTCGGTCGGGGAGGTCACTCCAGACGGCGACCTGTTCTGCTGCCTGCTCGTCGGAGTGACTCATCGGTTCCACACTCTGTTCGTCCGAGTCCGGATTGACTGTCCGATCCGCTGCACGGCCCGTGTTCGGGACCGGTGTCTGTCGGTTGCGTCGGACGGATTTGTTCGATTTCGATGCACAATCACGTCACCCCGTGAGATCGGTAGTCGGGCTATTGACGGCATATTGTCTCTGGTCGCGCTGACGTTTCATCCGGAAGTATTAGAACGTCCATGTGTCCGTGTAAGCGAGTTCCACGGCCGCGGTGCTCCTATCTATTAGGGGGGTGAATGAGGGTGTATGGCATCCGATTACCCGGACCGTCAACCAATCGACGAGATAGAATCGACCGTCGGCTCGATCAAGAAGATGCTCATGGTCGGTGCCGTCTTCGCCGCCGTAGGATACCTGCTGGTCGGCGCGGCACTGTTCTTCGAGCTGACCGAGTTCCACCCGCTACTGGAGAACTTCTTCAGCACGTACACCGACACGAGCCTCGCCGGCGGGAGCGGCGGGACCCGCGGCGCCGCGGTCAACGGCGCACTCGCTTCGATCCACAAGTGGCCCTCGACGCTGCTGTGGCTCAAACTCGGCGGCATCGGCCACATCCTCCTGGGCATCTTCATCGCTTTGGTGGCCATCGTCCGCGCGCTGAGCCTCATGCCCCACCGGCTGAGCTACGCGATGGAGCGCGCCCAGGAGTAACTCGAGAGACACAGACCGGAGCAACTACTCCGTCCCCGTTGAGGGTTATCACTGTATGGACACAAACGAAATCGGCGGCGCTGCACTCGTGGCCGGATTCCTGGTGGTCCTCTTCGTACTCTACCGGGACCCGGTGAGTGGGTTGGACGCCGCGACTAATGGAGTCGCGACAGTCGTCTACTTCGTCGTGCTCCCGGCCGCCGGCGTGCTCGCCGGCGTGTACGCCTACACTGATGGCCCCTACAGCGTCGTGCCGCTGTTTCTCCTCGGAAGCTACCTCGGGGTGTTCGGCCTCGCACTGACGCTCGGGAGCGTCTTGGGCCCGGATCCAATCGGGCTCCCCCTGGGATTCGGAATCGTCCTCCTGTCGCTCTCGCTGGTGGTGCTGGTGGCGAGCGTCCTGCGGTCGACTGCGTCCGTTCGACTCGACTTCCTTCAGTCCCCCTCCCGCTGACATGGATATGAACGATACACCGCCCCGACGACGGGCTCCTCCGAACACGCGTCGAGGCTGGCACGCGAGGGGAGTAACGTGACCTGCTGTACCGTTCGGTACACCGTGGACGGATCGGAGCGACGCTGTCCGCGGTCGGTGGCCGCCGACCACGACCGGTGCGTGTTCCACCTCACGCCCGAGGAGCGCGTGGCGGCGGACATCACCTCGTCGACGTTGCGGTCGGCATTCCTCGCGGACGTCGACGCGGACGACCCTGCTCGTCGAGAGTACGTCGACATCCAGCTCGACGAACTGGATCTCTCCGCGCTCGTCGTCGACGGGAGCGATGTCGGGCGTATTATATTCTGTGACGTCACAGTCGACGGGAGGCTCGATCTGTCCGGGGCGGTCGTTCGACACCCGGTCCACATCAGAGACTGTCACATATCGCACCTGGACACCACTACGGCGACCTTCGAGATGGACGTCACAATCGACGACACAGTGTTCGGGACGGCGTCAGAACCATTGACCTGTCTTCGGTCTCGCCGTGGGTCGTTTGAACGCAGTTTTCAGATCAGCAATGTCCGGTTCGACGGCAGCGTGGAGTTCGCTGCCTGCGACGTGGCTGGATGGCTAGGTTTCGACGACGTCACTGTCGCCGGCTCGGCACACTTTCCCAACCTCACCTTTGGAACTGTGCAGTTCGTGTCCACGACGTTCGAGGAGGGTGCCGAGTTCGTCGGTGCGGACGGCACCCGTGCGATATTCGAAGGCGTCTGTCTCGACGATGCCGACGGGACGCTCGATCTCTCGGAAGGGACGTTCGACCTGCTTCGTGTCCGTCCCAGCAGCGACCTGACGTGCCATCTCCAAGACGCGACCGTCTCAGCAGGACGGCTCGACCAACCGGAGGATGCTGTCGCCTGCTACGACCTTACAGATGTCACCCTCGGTGACGTGGATCTCGACTGCGAACCGGACACCTTCGACCGATACCGATTCTACCGAACGCGGTTCGACGGGTTCCCCTTCGCGTCCTACCGTGAGGTGTTGCGTTCGAACCGCTGGCGGCTCCACGAGTACGTCGGGACCCCCGCGGCGGCGGATAGCATTGAGGGACTGGAACACACATATCTCGAAGGAAAACAGGGGGCGACGGGGACGGGCGACAGCGAGACAGCGTCGATGTTCTTTGTCCGCGAGTTGCGATACCGTCGCCGGCGCTACGCCGCCCACGCCCGGGCTTCCGAGCACTCACTGACACATCGCGCGGACGCGGCGCTGCGCTGGGCCACGAACGGATTTCTCGATCTGGTCGCCGGCTACGGCGAGCGACCACAGCGGACGCTTGCACTTGCGCTGGGGGTCATCGTGAGCAGCGCACTCTTGTACCCGGCAGTCGGCGGACTCGTTGCGGGCGAGGAGGTGGTGCGCTACGGCACTCACGGTCTGCTCGCCGCGTTCGATGGGCTCTACTTCAGCGTCGTGACGTTCGCGACACTCGGACTCGGGGACGTCCATCCGGCTGGCGATGCCGGCCGTTTCGTAGCTGCATCGGAGGGACTCGCGGGCGCGTTTCTGACTGCCGTCTTCGTCTTCTCGCTCGGCCGCCGCGTGACGAGGTAACTGCGTCACCCGCCGCTCGAATCGCCCAGCCCAAGCCGCGTCAGGACGGGCGGCATCAACAGCCCCTGGACGACGATGCTGATCACGGCGACGCCGAACACCATCACCTGCAGTTGCTCGCGGAACGGAAACCCCTGCGGGAGCGACAACACCAGCGCGACCGGCACGACGGTATGCAGACCGCCCCAGACCATCACGTGCTGGCAGTACAGGGGAACCGGCTGGCCGCGTATGAGATTGGTTCCTGTGACCAGTGGGTAAATCGTGGCCGCGCGGACGACGACAACGAGAATAGCGGCCGAGACCACGAGTCCGGCGTTCTCGATGAACGCATCGATCCGGATTTCGGCACCGATGAGGACGTACAGCATCGTCGTGACGAGAAAGGCCGCGGTCGTCCAGAGTTCCTGGACGTGGGACTCGCTCGTGCTCATCTTGTGGTGGGTCTCCTCGTGTGCACCCATCAACAGTCCCGCACCCACAACCGCGAGAATCCCACTCACTCCGAGGAAGTGTTCGGCGAGCAGAAAGCTCCCGTAGGTGACCAGCACGGTGAGCAGGAGGATGCTCATCCTGTCGTCGAGCTGGCGCATCGCGATGTGGGCGAGGTAGCCGACAACCATGCCCAGGACGAGCCCTCCACCACCGACGAGGGCGATGTCGCCGGCGATGCCGACGAGAGAACGCGGTGTCGCAAGCGCCGCGACCGATCCGGAGGCTTCGAAGGCGGCGACCACCGCGGAGAAAATCACGATCGCGACGCCATCGTTGAGGAGGCTCTCGCCTTCGATGGTGACCGCGAGCTGTTCGGCGACGTCGAGCTCGTCGAAGATCGACAGCACTGCGGCAGGGTCGGTCGGGAGAATGATCGTCGCGAACAGCAGCGCGACAAGCAACGGAAATCCGAACGCAACCGAGCCGACCACGCCGAGAATCACGACCGCAAGTGGGAGTCCAATGACCGTGAGAACCACAATTAGGCTCGTGTTTCGCCACAGTTCTTGGACGTCGATCGTCGTCGTCCCGTGGAAAATTATCGTCGGCAAAAAGATTGTCAGGATCAGGTCGTCGGTGAGCGGGAGGTCAAAGGAGAGTCCCACTGCCGAGACGACCACGCCGATGAAGACAAGCGCACTCGCAAACGCGACCCGATCCTGGTTGCGGACCACCAATCGGACGACCAACGCCAGCGCGAATACTCCAAGGACGCTGAGTAGCAGCGATGTGAACCCGCTCACGCGTTCGCCCCGATGGAAGTTTCAGTCACGACCATACGATCGCTCAGATGGGGTCCGAGTCAGTGAGTATTTCGACGAGTGCGGGGCCATCGTGGTCGATCGCGGTTTCGAGCGCCTCGTCGAGGTCGTCCGGGTCGTCGACGAAGAGGCCGTGTCCGCCACAGTTCTCCGCGAATGCGGCGAACTCCGGGTTCACGAGGTCGGTCTGCCAGACGTCCCACCCGCCCGTACGCTGCTCCTTGCTGATCTTCCCGAGTTCGTCGTCGTTCAACAGGACGTGCGTGATATCCATGTCGTACTTGACGGCGGTCGTGAACTCGCTCATGTACTGGCCGAACCCGCCATCGCTGGACACCGAGACGACCTTCCGGCCGGCAAACTGTGACTCGGGTTCCTGCGTGGCTGCCCACGCCCCAAGGGCCGCCGGGAACGCGAAGCCGATCGACCCGAGATAGCCGGACATGAGCACGGACTGGTGTTCCGGTTCGAAATACCGGCCGAACGCATAGGTGTTGTTCCCGACGTCGACGGGAATGATGGCGTCGTCAGGGACGAGTCGGGTCATCGCTTCGAAGGCGGTGGCGTAGTTGACGCCACGCTCGGGCGTCCCGGCGCGTCGAGTTGCCTTCTCCTCGCGCCAGATCTCCCACCGATCGGCGAGTTCTTCGCGCTGGCTCTCTGCCTCGACGCCCTCAATTCGGTCAATGAGCTCGTCTACAGTGACGCCGATCTCGCCCCACACTGGAACATCGATGCTGTGGAACTTGCCCAGCGTCATCGCATCGTAGTCGACGTGGATTATCGGCTTGTACTCGGCAATGCCCGTGTGATTCGAGAAGCTCGCGCCGAAGACGGCCAGCAGATCCGCCTCGTTCATGAAGTGACTCGCGATCGGCGTTCCGCTCCGGCCGAGGACGCCCCCCGCGAGTGGGTGGGAGTCGGGAATCTGTCCTTTGCCCTTGAACGTCGTCAGCACCGGACAGTCGAACCGTTCGGCGAGGTCGACGATGCCGTCCATCTCGAAGCGAGCGCCGTGGCCAGCGATGATGACCGGACGCTCGGCGGTTTCGAGCAGGTCCACCGCATCTTGAACTGCGTCCTCGGGCGGGCTGATGTCGCGTTCCGTGATGCGCCCCTCGGGGTCGCCGGGCTCGACACCCTCGGCGGACTGCGTTTGTATCTCGTCCGGGAAGATCAGGTGCGAGACACCGCGTTCGAGGATGGCGGTTTTGGCCGCTCGGGTCGCGAGTTCAGCGTGCTGGCTGTCCGGCAGGACGGTCGCCTCAAACTCGGCGACGTCGCCGTAGGCGGCTTCGAGGTCGACTTCCTGGAAGTTCCCCGTCCCGAGGACTTGCGACTCGACCTGCCCCGTGAGGGCGATCGTCGGCGAGCGGTCGACGTTGGCGTCCCACAGGCCCGTGAGCATGTTCGTCGCACCGGGGCCTGCGATGGAGAAACAGGCCGCCGGACGCCCGGTGAGTTTTCCGTATGCCGAGGCGGCGAACGCGCCGGCGCCCTCGTGCCGAACGCCGTAGTACGCGAGGTTTCCCTGGTCGGCCTCACGGCGGAGCGCGTCGGCGAGGCCGAGATTCGAGTGACCCACGATCCCCCAGACCTGTCGGACGCCCCAGTTGACCAGCGTCTCGGCGATGACGTCGGAGACCGTTCGCTCGTGAGGTTCTTCTTCCGGAAATCCGACGTAGATTCCGTCCTCGCGTTCCTCGACCGGGAACGTCTGGACGCAGTCGTCGTGTGGACCGGGTGTCTCGCCGGTCAGCGGGTCGAAGTCCCACCCGTGCCACGGACATCGGAGATATCCTGTCTCGATGGATCCCTCACCGAGGGGTCCGCCCTGATGCGGACAGTTGTTGTCGAGAGCAGCATACTCACCGTCATAATGGGTTACAGCCACGGTCGTATCGCCACAGCTAACAGCCTTGACTCGACCTTCTGGTAGTTCACCAGGTGAAAGAGCTTTGTACCACGTCGTGTCTCCGTGTGGCGTGTTCGGGGAAGAGCTATCAGCCATGTCTTTGTAGAGCTTGGAGAACAGGCTTAATGACGCTGTGGGCGTTGAGACGCGTTCCATCTACCCGCAGTATTTATATACTGTTTGCTGAGTGAAGTCCCGTTCTCCCTCGCTCGAGGTTAGGAGACTTCGATCTCGAAGCGAGTTCCCCCTGCTTCGGCATCATAGACAGTAATTTCCCAGCCGTGCGCCTCGGCGATCTCGGCGACGATAGCGAGGCCGAAGCCAGTTCCGTCACTGGTCGTTGTATGTCCCCACTCGAATACGGTATCTTGTTCGTCTGCTGGGATCCCTTCGCCGTCATCTTCCACGTAGAACCCGTTACGATCGTCTCTGTCGAGCGTTCCGACACGGACAGTAACCGTCTCCCCACCGTGAGTGTGTGCGTTCTCGAAGAGGTTTGCAAAGAGTTCGTGGAGGCGGTCCCGATCCGCGTAAAGTGTCCTCGATGACTTGATTTCGAGAGTCGCTGGGTCGAGTTCACAGTCGATCCAGACCTCTCGTGCCAGGGGCTCCAACTCGATGTCCGTTCTCTCGCCGACGAGGTGTCCTTCCCTGGTAAGCTGCAAGAGTTCAGACAACATCTCGTCCATCCGGTCTACGGCGTCCTCGATGGCGTCGAAGTGTTCGGGATCGCCATTCTCCCGGGCAAGGGTCACATGGCCGTTGATGATCGAGAGCGGGTTCTTCAGGTCGTGTGAAACGATACTGGCGAATCGATCTAGCCGTTCGATCTTCTCTTCGAGGTCTCGACGGTGTTCGACGCGGTCGGAGATGTCACGGAGCATCGCGATCATCTGGGTCGGGTCGGTTCCATCTTCTCCGGCGTCGAGTGCGGCTCCGGAGATTTCGGTCGGAACCTCTTCGCCGTCCTTGGTGAGACAAGTCAGGTCGTCGGTGAAGCCTGATCCTTCCTGGTAGACTTGAGAGATGAACTCCTTTCGGACGCGCTCGACGTCATTTGGATGAATATCCTCCGGATGCATCGAGAGGAGTTCCTCGCGGGAGTATCCGAGCAGGTCGCAGGCTGCGGGATTGACATCGAGAAAGGATTCGGTCTCCAGGTCAACGACCATCACTGCGTCGTTGTTATATTGGAAAATCTTGCGATAACGCTCTTCAGGAGATGAATCCGGGGCTGCGGACGTCCTCGCCGAACGGTCACTCGGAGGGTCATCACGATCCTGATCTTCAGCCATTTTCCTAGCGTAGGTACAGATGTCTTCTATATATAATACGCGCTGCGGTGTGCAATACATCCGAACCCCTCCGTGGGTTTTTATTTACGCTGATTAGTACACCAACATAATGGATACGGAGTCACAGGAGCAGGAACAGCCGAAATCAAGTCGCTACCGTGTCCTCCTCATTCTTGCTGTTGCCGAACTGCTGGCGATGACGCTCTGGTTCAGTGCATCAGCGGTTGGGCCGGAACTCGCGGCGCTCTGGGATCTTTCGAGCGCTGAGACGGCATGGTTGACGAACGCGGTGCAACTCGGATTCGTCGTCGGTGCCGTGCTTTCTGCGACACTCACCCTGTCGGATACGATTCCGCCGCGGTACCTGTTTGCTGTCTCAGCCGCCATCGGTGTGGGAGCGACTGCCCTTATCGCCCTTGCCGTGTCGTCGTTCATCCCGGCCGTTCTGTTACGGTTTCTCACCGGTATCGCACTGGCCGGTGTGTACCCGACAGGCATGAAAATCATGGCTGGCTGGTTTCGGGAAGGCCGCGGGTTCGCTATCGGCACGCTTGTCGGTGCACTCACGATCGGGTCGGCGATGCCGCATCTGCTTCGGGCGATCGGTGGTGTCGGTCGTCCGCGACTCGTCTTACTTGGTGCGGCTGGGCTCGCAGCAGTCAGTGGTGTGCTCGTTCTCTTTGTGCGTCCAGGCCCCTATCAAGCTCCGGCAGCACCGTTCGATCCCGGAGCCGTTCGGCGGATGCTCGGTGACCGCGGAACGATGCTCGCCAATCTCGGATATTTCGGTCACATGTGGGAATTATACGCCGTCTGGGCGTGGATTCCCGTCTATTTGGCTGCAAGTTTCGCTACCAGCGGCGACCCGGCACCGACACTCGCTGCGCTGCTCGCATTCGGAACTATTGCAGTAGGGGGTATCGGTGCCGTCGTCGCCGGTGTGTTCGCAGATCGTATCGGACGGACAACCGTCACGAGCGGAAGTATGATCGTCAGCGGCACAGCCTGTATCGGTGCCGGCTTCGTGTTTGGTGGGCCCCTGCTCATCCTCATCCCCTTCCTGTTGATCTGGGGGTTCGTTATTGTCGCCGACTCCGCGCAGTTCTCGGCGGCCGTCTCCGAACTCGCCGAGGACAGTTACGTCGGGTCAGCCCTGACGCTCCAGACTGCCATCGGATTTCTACTCACGGTGGGGTCGATCCAAGTCACACCGATTATTGCCGATGCCGTCGGCTGGCAGTGGGCCTTTGCGCCACTAGTCATCGGACCGTTTGTCGGGACTGTTGCAATGCTGTGGCTCCGACGGCTTCCTGAGGCAACTGCACTGGCTGGCGGCCGCGGATGACCCCGCTCCACTTTCAGGCTGCGAGGATGACTCTATTATACAACAACCGACCAAGCGTGTTCGCGTAAGAGCGACATGGACCAGGGCGACAAGACTCACCCTGGATAATACTCGTATACTGATTCTGAGATGGGATTAGCTGTTCCGAACGTCAGAACGTGATGATTTCGTAGCCGTCGTCGACGAGCGAACGGATACTGGGGTGCCCGTCGTGGTCGTCGAGCCGAACTACGCCGGAGTCGTTCACTGCATCGTCGACACCGAACGCTCCGGAGCAGAAATCACACGCGGACGCATCATCTTTGACCGCCTGGTAGAGTTCGTGCTGGTCACTGTCCGGATCTTCGAGTTCAGGGATCCACTGAGTTCCTGCTCCGTCGAAGATGAGCTCTAGTTCGTCTCCGTCGGTCTCTGCGAACTCCTTCGCCGTCTCGAGACCGTTAACGATTCGACCCAAGTTCGCGTGTCCCTCGGTTCCAGCGAGAATCACAACTGCTGCTTTTGTCATTGCATCAGCTAGAACAGTCTCCGAAGATATAATCCGTCTGCGGCCGTGCAACGAGGATACGCTTGCGAACGTGATTTATATACCTCCTGCTATTCGCCGAGACCAACGGCAGCAAAATTCGCTCTGAGCTGCCGTCTCAGGATACACTATCCATTGGTAGGGGGACTGATTACTCATAAGCGACATCGGTTCGGCCTTCCTCTGTAACGTCCTCTCGCTTGAGGACGTACGCTTCCAGGCCATTGAGGACTTCCTCGAACGTTTTCCGGAATCGGGACTCCATCATCACTTTCGCCATTATCGTCCCGAGAAATCCGTACTTGGGTTCGAACGTGGCGGCCATCGTGACCGCTGCAGCCGTATCACCACGTTCCTCAACGCGGATCTGGACCCGATTCTGCTTCAGAGGCATACTGCCGACATCGATGAATTCCACAGTGTACTCCGATCCTGGACTGTATTCGATAATCTTCTCTTCGATACGGCCACCATCCTCGAATACGCACTCGCGGGTCGCACCGACACCAGTCTCCGGGCCGTCTATGATCTTCGACGTCGCAACGTGTGGATTGTACTCGGAGACGCGACCGAACTCGTCGAGTGCAGTCCATACGTCTGTCGCCGGGGCTGAAATCACCTTTTCAACGCTCACATTGTGCATATCTGAGGAGAGTATTCGCTCCGATATAGCGCTGTCTTGGGAGTGCAAAATACAAACACAAGGAGAGGCGACAGAACCGCGACACCGCTCACCCAAAGTAGAACGTTCTCTCTGTTGGGGATAATGCTGTGTGGGATAGTTTTACTTCGTGTCCTGGGTCAGAGTTCGATGTCCGTGGCCGATTCGACTTCGAAGCGGGTTACGGCTGGCTCTCCTGCAAGTAACTCCGGTAGTTCAGCCTCGAACTGCTCGAAGTGGTCGGACTCAGCGTGGGCTCCGAACGCTGCCTCGTCCTCATACTGTTCGAAGAACCGGAAGAGATTCTCGTCGTCCACGTCGACCGCGACTCGATATTCGATGATTCCCTCCTCCTCCCGTGAATTCTCAGCTAGTTCTCGAACCAATTCGGTCGCTCTCTCACGATGTTCCGCAGCGATCGGAAACGCCGCATGGACTACTAACATTCCAACCGCACCGAGGAGCGACTGCTGGTTATGTCTTGAGCAACTGTGCAACTGAAGCACACGGGTGTGACCGACCTTCCACTCACTGATCAATGCGAGGACTCCCAGTATACCGCACTTATGAGGCCGCCATACTGACGCCCGGACAGACAAGCGGGGACCCTGGCAAAATCAGTGTGAGTGACCTCCTTGGGAGAACTGTCCCGAGAACGCTCGCTGAACCACCTCGGAGAGTGCAGGATGGATGTGGATGGATTCGCGAATATCCGTGACTGTCCCCGTCCCGGCTTTCATCGCGACGACGACCTCCTGGATGAGATCGGAGGCTTCGGGTCCGATGATATGACAGCCGAGGATTTCGCCCTCCAAGTCGATGATGACCTTGACGAAGCCGTCGGCTTTCATTGCACTTCCACGTGCTGTCTGGTCGTACCGATAGGTTCGCGTCGCATACTCCGTGCCGGCTTCCTGAAGTTCAGATTCGTGTGCACCTACCCCCGCGACTTCTGGTGACGCGAACACAGCGAAGGGCATCGCAGTGTAGTCGACTGGCTTGAGGTCGTCGCCGAAGAGATTTCGAGCGACGGCCTGGGCTTCGTGGTTCGCGCTGTGCTTCAGGAGATACTCGCCGACGATGTCACCCAGTGCCCAGACTCCCTCAGCGGTCGTCCGGAGATACTCGTCGGTTTCGACGAAGCCTCGCTCGTCGGTTTCGACCCCTGCTGCGTCGAGATCGAGTAGATCGGTGTTCGGAGTACGGCCAGCGGCCACGAGTAGCGCGTCCCCGGTTACGGTCACTGATTCGTCTCCGCGTATCCCGCCGTCGTCTCCGTACTCGTAAGGGTGGGCTTCGACAGTCACTGAACCATCACTCTCTGAGGCAGCTGTCGCTGCATGTCCGGTGTGGATAGTGAACCGCTCGGCGTATCGCTCAGTGAACGCTTTGGCGACCTCCTCGTCGGCTTCCGGGAGGAGATTCGGTCGTCGCCCGATAATCGTCACGTCGCTCCCGAACGTGCCGAAGAAGTGACCGAGCTCGGCTGCGATGTAGCCGCCTCCGACGATCACGAGGTGGTCCGGTGGGGTTTCCAACTGCAACGCTTCGGTGCTGGTGAGGTAGTCCACGTCGTCGATCCCGTCGATATCGGGGATTGCCGGCCGTGTCCCGGCAGCGATCAGCACTGTCTCGGCTCGAATTCGGGCTCCTTCGTCCTCGCCACTGACGATTTCGACCGTTCGCTCGTCGACGAATCGGCCTTCGCCCTCGTAGAGATCGTGTTGCGCGGAGGAACGGAGCCCCTTCCGGATAGAGTCGGCGTCGCCACTCACGTCCTCGTTGACCTCGCGAACCATCTCCGCGAAGTCCACATCAGTTATTTCTGCGTCAATGTGGAACGCGCCGGCACTCTCGATCGTCTCGAATACGTCTGCATGGTAGAGCAGCATCTTGGACGGGATGCACCCACGGTTGAGACACGTCCCACCGAGCGGTCCTTTCTCTACGACTGCAACTGACTGGCCTCGGTTGGCTGCTGCGTTCGCGACATCCAAACCGGAGCCGGATCCGATGACTAGAAAATCGACTTCGTTCATACATCTGTTATCCGTCCCCGTGAGTAATAATCATCTGCGCCGCCGTTCGGTTCTTTCCCACACTCGAATCAGTAGAACGCGGGACAAATGGCTCCGCTACCGTGGGGCGATTACCGCTGTACACGAGGGGCACTCGGCGAACACCCCGATCGAGTTATCCGACCGTTCGTATGTGATCAGCTCGTCTATCGGCTGGATATCGTGACCACAGTTCGGGCACACGCCGAGGCGTGAATCGTCGCTCATCATCAAGGGGGCGGGAGCGTGTGACAGGACGCCCCGTTCAGTAGTCGGTTGAAAAAGGGCATAAGCATTGGCCGGGTCTGCAATCTCGTTCCACAACAGCACTGAGGAATGACTGACGCTTGGGAGTTGAGATCATACCGGGTTTAGCGGGGCTATGATGCGTTATTTTCGACTCCACCGACACGAGCAGTACCAACACGCGTATCCAACTCGTCCATCCGAGACTTGTTTTGATGAATTGGGTGAAAATCTCCGGGACTTTTCGTCGTCTAGCACGAATCAAATCTGTGGAGTACGAAATCGGGCCGGAGGAATCGGTCAGCACGGCCGTCGTACGCGCGGTGAGCGCAGTTGAAGGCCGTGAACCGTGTTTTCTTCGACCACTGGCGGATGTCGTCGATCCGACTGCGTTAGATTCGTTGTTCGACCCGCGGTACGGCGGAACTCCTCGGACAGGCGGCCGCCTCTCGTTCATATACAACAATTGTTGCATCACGATCGACAATGGCGAGTATCTCACGCTCCAGTTGCTAGAAGACCGTTTCAGCGACGAACGCGATCAGGAACACTCTGACAGTCGCGTCCGCTGACGGAGTAGCTAATAGTTGCTCGTCGCGAGATTACTGCTTGGGATCGTGGGCGGTCAGCAACCCTTCTGCCATGAGCCGCCGAGCGATGACGACCAGCCCATTCCCGAATCCTTCGCCGAATATCGCTTGTTCTTCCTTGGTGTCTGTCATGAGTGAACTCACGAGGATCGTCGAGCGGTCGACCAGCAGGAGCCTGCCGATTGCCGTCTCGTCTGCAGTAGCATTCTCACCGTGTAACCACTCTAACCCAGAGATGAATGTCATAGCGTCCGGCACGGCCGTCTGGATCTGCTCTTGAAGCGACTCCGTCAGCGCGCCGATGAGAAGGTCGACCCCATTGCCGACCTCGTTGAGGGTGGCAACGAGGTCCTCGGTCAGCAGTGACTCGTCGCCCAGGACCAGTACGACCTCCTCGGATGCGTCCTCGATGAGTTGGTCCGTCCGATTTTCGATCGCGTCCCGTCCGGACATCGCCCATATCTGCTGGACGGGAGTCTCGTCTTTGTGCTCGACGATTTCGACCGTGTCCAGCGCATCGTGGAGTCGCTCGACGCGGTTTTCGTACTGGTCGCGCAGGGTCTCGGTCGCCTCGTCGAGTGGAACCGCCCGGAATTGCTGGGGGCTCGAGTGCTGAATCTCGACCAGACCTTGTGCCTCCAGCACGCGAATCGCGTCGTACACCCGCGTCCGAGGAACCTCCGTCATCTCACTCAATTGCTTCGCTGTACCCGTGTGGAGACGGGACAAGCCGACGAAGCATCGCGCCTCGTACTCTTTCAAGCCGAGTTGCTGGAGGACTTCGATCGCTTCCTCCAGACTATTATTAGTGGTCATGTGTCCCAACCTCACGGGGAGTTCCCCGGCGATTCTCTGAACGTTCGCTCCCGACACGGATAGGCATTGTCACTCCTGTCATGACGGCTAGTGCGGATGAGACGTGACAGGGGGAATATAAGCGTCCGAATCCGCCGCAGAGACGCCCTTTCGAATTCGTTGTGATTTTTTCAGTTACAATAGATGGTCCAGGATTGTACCGCGTCAAAGCATAGATAAACTAGAAATCGAAAAGTAACCCGTTTAATCACAAAAGAGATATACCGGGTGGAAGCTAATCCTTCCATCGGCACGCAGTTCAGTTCAGTGTCCCAACCACCGTACTGTTGCGTGCCGGCCCAGCCACTCTCCGTGGCTGGGCTCACAATGACCCACATCCACCTGATCGATGAGCAGTGATCCGATCGAAGATCCACAGACCGCCGCGATCGAGCAACTCGAACGGTTCGGGTTGAGTGCCTACGCCGCGCGGACGTTCGTCGCACTTGCCAGCCTCGGCACGGGGACTGCCAGAGACGTCAGCCAGGTGTCAGAGGTGCCCCGCACCAGAGTATACGATGCGATCGACGAGTTACACGACCGGGGACTCGTCGATATCCTCCAAGCCTCGCCCAAGCAGTTCTGGGCGATCTCCGCCGAAACCGCGAGTCGGACGTTCGAACACGAACTCCAGCACCGCACGGAAATCCTCCAGACGGCGCTGAGTGAAATCGAACCCGTCGAACGTCGGGCCGAACAGCGCGGCGTCTGGACGGTCGACGGACAGACTGCGGTCACGGAACGCGTCTTGGAGTTCTTCGCCGGCGCGGACGATGAAATCGTCTACATGACTGTCGAAGACCTCCTCACCGAGGACCTGATCGAGGGTTTCAACAAGGCCTAACAGCTCTGAACAGCCGCATTGGAGGCAGGAGGGTTTCGCCCGCTTCGGACGCCACTGGCGAGGTATTTGTCCCTGCTCTACCATGACTGAGACATGTCCCGAAACTCGTTTCGCACGTCGACTGGGCGGTCGGTCACCGCGGTCACCGCCGACGAGATGCGAGACGTCGACCGTGACGCCGTCGAGGATGTCGGGTTACAGTTACTCCAGATGATGGAGAATGCAGGTCGTATACTTGCCTGGCACGTACGTGACGTTCGAGAGAGCGACGTGGTGGTTGTTGCTGGGAACGGTGGGAACGGCGGTGGTGGACTCACCTGTGCACGACACCTCGCTAATAGAGATGTCCCCGTTCGAGTGGTTCTGGACAGACCATCAGAGGAACTGAGTGGCGCGGCGGCTCACCAGTACCACATTCTCGACGAGATGGGTGTCTCAGTCACTTCCGGTGTCGAATCACTCGCCGACGTCGCCGAACGGACAACCATCGTCGACGCACTGATCGGCTACGGACTCAGTGGTGACGTCCGGCCACCGGCGGATGCGTACATCGACCGGATGAATGGCCTATCTGGTCCGACTGTCTCACTCGACGTTCCGTCCGGTATCGACGCTACTTCTGGCGAGCCACTGGGCGAGGCAGTTTCGCCAGCCCGCACGGTCACCCTTGCTCTTCCGAAAACGGGGCTCGATGCCCTTGCAGGGAAGCTTTATCTCGCGGATATCAGTATCCCTCGAACCGTGTACGAGCGGCTCGGAATAGAGTATGAACCGCCGTTCGGAGACGACGACTGGATTCGACTTGAACAGTGAGCAGGCGTCGCTTCTGTGTGACGTCGTTGCGGGGCCCTTCGCTTCTTGAAGTCCGTAGTTACGCTACTGGTTCGCATGATTCGTGTCGGCAGGGGGACACCGGATTTCACGCTCCCTGGAGCAGCCTCCGGGACAGTCGAAATGCAGGGATTCTCGGAATACACGGGTCAGGGCTGGACAGTGGTCCCAGCTATTCTTTCAATTTTCAAAAGAATACCGAGGCGGATTCCCCGCCCCACCGTGGGCGGGGTTGAAGCCGACACGCTGTGACACAAACCACTCGCTATTAAGTACCTCTCTTGTTTATTGAAGGGTGTGGCAGACGATGAGTATCTGAGACGTACCGCGATTACCCGCCCCATCCTTACCGACGAGCAACAGGAGTTGCTCGACGCGACAATCGGCGAGTGGAAGACTGCCTGCAACATCAGTAGCCGAATCGGATGGGACCACGGGGAAACGCGGAAAACCTATCTCCAGGACCTCACATACGATGACGTGCGCGAGGAGACCCATCTCGGGAGTCAGCACGTCATTCTCGCCACCCACCAAGCCGCAGCCGCGCTTTCGGGTGTCGAGGAAATCGAAGATCTAGACGAAGACTACAAAACATCCCGACCAACGTTCACTAGCAACACGGTAAAATACGACACGCGGACGATGACGCTGTTCGATGACAGCTCAGTCTCACTGACCACCGTCGATGGCCGGATTCGATGTGGCCTGAACCTCCCGGACGAAAAAGACGGCTATCAGCACGCCTACCTCGAAGACGACGACTGGGAGATGACAGAATCCACGCTCTCGAAGCGTGACGGGGAGTACTATTTGCATCTCGGTTTCCGAAAGGACAAACCGGCGAAGCAGGTTGCGGTGCAAGATGACGACGAGGACAGGACAGTTCTCGGCGTTGATCTCGGCATCGTCAACATCGCCACCACCAGCACAGCGTACTTCGCCTCCGGCAGAGAACTCCGGCACCAGCATCGAGAGTTCGAGCGGATTCGCGGCGAACTTCAGCAGACGGGGACACAGTCGGCCCATCGAACTATGCAGCAGATGAATGGCCGAGAGTCACGGTACGTCCGCGATCAACTGCATCAGGTTGCGAATCGGATTCTCCAAGAAGCACTCGACCATGACTGTGAGTACATCGCGTTCGAGAATCTGAAACACATCCGAGAGCGTGCGCCGCCTATCAAAGAGTTCCACCAGTGGGCGCACCGTCAACTCGTTGACCTCGTCGAGTATAAGGCCGAGGCCGAAGGCATCTGTGTGGAGTTTGTGTCACCTCGAAATACGTCGCGGCGGTGCCCTGAGTGCGGGCATACGAGTGAGGGGAACCGTGTACGGCAGGCCGAGTTCGAGTGTGAATCGTGCGGTGCGACGCAGAACGCGGATTACGTGGGTGCGAAGAATGTCGGATGGCGGTTTGTCCGCCGGGGCCTACAGTCGTCTCGGCGGACGGGCGACAGTCAACTCGCTCTGAAGTCAGGAACAGTGACGCCGAATCGGGGATTTGTCCCGTCCGACTGAGTGTTGGCAGAGGCCGAGTTCACTGACAAGCCCCGCGCCACCGTGCGCGGGGCAGTTGACCCGACTAAGTTGTCGTAGAACTATTCGTATGGCTTGAGTTCAGACGACTATCTGGTGACTCCTCCTGTACGTAGGTGCGCGTACGTATCGGCCACCGGTGCTGACGAACACACAGATTCGTCGTGTTGTGACTGTATTTACCAATACTATTAAATGGGTGACTATGGGGGTTGTTATAGTTCCACACAAAAATGAGGACTATTGTATGACACTCTCTTTATCAGGAAACGAACTACACCAATCCGCAGAAGATCCTGAAGAGGTGGCGTACGACCCGGAGTCAAGTCGATACGATCTCTACGAATGCTCAAGCTGTGATAACGTCGTCCTCGCGGTCGGACGCGACGAACCGGCGATGTCCTGTCACGACCAGCCGATGGAGCGCGTGAGGGACGGAGAGATGAGTGTGAAGCCCCCGGATATCGAACAGGTGTTGCTCCAGGCGTTCGGCCTTCCGAAGGCCGGCAACGACATCTGTCTGCGTGTCATCAGCGACGGGCCGCTATCCGCAAACGAGGTCGCCGAATCGATGGGCTACGACCGAAGTACGGTCACGCGGTATCTCAATAATCTCGTTGACCTGGGTCTGCTCCGGCGATCAGAGTTGAACCGCGAGGGTGGCGGCGTGGTCTACGTATACCACTCGGTTGATCTTGAACAGAGTCGACGCGAGACGCTGATTGGGTTATATATTTGGGCCGGTGAAGCAGCCGCACTAATCGAGGACGCCAACGCGACGAAACGGGACTCTCTCGACGAGAACCCTGACCAGAAGCCACCGGGCGTGTTCTGGGACTCGTCCGGCAATAAATAACAGAGAGTGTTGTAATCGGTCTCACACCTTGACAACGGTGCTCTTGGGGTTGTCTCTGCGTTCGTAGTTGACGAGTGCGATAACGAGGCGAAGACACAGTGCGAGAAGGTACTAACGGAGAAATCCGAGAACCATCGCGAGGTCTCGCGTCGGGCTATGTTCGTCGTCGATGCCGATCGTGTCATCCAGTGTGTGGGCAGTTCGCAGTCCTGACGAACCGCCTGGCCTCGACGTGTTGCGGAAGGCGACGAACTGTCGGGACGACGAGTGTGCTATCGACGAATCCAAAGAGTCAGTCTAACCGCTCTGCATCCGCTGGAACGGTTTCACTTCCCGTACGTGTGGAAGTCGACGGCCTGTTCGAGCAGTTCGTCCGGAATCCCGGGAACCTCTTCAGAACGCACCGGTCCCTGCTCCTCGAGGAGTTCGGGGTCTCTCGGGAAGTCTCGGAGCTGGAAGTGGACGTCGATTCCGGCTTTTGCGCCCTGACCGAGGGCGACTGGAATCTGATTGTGGCCCGGCGTACAGTCGCCGACGGCGTAGACGTGGTCGACTGACGTCCGCCCGTGGTCGTCCACCTCGATCGTGCCGTCGTCGTTGATGTCACACCCGAGCTCCCTGGCGAGCCCGTTGTTGTATTCGGCGCCGTACATTGCGAAGCCGCCTTTGTACTCCCGGACAGTCCCGTCCTCAAACTCGAGGGCTTTCAGCCAGCCGTCCTCGCCGTTCTGGATCCCCGAGACATCGTCGTGTATGACGTCGATCGGGTGATTCTCGAGCATCTCGGCGGTCTTCTCACTCCACTCGGGATCGTTACCGCGAGTGAGCAGGTCGACCTCGTCGGTGAAATTCAGCATGATGCCCGCGACGTGTGCGGCGCTCTCGGCATGTCCCATTACGTACACCGGTTCGTCGACGAACATGTGGGCGTCACAGTGCAGACAGTAGTGGAGGCCGCGGCCGGTTCGCGGCAGTGGCGGCTCCGGCCGAACGTCGTTGAACCCGGTCGCGAGAACGACACGGTTCGCCTCGTACTCCGCGCTGTTGCCGGAGAGCCGAATTCCGTCCGAGTCGGGTCGCGAACAGCTCGTGACCATGTCGCGGTGGATATCACACCCGTACCCCGTAAGCTGTTCTTGCCCGATGCCGAGAAACTCCGCCCCACTCGTCTCCTCTTTCACGCCCAGGAGGTTGTGGACCTCCTGCATCATCGCCGCTCGTCCGCCACCACGGTTGACGACGGCCGTATCGTGTCCGAGTCGCGTGCTGTAGAGTGCTGCTGTCATTCCGGCGGGCCCGCCGCCGATCACGACGACTTCGTACTCGTGGAGTTTGGCCTCGTCGCTCATGCACTGAACGATGCAGCCGACAGTAAAATAGCTACGCTCGGCGGCAGTCTCTCGTCGGTTCGCTGTCCGAGAGACAGATCCCAATGAGTACTATTCCGGATCGATCGCCGGATGACAGGCGATCGCGCCGACGAACCGGTACAGCAATCACTCTCAGTCGCCGGGTTCGTCGATAGTGACGTCGTTGCGGGACTCGTGGAGCGATGCACAGATCGTCGCCTGGCCCTCGATGTTCGAGACGGCGAGGCGGGCGTCCCGAAGGGAGAACTCGAACGCCTCGGGCTCCGGGTCTAGCGGCGAACCGTCTCGGTCGGCGAACAGGCGGTCGGTCCCGTCCGTGACGAGACCGGTCGCCCTGGCCTTCTCGAGGTACTCGGATAGCGGTTCGCGCGGAGCAGTGACCGTCAGCACCCCGTCCCGAACCGAGACCGCCACCGCAGCTGATCGGAATTCGAGGTCGATGTCGTCCCGCGTCAGCGACACAATCTGGTCGGGGTCGAGACCGGAGTCCCGGAGTGCCCGGATCGCGTCGTACTGTCGGGCGAACCGCGCCTTCTCGTCCAGCTTCCGCCGAACGTCAGCGATGCCGTCTTCGGCGTCCTCGAAGATCGATTCGAAGGACTGTTCCCGGTTAACGCCGGTCGTGATCTGCTCGCCGTGCATGTGGTCCGGCAAGCGAACGGTGACGTCGGTGACGCCCGGGAGCGCCCGCACTTCGTCGCGGATACCCGTCGCCATCATCCACGCGAACGCGGGCGAACACCAGGCCGTCGGCAGGACGAACGTGACGGTCACCGATCCGCCGTCGATGTCTATGTCGTCGATGTACTGTAACTCGACGATCGAGCGGTCGAGTTCGGGATCGTTGACCCTGTCGAGACGTTCGCGGATGGCGTCGGGATCGACGGGCGTCTCCGTCGCGTCCGCGGGTGAGTCTGTCGTTCCCATGGATCAGTCCGCCGAGGCCTCCTCGTAGGTATCTCCGAGATCGAACTCCCGACTGATCGCGTCGTCCTTGAACTGTTCTTTCTTCGCCTCGATGTCGATATCGTACAGTCGCGCAGCGTTCTCGCCCATGAACTTGCGCTTGACCTCCGGGGAGAGTTCGACGCCATACTCGGCGCGTTCGTCCTGGGTCAGTTCGGCGTCCATGACTGCGGGGATGAGCCAGTCGGGCTCCCAGATGGCGTAGTCGCTGCCGAAGAGAATGTTGTCCTCGCCGACCCAGAACAGCAGTTCCCCCATCATCTCGGCGAACTTCCGGGGACGGCTCTGGGCAAACGGAGCCGCGACGGCGAGGCCGCCGTACACGTTGGTCTCCTGGGTCGCGATGTGACAGAAGTCGTCAACCCGCGGGAAGCCGATGTGCTCGACGATGAAGTTGAGTTCCGGGAACGAGGACGCGGCGTCGTCGACGTCGCCCACGTCGAAGGCGTCGCGGTTCAGCGGCCGGATGGTCGGCCCCTTGTGCGCGTGAATGTTCTCAATGCCGAGTTCGACGCACTTATCGAGGAAGCGAAAGGCCTCGTCGCTGTCGAGGCGCCAGCCCTTCGAGTCGCCGCGCCACTCCGCCGTGTAGAGCTTCACGCCCTGGATGTCGTAGTCATCCTTGAGCCGTTCGAGGTGCGCGATGCCCTCGTCGCCGTCCCGGGGGTCAAAACTCCCGTTCAGCACGAACCGCTCGGGATATTCCTCGGCGAGCTCGGCGTTCTGGCCAGTCGTGTTGAACCCCTCGTCGTAAAAGTCCGTCAGGTACGTCGGCTGGAAGATGCCCATGTCGACGTAGCCGTCACGGAAGAGGTCCTCGACCATCCGTTCGGCCCCGTAGTTCCGATACGTGTCCATGTCCCACTGCTCCTCCTCGGGCGTGAATCCCGTGTGATAATCGTGGAAGCACTGGATGAACTGTTCGCCGCCCTCGTGGATGATGTTCTCCTCCCTGGCGTCCCAGAGGTGGATGTGCCCGTCGATCACGAACACGTCCTCGCCATTGTGTGTGTACATGGCTTTTGTACCATGGTAACACACACCGATAGTCGTTTTACCAATACTCATAGGCAGACCGCTTAGGCCGGTCGACAGCGTCGTGACAGACGGACCATGGACGCAGCCAGATTACACGAGTACACCGACGACATGAGAGAGGGACTCACAGTAGAAGCGATCGACCGCCCCGAGATCGACCGCTCGGACCACGTTCTCGTCGAGGTCGAGGGTGCGGGCTGGTGCCAGACGGACAACCACATCATCGAGGGGATGTGGGAGCAGTACGTCCCACAGCCACTCCCGATGACCCTGGGCCACGAGAACGCCGGTGAAGTCGTCGAAACCGGCGAAGAGGTCCAGCTAGTTTCGGAGGGCGACAAGGTGATCTGCCACCCCGTCCAGACCTGCGGTACCTGCCGGCCCTGCCGCCAGGGAGAGACGATGTACTGTGAGAACCAGTCGTTCAACGGGCTGACGACCGACGGCGGGTTCGCCGACTACCTCCTCACCAACGAGCGGGCGGTCATCCCGCTCCCCGGCGATGTCGATCCCATCGACATCGCGCCCCACGCCGACGCGGGGATCACCGCCTACCACGCAGCGAAGAAGGTCGTCGACGAACTCAACCCGGGGGATCACGCCGTCATCATCGGCATCGGCGGCCTCGGCCACATCGGCCTGCAGTGTGTCGACGCCATGAGTGCGGCCCAGATCACCGCCGTCGACCTCAAAGACTCCGCCCTGGAACTGGCCGACGGCTACGGCGCGGATCATCTGGTCAACCCCTCCGATGACGACCTGCGGGAGGTGGTCGACAGCGTCACCGACGGCACGGGCGCGGCCCAGGTGATGGACTTCGTCGGGGCTGACGTCACCACCGAATACGCGCCAGACATCACCGCGGCCGGCGGCGACCACCACATCATCGGCTACGGCGGGCACATCCACGAACCCGCCCAGGCGCTGGTCAACGGCGAGTTCTCCTTCGTGGGCAATATCGTCGGGCGCTACGCCGAACTCCAGGAACTCGTCTCGCTGGTCGAACAGGGCGAGGTCGACCTGCACACCAGCCGCTACGATCTTGAGGAGGTCAACACCGTCGCCGAGAAGCTCGAACACCGCGAGATCGACGGCCGCGCCGTCATCACGCCCTGATCGGGTTCGGAATCGGGGTCAGGGCACCTCCCCGTCCATCGACCCCTCGTACCACCGTCCCGTTTCAGCCCCGCAGCGCTCGCAGTACGCGACGACTGCCGCGTCGTCGTCGGTTCGAGCGAGCCGGTTGTCGGTCTCCTCCTCGCAGTCCGGGCAGTATCGCAGTTTCGGCTGGGTGCCGTACTCAAGCGGCGCGCCGAGCGCGAGCGCGCGGACCCGTTCGTCGCTCCGGTTCCAGCCGCGCTGGAACTCCTCGGGACCGAACCGGACGACTTCGCCCCCCGCGACCTCGACGGGGCCGTCCTCGGTCTCGAAAGTGGCTGTTCCCTCCTGGACGTAGAAGACCTCCTCCTGGATCTCGTGGCTGTGGTAGGCGAACGCGAAACTGTCCCCGGGTTCGAGTTCGTAGTAGTTGATCGCGAGATCGGTCGCGCCGAGGGCGTCGGTGAGCGGACGCATCACGGCCGCGGGCTGAAGGCTGTTTTCGACCTCGTCGATACGGACCTTCTCCATACGCACGCTCCGTCGCCCGGATGCAAAAACACGAGGGCATCGAAGGCGGTGCACGGACAGGCCGCCGGTGGCCGGCTACAGCAGGAACCCGGTCAGATGGTCGGTGAATTCGACCGTCCGGTCCTCGGGGACCCAGTGGTTGGCCTCGAGACCGATCAGTTCGCAGGTGGCGATGTCGCCCTCGAGACGCTCGGCCCACTCGATCGGCTGGAACTCGTCTTCGGTCCCCCACAGCAGGAGCGTCTCGGCGGTTACGTCGCTCGGGTCGACCTCGGTGGTGTGGCTCGTGTTCGTCGCGCTCGCGTTGCGCACGACGGAGGTGACGCTCGCCTCGGAGGACCACGGCGTCTTCATCCCGTCGAGGAACGCCTCGTCGTGATCGTCGCCGAACAGCGTCTGTCGGAAGAGGCCGTCGAGCATCTCCTGCAACTCCTCGACGCTGGTCTCGCGGGCTGTCTCGGGCAGTCCAAGGTCGGTGATCGTCTGGATCGGCCAGGAGTCGTAGGCGACGGAGTTCGACAGCACTAGTCGATCAATCGCCTCGGGCGTCCGGGCAGCGTAGCGCAGGCCAACACCACCGCCCAGGTCGTGACCGACGAAATCGATCGTGTCGAATCCCAGCTGGTCGACGAGGTCCCGGACCGCCAGCTCCTGGGCGCGGATCGAACGGTCGAACCCGTCGGTCATCTCGGAGTTCCCGTAGCCGACCATGTCCGGTGCGATGGCGCGTCGCTCGGCCGCGACCGCCTCGAACTGCTCACGGAACAGGTACGAGTTCGTCGGGATCCCGTGCAGGAAGACCACCGGATTGCCCGCTCCCTCGTCGCGGTAGGCCATCTCGACCTCGTGGTCGTCGACGGTGACTGTCGCGCTGTCCTGTGCTGCCGTCCATTCGTCGTAGGGTATTGTCATCGGAACAGGCACTCCTTGGAGAACATTGTACAGTTGCGCCCAAAGGGGTAGTGCCTATGGTAATAGGGAGCGTACGGCGAGCAAGTGTCTGTCCTCGAATAGGACGGCAGGTCCCCGGCTGCCTCGTGGGGGATCGGACTACCGCTCGGGTGCGTCGACGAACAGCCGATCCAGGAGTTTCTCCTGCGCGGTTCGGATGTGCTGGCTAAACGTTGGTTGGGAGATTCCGAGGGCCTCGGCACATTCCTCTGCGGTCGTCCGCCGCGGCCAGCTGAAATACCCGCTCAGGTAGGCCGTTCGGAGCACCTCGTGTTGCTTGTCGGTGAGCCGGTCGGCCAGCATCGCGTGGACGCCGCGCTCGCTCCGGACCGGGATGGGTTCCGCCGTGTCCCGGCACGCCAGGAGTTCAGAATTCGGATGCCTGTCCCGGAATCGCTCGACGACCCGCCTGACCTCGATGTGACCGGGGACGTCGGCCAGGACCGCACCGACGCCGCTCTCGGCCGACACCGACCGGGCGATAGCCCCCGTATCGGCGAGCGTTCGCGTCACGCAGGGGCCCGAGACGACAAACTCGAACAGCCCGCCGTCGGGCCCGCGACTGACGAGCCGCGCTTCGTCGATGGCACTCGACGCCTCGGCCATCGACAGGACGCGATCCGGCGGCGTCCCCTCTACGGTGAAGAACTCCAACAGCCGGTCGTCGGAGCGGTCGACCATGTGTTCGAGTTGGACCCGACAGTCAGTGACTGCGGACGCGTGGACGAACAGACAGTTGTGGTCGCGGATCTCGAACTCGAGTTCGACCGGCGATCCAGTGGTCTCTGTCGTCGTAATATCCATGATAGTTAATGACACTCGATCGGATTAATCGTTCGGGGTATTACCGTGAGCCACACCAAACGGGTCGGATATCGCACCGCCGGGCCGTATGTCCGTCGTCGTACGGGCCGGCAACGATCGGTTCCGGGGATAAGAAAACGAGGTATAGCTATGCACACGATAGCCGCTTTCATTTTCTCCAGGTCTTAGATTCCGCACGGTACCCGTCCTCCTCACGGCTGTTTGTGCGGGTGTGTGACTCTGTTCAACGACCGCATCGTGGTTTAGTAGTCATCGTGCGTCTGATAGAACTGAACACATGGCATCAGTTATTGCCGGTCTCGCTGGCGGCGTGGTTGCAACGATCGTTATGACCATCGCGATGATGATGGGCGATGGGGGGCCGCCGCCGACGGCGGCGCTCGTCGCGAAGTTCGCTGGCGGTGAGCCAGAGGACTACGCGATGCCGGGAATGGTGTTGCACTTCGTCTACGGCATCGGCGCTGGCGCGGTGTTTGCGGTCGGCGTTCCGCTGATTGGGCTCAGTCTCGACTCCATCGCTGTTGCCGTCGGCCTCGGCCTCGTCTACGGCATCGTCCTCATGATCGGAGGGATGATGTTCTGGATGCGGATGATCATCGGGATGGAGCCCGATAAGGGCATGATGATGATGTTCGGCACCGTCCACGTCATCTACGGCGTCGTTCTCGGCGCCTTCCTCGGCGCGGGCATCCTCGCGTAAGGGAACACCGACTTGCGAGCCGAAGCGAACATCCCCGCAAGACCCACGATTACACCAATCATACTACACAGACACACATGTCACGACTCCCGCTACTCGAATTAGACGACATCCCAGAGGAGTATCACCACCTGTTCACCGACGAGTACCTCGGCGATCGCCACATCTTCCGGGCGTGGGCGCACAACCCGGAGGTCCTTGAGGCGACGCTGGAGTACCTGAACGTCCTGTACGACCAGCTCGGCCAGCGACGCAAGGAGCTGGTCATCCTGACTGTGGCCCGCGCCCGTGGGGCTCGCTACGAGTGGCACCAGCACGTCGACATCGCCCGCGACAAGGGCGTCACGATCCAGGAGATGCAAGCCATCGGCGGGGGCGACCTCTCCATGTTCGACGACGCCGAGTTCGTCCTACTCCAGTACGCCCGTGCCGTCGAGTCGGGGACCGTCACCGACCAGATTCACGACGCCCTGACCCGGCACTACTCGTCTGGCGAGATCGTCGCGCTCGGTCTGCTCGTGGATTTCTACGTGGGGCTGTGTAACTACATCGCCTCCGTCGATCTCCCGTTCGAAGGCGGCGAGTTCGTCGGCTGGACCCCTGAGGAGGAAACCGTGTCGGCACTCTTCGAATAGATGGAGACGATGGAACATACTGATAGAACTGATGGGAGGCGGAATTCTGGAGGTCAGAATCACCAGTGACGCGGGCTGACCGTGCGTCCGGACGAACGAGTCTCCCCCTGGAGTCTGCGAGGATGATTCGGTCAAAGGTTCTCGCAGTGGGTGGAGTAGTTGGACTGTCGGGAGTGTTCGCCCTCCCGATACTCGGAGCGGGCAATGGTCTCGGTGTCGGGACGGTCGCCTTACAATCGTTACCTGTGCCGGCGGGATTCCCCGTCGATCAGTTCCTTGCCCACTGGTGGGTGTTCCCGGCTTCGATCCTCTTCTCGCTGGTCGCGCTCGCTTCGGGCGTCTCCGGTGCGTTGTTCTTCAGTCCATTCTTCATGTTGCTCGTCGGGCTGTCCCCCTCGCAGGCAATCGGAGCGGGGCTCATGACGGAGGTGTTTGGGATGGGCAACGGATTGCTGAACTACGTCCGACAAGGGGTCGTCGATTACGCCACGGCGAAGTGGCTCCTGATCGGTGCGGTCCCGGCCGTCGTGGTCGGGGCGCTCGCCGCCCACGTCGTGCCGACGGCGCTCCTCACGATCGCGTTCGGTGCCGGGCTCCTCCTCCTGGGCGCGTTCCTCGTCTACTACGACCCACCAGAAGAATGCGTCCCGGGCGAGCGAGAAGGTGAGTTCCTGAAACGGAAGAACACCAGACGCGGCACGACGACCATCGAGACGACGGACGGCGAGACGTACACCTACGACACCTGCTGGCGCCCGCCCGGCCTCGGTCTGGCGACCGCCGGCGGGTTCATCACCGGGTTGATCAGCGCCGGCCTCCCGGAGATCACGACAACCCAGCTGATTGTCCGGTGTCGCCTGCCCCCACGGGTGGCAATCGCGACGAGCGTGTTCGTCCTCGCGATCGCCGCGATCGCCGGCGCAGCTGTCCACGCCCTCGCTGCTACGCCCGTCTGGTACGTCGTTGCGTGGTCGATTCCTGGGGTTCTCATCGGCGGGACGATCGGCACCCGGGTCGGGAAATACGTTCCCAGCGAGATCATGGAACCGGCACTCGGTGTCGTCTTCGCCATCGTCGGCGTGATTGTGCTCGCAAGCGAATTCCTTGCATAGGGACACATAACCCGTTAACTCGGGGGAATACTGACTGGCGTTGCTCCTGCGTTACACGCTCGGCGCACCTCTTTACGCGCTGCCGGCGTACTCCTGAACGAGTATGTCTACCAATACGTTCGACCTCTCAGAACCGGAGGTAACCGCTGGCGACCTCCTCGTGCTGGATGACCCCCACTTCGGCCCACACACTGTCGCGGTCGTCACGGGCGCAGCCTCTGGAATCGGTCAAACGACGGCAGTCGCACTGGCGGCAAATGGACTCTCCGTCGTCGGGGCGGACATCGACGAAGACGGTCTTGGAGAGACCGTCGATCTCGCCGACGAACTCGATGTACCTGGCACGATTCACCCCGTTCTGACTGACCTCACCGACGACGACGACGTCGAGTCGATGATCGATACCGCAGCCGACTACGGAGAGCTGCGGTACGTGGCGAACATCGCCGGGATGCAACACATCGCGTCGATTCCCGAATTCCCGATGGAGAAGTACGACCTCCTCCTGGACATCATGCTTCGGGCCCCGTTCCTGACCGCGAAACTCGCGATGCCCCACATCCGGGCCACCGACGACGGGGTCGGCGCGATCGGCAACATGTCTTCAGTCCACGGCCACTACGCGACCCAGGATAAACCCGCGTACATCACCGCCAAGCACGGCCTCAACGGCCTCACGCGGTCGATCGCCGCCGAGGGCGAGGGGACGCTTCGGGGATTTTCGGTCAGCGTCGGGTACGTCCTCACGCCGCTGATGGTGAACCAGATCGAGGACACCGCCGAGGAGCGTGGCATCTCCAAGCAAGCGGTCGTCGAGGACGTGATGCTCGGACAGGCCCGCACGAAGGAGATGATGACGCCTGTCGAGGTGGCGAACCTCTTCGTGTTCGGCTTCTCCGGTCACGGCAAACACCTCAATGGTGGCGACCTGCTCTGGGACGGCGGCTACACCACGACCTATGAGTGAGCAAAACCCGACGAAGGTCGCCATCGCGTGTCAAGGCGGTGGCAGCCACACGGCATTCACTGCCGGCGTACTGAAAGAGCTCCTCCGAGAGTGGGACGACGAATACGAACTGGTCGGCATCAGCGGGACCTCCGGCGGCGCCTTCAACGCGCTTGCGGCCTGGTACGGGTTGGTCACGGCCGACGAGGACAGGGCGATAGAACTGCTCGACGCGATCTGGGAGGACCTGTCAGCATCTAGCTTCTTCGATCGATTCATGAACAATTTCGTCGTCGGCCTGTCGCGGCTTGGGAGCACTGGCGTGCCGATGCTTCAGGTCAGCCCGTACGATATCCCCGGCTCGGAAGTGGGCAAGGACGAAATCCGGGAGACGCTCGAACGACACATAGACTTCGACTCGGTTCCGGACCTCTGTAGCCGGAACACGCCCGAACTCGTCGTCGGAACGGTCAATATCAACGCTGGCATCTTCGAGACGTTCGTGAACGAAGAGGTGACACCCGAGGCCATCCTGGCGTCCGCAGCCGTTCCAGCCATGTTTGAGGCCGTCGAGATCCACGGTCACTACCACTGGGACGGGCTCTTCTCGCAGAATCCCCCCGTCGACGATCTGATGACGGTCGGCACAGACCGGAAGCCCGACGAGCTGTGGGTGATCCAGATCAACCCGCAAGAAAGCGAAGGCGAACCGACCTCGCTCGAGGAGATCGCCGACCGGCGCAACGAACTCGCGGGCAACATCTCGCTGAACCAGGAACTGCGGGTGATCGAACGAGTCAACGAATGGATCGATGCCGGCCACCTCCCAGAGAGCGACTTTTCGAAGACCAAGATTCGACGAATCGAGATGGGACGGGCGTACCACTGCTCGACGAAGGTCGACCGGAGCCCCTCGTTCCTCCAAGAGCTGATGGACCTCGGTGAGCAACGCGCCACGGAGTTTCGAGCCGAGATGTAATTCGTGCCCGACAAGGACAGGCCAGGAACGTACGCGTGGGTATTTGGATATGTATTTTTCGTAACGGCTCGATGACCCTCGTAGGCCAGTCCTCACCTTGCTCCACTGATTCGAGAGGTACCGTCACCGAGACCACGAAAGCGATAAACCCGCATCGAACTGTTTTCACTGACTGTTATGGCACCATAACAACTCGCCCGGTTGCTGCCGTGACGACCAGTAAATAGAACGTGGTGCCCAGGGCTGCACTCGCCACGACGACGGAATCGGGATCGCGTCGGGGGAGCGTGTGATGGAGAAGGGGGATCTCGGTGAGTTCAGGGCGCGTAAGGACGTGGTTCAGGAACACCCCAAACATGCCCACTAGCAGGGGGCCGAAGAGTAGGCTATTGACCAGCCGAAGGAGCCACTCCGTGGCCCCATCTCCGAGGGCGAACGTCGCGACCGGTCCGAGGACCAACTGGGGTTGCGGTAGCACCGTCATCGCCTGCCCGTACTTTGCATACAGGAACAGCGCGACACCGAGTACGATCGCGGTGAGTTTGACGAATTTCCCTCGCCGGGCGGAGAGCGGGCGTGGCAGGACGAACAGGCCCAGAAGGTACGCGGTATTCATTCCCAGCCATGGGCCGAAGTCCTGTAGGGCAAGCGGAAGCCCTGTCGCGAGAATCCCCATGCTGAACCAGTCGAGGCTCAACAGTCGGGCGTTTGGACACGATCCCCCCAGAATCTGTTGCCGGTGCGTCGGGTGGAGCAGATGGATACTGACCCTCACGAGAAAGAACGTCGGGATCAGCAGGACGTATGCGAGCAGTCGTATCTGTAGGCCGGCGGGTGTGGCGACCGCACCGATAGTGATGGCGGTGGAGAAGTCGATGAGGCCATTGACGAACCAGAAGGTGAGCAGCGACGGCGCGAACAAACAGCCGTTCAGTATTGTAGCGAAATACCCCGTCGAATAGGAGAACTCCTGTGAGAACAGGTCGATAGCTGCGGCTCGAAGATTCGTTCGGAGTTCGAATAACGAATCTAGCCGCTCGTGAAACGTTTTCAACGTCATCCAGTCATCGATTGAGATGGCATAATATCACCTACAAGTGGGTACTGAGATGGTGTCTTCTGACGAGGCCGTTTAGAGAGGGACATCCTGGAACGCCGCCTCGACCACCTTGCTCAGCGTCGGGTGAGCGTGAATCGTCCCGGCGACGTCGTCGACGGTCGCACCAGTACGCATCGCGAGAACGGCCTCGTGCAATAGCGTCGAGGCCTCGTACCCGATAGCGTGGGCACCCAGGATCTCGCCGTCCGGCGACGCGAGGACTTTCACGAAGCCGTGGTCGAGCTTCTTCGCCCGACCCATCGCCGAGTCCGCGTAGTCGGCCCGCCCGACGACGTACTCGGTGCCCTCGTCGTCGAGTTCCTCCTTGGTCTCCCCGACGCCGGCGATCTGTGGCTCGGTGAAGATCGTGTGGGGCATCGCCGAGAGGTCGATCGCCCGCGACTCCCCGTGGACGACGTTCGCAACCGTGTGGTGGGTCTCGTAGTCCCCAGAGTGTTTGAACAGGGCGTTGCCCGCGATGTCGCCCTGCGCCCAGACGTTCTCGGCGGTGGTCTGCAGGTACTCGTCGGTCTCGATGAAGCCTCGATCGTCGACGTCGATGCCTGCAGTCTCGAGGTTGAGCGTGTCGCTGTTGGGGCGGCGTCCGAGTGCAACCAGTACCTCGCTCCCCTCGACGGTGGTCTCGTCGCTGGTTTCGGTTTCGGCGTGGACGGCATATCTCTCGCCCGTTTCCTCGACGGCAGTCACCCGGTGACCGGTGTACACGTCGTGGCGGTCGGCCGCGATGTCGGTGAACGCCTCGGCGACATCGCCGTCCTCCCGGTGGACCAGCGAGTCCACCATCTCGACGATGGTCACGTCCGTTCCCATCGCGTCGAAAAAGTATCCCAGCTCGACAGCGATGTATCCTCCCCCGAGAATAACGAGGCTCTCGGGCGTCTCTCGGAGGTACAGGGCATCCTGACTCGTGAGGTAGTCCACGTCATCAAGGCCGTCGATCGGTGGTACGATGGGGCGGCTCCCAGCTGCGACGACCACTTTCTCGGCCGTGACAGCTTCACCCTCAAGACGAACCGTCCGCTCGTCGACGAACTCCGTGCGTTCTTTGAACAGCGTGAGATTCTCCTTATCGCGGTAGCGTGCCTCCATGTCTTCCGCGATTCCCCCGAGCAAGTCGTCCATCTCGTCCACGACTGCGGCGTGGTCGATGCCGTTGAGGGTGGCGTCGACGTGGAACTGCTCGGCGGCACGAACGTGGTTCACCGCGTTGGCAGCTTGAATGAGCATTTTCGAGGGGTTGCATCCCCGGTTGAGACACGTCCCACCGAGTGGACCCGGTTCAACGAGTGCCGCCTTTAGTCCGGCGTCGGCTGCCGCTGCAGCCACGTTGTTGCCTGTTCCGCCACCGATCACGAGGACGTCAAAGTCGGCCATATTTATTTTGACAACGTCGACGACAATGAAGCTCCTCCGGCGGTTCGGTTTGATTGCACGGACGGGCTACAGGCATAAAAACGGCCTCGGATACGCCGTTCGATTTGATCCGATTCAGGCATTGACGGCAGTGAAGATTATCGACAGAACGCGAGAGTTCCACGTTTCTCCTTTCTTTCCAGTCCCGGTCCTCGTAGTAGTGGCCGTGTCCGGTGATTCTCACAGTCAACTAGGTTCTGGTTCGACGTGTCGATCAGTTTGTGGTCGAGCTACCTGTTCGATTTTTGCTTTTGCTTGGGGTGATCAGCAATGAACACGCTCGTGTTGTCGGGCACATCGTCAGTCACCCAGGAGTTCGCACCGATACTCACATGATCGCCAATCTCAATCGTCCCGAGTACGTTGCTTCCAGCGCCAATAACGACGTGGTCGCCGATGTCGGGATGGCGATTATAGTCTTTCGCAAGCATGTGTTCCTCGCTTTCTTCGTCTTCTTCGAAGTGGAGAGCGCCAAGAGTGACGTTCTGGTAGATCCGGACCCAGTCGCCAACCGTCGTCGTCTCGCCGATGACGACTCCGGACCCGTGATCGACGAAAAAGTACTCGCCAATCTCCGCACCTGGGTGGATGTCGATGCCTGTCTCGGTTTTCGTGTACTCAGCGAGTTCCCGGGCGTAAGAGAAGATATCCTCCTCGTAGAGGATATGCGCAATACGGTGAGACATGATCGCGTGGAATCCGGGATACGATCGGATGATCTCACAGTAGCTCTTTGCTGCGGGATCGCCTTTATACGCGGCCTCAACGTCTTTTTTGAGGGCACGTCGAACCGCCGGCAACCGGTCAAGCGTTCCGTCGACGATCGCAGTCAAGACCTCCTCGTCGTGGTCCGAATAGGCTGTGATGCCGTTCTGTATGCAGCGACCGAGCGCCGTCAGATGGGTGCGAGTTTCATCGGGATCATTCAGTAACTCTGTCGCGTTCCAGCACCGAGGGAACATGAGCTGTTTGAGAAGCAGGGGTTCGTCACGCAGGAAATCGCGACGAGGATAGGTCCGTGAGGAGTACGTTGGAAACGGAGATTCGTCTGCTCGATATGATTCGACAAGTTCTCTGTGGATGTCGCCGGTGTACTCGTATTTCATTTTCTGGTCGTATCAGTGGACACAAAATCAGTTACTGTACGTTATATCTCGATGAACTCCCCGAACTGTTACTCTTTCGGAAATGACTCCCAGAAGACGTCCACCGGTTCTTGATCAGGATTCGCTTCGAGGTTGGCTTGGTTCGTCAGATTTGGGTCTTCGATTGGGGAGGCTGCCTCCCCGGCCCAGGCGTAGAACCCGACGAGTGTCTCGTCGAGCGGACCCGGTTCGACGAGTACAATCTCTAGTCCGGCGTCGGCTGGCGCTGCAGCCACGTTGTTGCCTGTTCCGCCGCCGATCACGAGGGCGTCGAAGTCGGGCATATCTATTTCGATAACGTCGACGACAAAGAAGCTCTCCCGGCGGTTCGGTTCGATCGCATGGACGCTTTCGACAGCGAATACGATCACCTGCCTGAATCGATTGGTGCGGACAGTCACTCCACTGATCGACAGAACTCGCTGAATCGGATAAATCCCTACAACAGTCGGTATGAGTCCACCTACTCTCCAGGAGCCATCCCGTACGGCTCGTTTCGGCGGTGACTCTCGACCAAGAGGACATACATCGCCTGACTCCACTGAAGATTTGAATTCCAGGTGACTGTCCCGTCGCCGTCGACTCGCTCGGGGAGTAGTCCTGCCGAAGTCGTCCACTCTCCAGCGTGGTCGGTCACAAAGTCCTCAACTGCGCCCGGATCGACCCCCGAGCGCCAGCGAACCACGTCGGCATACGCCTCACACAGGGGCCAGCCGCCGTCCTCGGCGGTCCGACTCGGTGTGTAGACGTCCCCGGGATATCGCCCGACACACGGCGTGCCATCGGCCTTCCAGACCGGATCATCGGCGAGTTCGACGGTCGAGACGAGAGTGTCGTCGTCGCTATCGAGTACGTTCCACGGCCAATAGGCCATGAACGCGGCCGCGTCCGGTCGACCGTCGGGTGCCGGCGTCCCGTGCTCGGGTTCGCCCGCAGTCACGTAATGATCGCCGTACGCCGTCCCTTCCCGATAACAGTACTGCTGGAAGTTTTCGGCCCAGACGCTCGCCCGTTCGCGACAGTCGATAGCGAAATCCTCGTCATCAACCGCGTCCGCCATCTCGGCCATACAGCGTAGGCCGGCGATCGCGGCAGCGCTCCCTTCGGTCGAGTAGCCCCAAACCTCTTCCCACGGATCTTGATGCTTCTCCGGGAATCCGTACCCATTATCCCACTCTAAGAGGAACTCCGCCGCGAGTTCGCTCATCTCGTAATGGGAGTCGAGAAGTTCCTTGTCGTCGGTTTCCTGCCAGAGTAGCCAGTGGGCGTAGATCGGTCCGCCGACCTGATCCAGTTGGAGGGCGCGCCAGTGGGGTTCGCCGGTGGTGTAGTAGTTCTGCCACCACGTACCGCGCCGGTCGATTCCTCGATCGTCGGCGGTCTCCTCGTCGGTGTCGGTGATCTGTACGCGGTCGAGCCAGTCGAGCGCTTGCCGGGCCTCATCGAACGCCCCAGCGGCGACGAGCGCCTGAATGATGATCACCTGATCCCGTGGCCAGATGAACTTATACGTCATGTCCGTCGGCTTGAATGCCCCGGCGATCATCGCCTGACAGTGGTCTTCTGCACACTTCAGGCTCGTCAGTGACCGTTCGTACAGATTGTCGACGAACTCGTCGCCAGTCGGCCCTGTCGTGATCCCGTCGTTCCACTCATTCCACGCGTCGGCAAAGTCGTCCCGTTCTGCGTCGTAGCCTGTGTCAAGTGCATCCAGTGCGTGTTCGATGGCGCGGTCTTCACTCTCCTTTGCGAAGCCGATCGCGGTGAGCCACTCTATCGACTCGGCATCTCCCACATATAATCCGAACCCAGCGTCGAGATTCCCGATACCGGAGGCTGTCGAGTCGATCCATCCATCGTTTTCCTCGTACACGTCCGCCCATGCACTGCGTTCTGGCCCCTGTGATTCGCCGGTGGTTCCGATTCGGTGGCCGTCGAAGCGACGCCGATTATCGTAAGATTGCACGAACGCGAGATGTCGGTTCCCGTCCGTGGCCGTCAGTGCGTCATACTCCTCGGCGTGGACGACGTGGGCCGACTGGACGGCATTCGGATCCTCGTGGCTGTGCCCCTTGATCCCAAGATTAAACACTGTGAACAAGGTCCGTTCGTGTGGTGTTTCAAAAGTCGCGGTGTTTCGAACGAGGATCGAACACTGATTGGAACTCGCGACGATGTCTTGTCGGACGACACCCTCGGTTCCGTCACCAAATCGAAGCTCATTTTCCAGTTTCAGTTCCGGAACGGTCGACGACGCCCAGTCGAGTGCGCTCTCGATAGCGTCGTTCCGTCCATCGTGCGTTTCCCCGAGATCTCGATCCCACACGAGCGTGTGCAGATCGTAGAACAGTTCGACGTCCGATCGAAACGCTGAGGTCTCTTCGATGATTGCTCCGTCGTACTCGACTCTATGGTTGTCCGCGTACCGATTCGCGGTCACCAATATGTGTTGGCTCTGACCGGCCGGTGTGCTCGTGATGGCATCCTTGTCACTGGGTACTGCGAAGTCGGTTGGTGGCTCGGTCATCGGTGACAAATTCTATTGGCTGAATGATGAATTCGCCGCATGTGTGCAACGATGTCACACACCGGAAAACAGTCTATCATCCCTACTACTCAGTGGATAGTCGGATATCGCTCGGGAGAATGGTGGGCCCAGTTTACTTTTCGTTGAAATTCTCCCAGAAGACGTCCGGCAGCTCTTGATCGGGATTCGCTTCAAGGTAGTCTTGTTTCGTCAAATTTGCGTCTTCGATTAGGGAGGCTGCTTCCCCGGCCCAGACGTAGAACCCGATGAGCGTCTCGCGGCGCATTCGTTCGAGATCGACCGAATGATACACCTTCACGACGCCACCACCTTCTCGATTGAGCTCGGACCGTCTGAGCAATCCTAGTTCGACGAGTTTGTTGAGATACCGCGTGACTGTACTTCGGTCGTACCCGAGCTGCTCGGCGACTTCGTTCGCTGAGAGAGGGCCCTCACCAATAACGCATAGACAGATATCCAGTCCGGCCTTCGGAAGACCGAACGCCTGGAGGAGAACCTGCCTCACGTCCGGGGGTTTCACACTCATATCCAACTCTGTAACCCGCTCCATAGGTTCATCGTGACAGGACATCGGTGGATCGTCATTTCCAACGACGAGAACGACGTTGTCACAATCGGAGACGGTGCATTCGTAGATATCGTACCGACCTGAATTCGGGTCGTACTGGACCTCGGCACTCTCGTCGTCGGACTGGGTTGTACTTCGATCAGACATCGATACCGTGTACCTCCATTTATATCGACTGTTATGTGGGGAGCCGATAAATACTGGCCTCTCAATCTGCTCGAATCTCCTAATTCGAATCCACGATCACTATCTCATCGGTATCGAGAGCCAGTAGCTCTTCGCCGGTAATCGTTATCCTGACCCGACCGTCCGGGTACGTTCGGACTAGTTCGCACGCTGCGAGTCCATTCAGATGAGATTCGATCGTCCCTTCGTTGGTCTCGAGCATCGCTGCGAGCGCCGCCGTTGTCGTCGTCTCTCGCTGGTCTGCGTCGCTTGCTGTGGCGAGTTGTTCTAGGACGGCTCGTCTAGTTACGGACATGGTTGAAGGGCGTCTGTGTGTCTCTCCCGGGTCAACACGCCCGGCTGTTCTGGAAGTGGCGGGTTGGGAGCGAGCGCTCGCTCAGGAGGAGGTTCATCGCTTCGATTTTTGTCGACGGGTGGGCTGCTCTGCATGTGATTACTCCTCAACTGTCTGGCTGATATGGAGCTTATACGCTTCGAGTACGTCACGTCCAAGAAGAACTGGATAGGTCATCTCAGACCGGTCGGCAATGCTGGCTGTGACCGTCCGCCAGCGGCCGTTCAGACAGAGATCGACGTCGACGAGGGGGCGAGTTTCGGTGTCACTTCCCGTTCCTGACCGCACGTCGGTTGTCCCGACGAGGGGCCCGGCACCGATTCGACCGGCGAGGTCGGTGTCGATGCTCGTTCGCTTCGCGCCCGTGTCCGACTTTGCGATCGCCTGTTCTGCCCCGTCACGACCATTGATTCGGATTCGTGAGGTATAGCCGAGGACGCCGTCGTCACTCTGTTCTTGAACGAGCGGTGGTTTACAATCGGGAACTGAATCGTCCAACGTTGATTCCAATTCACCGACCTGAGATGGATCAACGTTGCCACCCGCTCGCTCGATAGCGAGGCGTGCGATGTGTGGTGCCGCTGAGACACCCGTCGCCGAAAACAGGCCTTTGAATCCGGCAGTAGCGTTAACCTCGAGGATGTACCATTCGCCGTCGATTGGCATCAGATCGACCCCGGCCAGATCCAAACCAAGGATATCCGTGGCCTCCTTCGCTAGTCGGCGAGGCTCCTGACCAAGTTCGTCAGTTACGCCCTCCACTTCACCACCGAGCGCGACGTTCGTCCGCCAGTCGCCGTCCGGTGCGTGGCGTCGCATCGCCCCGACGATCTCTCCACCGACGACGTAGACACGCACGTCAGAGGGACGGTCATCGGTGTTTTCCAGGAACTCCTGAACGAACGCGTGTTCGTCGTTGATCATCGGGCCGACGGGATCGTTCGGCGAGACGACCGACATATCCTGCCCGTTCGTTCCAATGGTATGCTTGTGCGCGGCGGCGTCCGGGAGGTACTCCGGCCACTCCTCGAAGGTTCGCGGAGAGCGGCCGAAGAAGGCGTCCGGCACCGGCAAGTCGGCCGCGGCGAGCTTCGCACCAGCGCGATACTTGTGGAGCGTGCTCGCGACGGCCTGCGGTGGGTTCACGACGGGCGTCGTTTCCTCGTAGAGCGCAGCGAGCTGGAGATCTTCGAGTTGGTGCTCACTCTTGGTTAGGAGCATCCGGTTTACGAGGACATCGACCCGTGGCGAAAGTTGGACAGTGCCGTCCTCGATCCACGAGGTGACGTTCTCGTCGCGGATCCAGACGGGTTCGTGCCCCAGCACCCGAACCGCATTCAGGATCGCTTTGGTCTCCTTGCTGTTGTGGGGGTTCAACACGCCAACCTGCTGTGTCCCCGCAGCGGTCTGCGCACCGTCGATGCTCGAAGACCGTGCCGAGTCCGTCGCACCCTCTGGCCCGGGCGAATTGGAAGAGGCAGTCATTAGCGTTGCTCTGGTACTGATTGGGGATAGCTGTCATTACGGGTTCTGCGTGCGTGTGACACAGTTACAACTGCTCTTTCGATTTAAGCCGTTAGGACCCACCACATAGGGACTGATGACCGCGCAACAGGCAGAGGCGTTCACCTTTGATGGCGGCCGAGTGGAGCCGGGCGAAACTGAGGAACTCCGGTATTCAGTGAGCGAAACCTATCTCGGCGATCCGGTTCGTATCCCAGTTACGATCATCAACGGGCCAGAGCCCGGGCCGACTGCGTTTCTCTCAGCTGCGATTCATGGTGACGAACTCAACGGAATCGAAATCGTCCGGGAAGTCGCCCAGGAGTGGGAACATACCGAGGTCTGTGGAACGCTCGTCTGTCTCCCCGTCCTCAACGTCCCGGGGTTCACAGCACAGGAGCGATACTTGCCGATCTACGAGCGGGACCTGAACCGGGCGTTCCCGGGAAGAGAGGACAGTACGAGCTCGAACCGGATCGCCTACCAGATCTATCACAACTTCATCGAACCATGCGATTTCGGGCTCGACTTCCACACGTCGACACGGGGGCGGACGAACATGTTTCACGTCCGTGCGGATATGGACGACGAGGGCGCCGCCAGACTCGCCCGCGCGTTTGGGACAAATCTCATCATGGCAGGCGAAGGGTCGGAGGGGATGTTGCGCCGCGAGGCGACCGACGACGGCATCCCCACCATTACTCTCGAGATGGGCGAGGCCCACCGCTTCGAGCGGGAACTGATCGACCACGCGCTCGAGGGTGTACGGAGTGTGTTCGCTGAGTACGGTATCTATCAACAGGAAACCGTTCGCTGGCCGGGCTGGCAGACCACTATCGAGAAGAGGGACGAGAAGACATGGCTCCGGGCGGATGCCGGCGGCATCGTCGAGATGTTCTACGAACGAGGCGACCTCGTTCACGAGGGAGAAACGATCTGCCGGATCACCAACCCGTTCATGGCCGACGAGACTACCGTGGAGGCACCGTTTACCGGGGTTCTCGTCGGGGTCCTCGAAAACCCGGTAGTGTACCCCGGGAATCCACTCTGTCATTTCATCAAGATCGAGGAAATGCAGGAGGAGATTATCGAGGAGCGAACCGGCCGCACTCACGAGTGAACTACCCGTTTTCTGGGTCTTCGTCGACGGATCGGAACGCTCCGATATCGACGGTGACGCCGGAGTCGTCTACAGAGAGTTGCGGCTCGCGATGGCGTTATCCGTTCGGCGCGCCTTTTTTCAATCCGGAACCGAAGGTAACTGTTCCAATTTGCTCTGGAAGGGAACATGATCGTACCGACATCACGACCGACTCGACACACGAACCGTCTCAGTTGAGATCCTAATGAAAAGCACTAATCCAACGACCGGCGAGACGATCGAAACGTATGACGACCACACCGAATCCGAAATCGAGGAGCGGCTGTCGAATGCGGAAACGGCGTTCGAAGCCTGGCGAGAGCGACCCGTAGCGGAACGCGAAACGAAACTCGCAGCGGTTGCTACCCTGCTCCGTGAGCGTACTGAGGAGTACGCGGAGCTGATGACCCGGGAGATGGGCAAACCGATTGCCCAGGCCGAGGCGGAGGTCGAAAAGTGTGCGTGGGTTTGTGACCACTACGCCGAGCACGCGGGACGCTATTTGCAGGATGAACAGCATGCGAGCCCCCCGGGATCGAAGGTGAAGACGATTTACGAGCCACTCGGGCCGGTCCTTGCGATAATGCCGTGGAACTTCCCGTTCTGGCAGGCGTTTCGATTCATCGCCCCCTACCTGACGGCGGGCAACGTCGGGCTGCTCAAACACGCCTCGAACGTGCCGGGCTGTGCGCTCGCGATCGAGGAGGTGTTCCGCGACGCTGGCTACCCCGAAGGGACGTTCCAGTCACTGCTGATTCCCTCGGATCGCGTGGACACGGTCCTCTCGGACTCCCGTGTGAAGGCAGCGACCCTGACCGGGAGCGGTCCGGCGGGACAGGCGGTCGCCGCAACGGCCGGTGAGAACCTCAAGAAGACCGTCCTCGAACTCGGCGGGAGCGATCCGTACGTCGTCCTCGATGACGCGGACGTCGAGGCTGCCGCAACGACTGGCGCATGGTCGCGCAACCTGAACGGCGGCCAGTCCTGTATCGCGGCCAAACGGTTCGTCGTCCACGATGCCGTTTACGAGGAGTTCATCAAACGGTTCGTCGCCGAGATCGAGTCGTTCACTGTCGGCGACCCGATGGAGCAGGACACGGACGTCGGACCGCAGGCCCGACAGGACCTCATGGAGGGGATTCACCAACAGGTGGCCGAAAGCGTCGATGCCGGGGCGACGGTGCTCACGGGCGGCGAACCACTCGACTGCGAGGGCGCGTACTATCCCCCAACGGTGCTCGCGGACGTTCCACCGGGCTGTCCCGTCGACGCCGAGGAGGTGTTCGGCCCCGTGGCTGCCGTCTATCGGGTTTCCGACGAGGATGCCGCCATCGAGAAGGCAAACGACACGGAGTTCGGGCTCGGCGCCAGCATCTGGACGGACGACCTCGACCGTGGCGAGCGAATCGCCGGTCGCATCGACGCCGGCTGTACGTACATCAACGAACTGGTGAAGTCCGATCCGCGGGTCCCGTTCGGCGGCGTGAAGGAATCCGGGTATGGCCGCGAACTCTCGGAAGCGGGGATCAAGGAGTTCGTCAACCCCAAGACGGTCTGGAGCCAGCAGCCCCAGACGAACGACGAAGACGAGGTAACGATCGAATGAAAGCCTCTGATCTGCTCGTTGGCTGTCTCGAACGCGAGGCCGTCGAATACGTGTTCGGTGTGCCCGGCGAGGAAACCGAAGACCTGCTCTTCTCGCTGCGGGACTCGGATATCAGGTTCATCCCGGTCCGACACGAGCAGGGTGCCGCATTCATGGCGGACGTCCACGGCCGGCTTACGGGCGAGGCAGGCGTCTGTCTTGGGACGCTCGGCCCCGGTGCGACGAACCTCCTGACCGGCGTCGCGGACGCGAACCTGGATAAAGCCCCTCTCGTCGCGATCACGGGCCAGGGTGGCTTGGAGCGCCTCCACAAAGAGAGCCACCAGGCGCTGGATATCGTCCAGATGTTCGAGCCGATCACGAAGTGGAACACCCAGCTCAACGATCCTGACGTCATCACCGAATCCGTCCGGAAGGCGTTCAAAGTCGCCGAATACGAGAAACCCGGCGCGACCCACCTCGAATTCCCCGAGGACGTCGCCGGGTCGGACGTTGACGCCAGCCCGATGGACGCTCGTGAGCGTGTCCGACTCGCATCACCGGACTCGGACCTGCTCCAACAAGTCCAAGCGCTCCTCGAAGAAGCCGACCGGCCGCTGATCATCACGGGGAACGGAGCGGTTCGAACGGGTGCCGCGACACAGCTCCGTGAGTTTGTCGAAACGACCGGCATCCCCGTCGCGTCGACGTATAGCGGGAAAGGGGCGATTTCGGATCGATCGCCACAGTCGTTGTTGACCCTTGATTCCGGCGACCACCAGGAGGCGTCGGACGCGATCGAGATGGCCGACCTCATCCTCACCGTCGGATATGACATCGCCGAACACGACCCGGCCGGCTGGAATAAGGGCGCGGACACCGTTATCGTGCACATCGATAGTGAGCCGGCGGAGGTGTACGAGGCGTACAACCCGAACCTCGAACTCGTCTGTGATCTCTCGACGGCACTCGAGAAACTCACCGAACGGATGAACGAGAGCGAGACGCAGTTCGACGAGACGTGGTACAGCGATCTCAGGGACCACATCCTCGAAGATGTCGCCGCCGACCCATCCGGAGACGATCCGTTCACCGTCCGGACGGTACTGCCGGTGTTACGGGAAGTGATGGATGATGAAGACGTCCTGATCTCCGACGTCGGAAGCCACAAGATGCAGATCGCACAGAACTTCCCCACCTACGAACCGAACACGTGCATTATTTCGAACGGGCTGGCGTCGATGGGCATCTCGGTTCCGGGAGGGATCGCGGCGGATCTCACGACCGATGCGGAGGTCGTTGCGGCGACTGGCGATGGCGGGTTTCTGATGAACGGTGCCGAGATCGAGACCGCAACGCGGGTGGGGTGTGGCTATACGATCCTCCTCTTCAACGACGACGATTACGGGCTGATCTCCGAAAAGCAGCACGCTCATCGCGGCGAGTCGTTCGGAACGAAACTCACGAATCCCGATTTCATGACGCTCGCCGAGAGCTTCGATATCGAGGGGTATCGCCCCGAAGACTGGGACGAACTCGAGGAGACGTTGCGGGATGCACTCGCGACAGACGAGATGTCGCTTGTCGAAATCCCAATAGAGTAACCCCGAACTCACTGTAGGTGTTTTCCGACTCGCCCACATACTACCGAGCGATGGCTCAAAACGAGGACCACATCACGGTATATTCCGACTACGTGTGTCCGTTTTGCTACCTTGGCCGACGCTCCCTCGAAGAGTATCAGCAGACGCGTGATGGTGATCTCGAGATTGACTGGCACCCCTTCGATCTTCGGAGTCAGAAGCGCGGACCAGATGGCGAGATCGACCACTCGGTCGACGACGGAAAAGACGAAGCGTACTTCGACCAAGTGCGACAGAACGTCGCCCGGCTGAAAGACGAGTACGACGCCCACGAGATGCTCGACCTCGACGACCTTCCGGAGAACGTGGATTCGTTCGAGGCGCAAGTCGCCTCGTTCCACGTGAACGAAAAGTATCCCGAGCAGTGGTTCGCCTTCGACGAAGCGATTTTCGAGGCGCTGTGGATCGATGGACGAGACATCGGCGATATCGATGTTTTAGCCGATGTTGCGGACGCAACTGGACTGGACGGTGACGAGATTCGAACTGCGGTCGTGGACGAGCAGCTTCGCGACCGCCTCCGGGACCAATTTACTGAAGCACAGCAGAACGGTGTGACGGGCGTTCCGACGTTCGTCTACGATGGATATGGCGCCCGGGGTGCAGTGTCGCCGGAACAGTTGGAGCGACTCGTCGAGGGCACGTGATTTTGCCACTCGCGGGTGTGTTCCGTTTTTGCACGCCTCCCTGTCGTTTACTGCCGAACTCCCCATACCAGAACTAATGTCTGTGAGTGTCACGACCTTCGAGTTAGAAAATGCCGGGGCGGGGATGTCGCCGTTTCGGCTCAAAGACACGCTTTCGAATCCCGATATCGACGCGGTCGTTCTGTTACTCCAGCGTGACTATCACTGCCGGAAATGCCGACAACAGGTGCAGGATGTCGCTGCGCGCTACGACGAGTTCGAAGGCGAAAACGCCCTCGTCGTTTCAGTTCTCCCCGAACCTGTCGATCAAGCCCGCGGTTGGCAGGAGTCGTACGACCTGCCGTTCCCACTCCTTGCGGATCCGGCGAAGCAACTGGGTGACGACCTCGACCAACCGTCTCGATTCGGTGTCCTCGGGAACCTCCACGACATGATCGGACGAATGCCCGAGGCACTCGTCGTCGATGTCCGCGAAGACGACCCAACCGTGACATACGTCCATAAAGGTACGTCACCAGCGGATCGGCCGTCGATAGACGAGCTACTGGCGGAGGCTCGGCAGCTTTCGTAGACTGCTGCCAGCACAGTGTTTACCCACACGTCACCCCAATTCAACCTGAGTCACAATGAGCGAATCTACACCCACCACCGACCCATCGATAACGTTGTATCGGCTGCAAGCCTGCCCGTTCTGCGAACGCGTCGTTCGGAAACTCCACGAGTACGACCTCGATTACCGCTCGCGGTTCGTCGAGGCGATGCACACCGAACGTGACGTCGTCAAGCGCATCAGCGGCAAGCGCACCGTCCCGGCGATCGTCGATGAGAATACTGGAGTGACGATGTCCGAGAGCGCGAACATCGTCGACTACCTCGACAACACCTACGGGGCGGAGGCGTAACCAATGGATCTCGATTTCGACGTTGTAGATCTCGACGAGTCGAACCATCCTGACGAAGGATCCCAAGCCCCGGATTTCGTCCGTCCCCTGGTGAATGATGAGTACTGGGAGGACGTTGCCCTGTCGGAACTTACTGCCGGTGGACCGGTTCTCCTCGTGTTCTACACAATGGACGGGGATTTTCCGGCGACGTACATCTGGAACGAGCTGCGAGACCGTGCGTGGGACGACGATTACGACGTCACGATTGTCGGGCTCTCGATCTCGTCGCCCTACGAGCACAAGACGTTCATCGACGAGCGCGAGATGTCGTACCGACTGTTCAGCGATCCACAGAACGGCGTCGCCGAGGAGTACGGAATCGTCAACGATCTCGATGGGATGGCGGGAATCAGTGAGCCACGGCTCGCAGTGTTCCTTATCGACGAGGAACGGGCGATTCAGTACGCCTGGGTGGCTCAAGAATGGCCAGAATTCCCCGACTACGACGAGATCGAGGACGAACTTGCAGAGCTCTGAGCTGATTGCGCTTCGATCTGCGAATGGGAGAACGAATACCCGGGCTCAGAGTTCTATTTCTCGCAGCGTGTCTGACTGCCCGCAGTAGGGACACTGGAAATCATCGACTGTGACGTCGTCGGACATATCGTACGTGTAGTGGAGTTCGGCCATATCTAGTTCACAATCGCCGTTTTCGCACGCGATTTCAAGCGTCGCAGGCATGCCATTCTATACTCGTCGATGTCGGATAAACCGGTGGGTCGAGGCAGGCATCCTGTGGTATTGGTACACCGTTATCGTCTGGCACTCCTGAATCTCTTTATTATTACGCCGAGGCGACCAGTCGCTGATGTTCTGGTTTCATACACCGGTCCTGGACGACGCGTCGCCCGGCTGCTTCTGCCCGAGTAACAGCTTCGTCGTCGTGAATACCGAGCTGGAGCCAGATAACCTCGATGTCGTCACGGGCGAGGGCTTCGTCGACGATTCCAGCAACCTCTGGACTCGGTCGAAAGACGTCCACGATGTCGACCTTCTCCTCAACATCGGAGAGCGAATCGTAAGCCGGCCGTCCAAGAACCTCATCTGCAGTGGGATTGACCGGAACGATTTCGTAGCCCTGCGCTTGGAGATATTTCGGGATCTCGTGGGCGTCCTTGCCGGGCGTTGACGAGCAACCGACGACAGCGACTGTTTTGTAATCGAGGATTCTTCGGACTTCAGTGTCTGTCTCGACAGGCATACTGTTCCTACGGGCTCGCCTAGGAAAAGGTCATTGTCGCATCGAGACGGACTCCGCTTGAGTTCGAACACCGCATCAACTATTTATTCGGCTGTCCTCCACGCTTATCCCTCTGTAACTGTATATCTCTGTATGGGAGACGTACTAATTGTCGGCGGCGGGCCGGCCGGTCTCAGTGCCGCACTGTTCACTGCAAAGAATGGCCTCGAAACGACCGTCTTCGACACTGACGGGACGTGGATGCACAAGGCTCATTTGTTCAATTACCCCGGGATTGGGTCAATAGACGGCTCGAATTATATCGAGGCGCTCCGCGACCAGGTCGACGATTTCGGGGTCGATCGACACCAAGAAACCGAAGTCACTGCTGTCGAATCAACTGACGGCGGCTTCACCGTCACGACCGACGATGGCGAGTACGAGTCGTCATATGTCGTGCTCGCGACGGGTGCTAATCGAGATCTCGCGGAAGGTCTTGGCTGTGCACTCACCGACGAAGGAATCGTCGATGTGGACGTGACGATGGAGACATCCATTGAGGATGCCTATGCGACGGGTGCGATGGTTCGAGCGGAGGAGTGGCAGGCCGTCATTTCAGCTGGAGATGGCGCTGCTGCCGCGCTCAATATCCTCACCAAAGAGAAAGGAGAACACTTCCACGACTTCGATGTACCAGGGGATGCTGAGGAACTATTCGGCTCTCTCGTCGACTCCTCATAATTCACCTCTCACCTCTTTAAACTGCTCACATACCACATCTTCGCGCTTTTCGAACTGAGTCACTTCTTGCAGCCGTCTCTAATATGCTCGATGCCCACAAGTATTCGGCCAACCCGGGTAATCGAATGAATTTCAACGGGGGCTTCTGCTTAGTCTACACTGAGTGATTGAGTGTTCGGTAGGTTGATTGGAATCTGGTCGATTGAGATGTCACTCTGGTTCTGTTGTTAACTCATGTAGAATCACTCTCTCATACGCTCTTTTTCGAGCCCTCAACCCTTCCAAGGGAAAAACGACTCGCTGCTCAGGCTGGCGGGAAGTAGACGCTTTCTTCGCCGGCTAGCTCTTCGAGCTGATTCTGATGCCGATGCGTGAAGTAGCAGTCGTAGCTACAGTACCCACAGATCTCTCCCGTATCATACTCTGCTACGAAGGGACCTCGTTCAGTCGTCCAAACGTTCACATCGCACTCAGTACACGCTGCACTCTCGATATCACTCGGTGACGGGCCGCGATACTCGAACTCGACGCTGTCTTTCTGAGTTGTCGATTCGGGCCATACGCCTCGTGCCTGCCAGAATTCTCGAACCTTCGCGAGACTATATCGGACCGTTTTTCGGATCGTCATGTGCTCGGCGTCGCGACCACTGTCGTCCCACCCGCTAGCTGTCCAGAACTCGCCGAACTGTGCGCCACGGTGAAGACCATTCCAGTCGAGGCCGACGATATCTGCGGGTGGATCCTCCGTCAACGTGGGACGGGTGAGCTGCTTAGTAAGCTACTACGCCCTGAAGAGCGTGGCATTCAGCGTGGACTCCCGTTCTAACTGCTGAGAGCAGTAGGCGAATACTCGCCGTTCACGTTCAACATCCCGCTGTTCAAGCGCACGCCTACGGGTGCGCCTCCACGCCCAGACTTTTGCTGGTCGCGGAGATACTTCAGACCGATATTCTTCGCCGCGTTGTAATCCGCGTGAACATCGTATCCGCACTTCAGACAATCGAACTCGTCCTGACCGGTGTTGTGTGAACGATTATCCTCGTGGGTAAACCCACATTTCGAGCACCGTTGACTCGTGTACGCTGGATTAATCTGCGTCACCTCGAGTCCGTTTGATTCGGCTTTGTACGTGACATACTCGAACAACTGGTGGAACGCCCACTTGTGAACCGCTTTCGCGTGCGGCAAGCGTTCGCGGATTCCCCTGAGTTGTTCGAATACGATATGCGTACAGTCGTTTTCGAGGGCTTCCTCAACTACTCCGTTCGAGATGGTGTGAAGCATCTGCTCGAAACGCCCGGTTTGCTTGCGGCCGACTCGCTGGACGTTCTCGTGTGCCCACCGAGTTCCTGTCTGCTGGAGATCGCCACGGCGTTTCTCGTATTCTCGATGCCAGTGGTTGATTTCACCACCGCTCCAAAAGCGTCCGGTTGAGGTGGTTGCGATGTTTGTGATACCGAGGTCAACACCAAGGACGGAAACGTGCTTAGTGTCGCCTTGTCCGGCATCATCGTTCTCCACAGCGGGTTTTGTCCGCACGTGAAGGTAGAAACAGTCCTCAACTTCGTCGTAATGGAGTGTGGCCCCTTTCACGTCGTAATCGTCATTGAACAAGTACGCCGAGTGAGGTGTGTCTCGCTGGTCGTCGGGGAGGACAAATCCTGCGGTCACTCGTCCGTCGATGGTGGCGAGGGTTGCGTGGTCGTCGTTGACGGTGACGGTTCGTGCGTCGTAGCTGGCGAACCGTGACGTGAAGTGTGGTCTCGAGGCTTTCTTGCCTTCTTTCCAACGTTCGACACAGCCTTTGACTGCTTCTGCGGCGCGGTTGCGTGCGGCTTGTACGAGGTTGGCCGGAAGCGGTGAGCCGTCTCGAACGTCATAGTAGGTGCGGTCGTGGAGTTTCTGTTTGCTGGTTATTTTCCAGTCTGCTTCCCACGCTACGTCTACGACATAGTTGGCGGCGTCGAGGAAGTGGTCGGTTGTCTGGTGGAGGAGGTCAGCGGCACTCTCGTCCACATCGAGTTTGATGGGAACGGTTCGAGTGCGTGAGCCTTCCACCATCTGTATTTCATATATAGATGCTTGTATTTAAAATGGCTCGGGTTGGTGTTGGGAGTCGGACTCCCTCCAAGTATGTGGACGCGACGACCACGCCAGTCGCTCGGCTCTGAGAACTCGTGAGCGAGCCGATCGGCGTATCCCCGGGAGTACCCGACGACGAGGGGATCGTAAAACCCTTTCCAGCTGTTACTATCCGGCGTTACTCATCGGCTCTACTCTCGAGGACGGCAACGATCTCGGAGAGATAGAAAAGACGGAGATTATCACGCTCGTCCGCAGCTTCTTCGACCGAGCGTCTGAACCCAGAGCGGCAGAATAAGGCGACTTCCTATGCGTCCAGAGTTAGGAATCAGACTATAATAGTCTGAGCTATAATATTCTCGCCTCTAACGTTGTGTCACTCCTCTTGTGAGCGGATTTCTTGTGCCTGATGTTCGAGACGCCGGAGAATTTGAACACGTCCCTGATTCGCATTCTCGTAGGCAACGCAGGCTCGCAGCGTCTCCATGTCGTTGATCGTCACGATACCGGCGTTGATGAGTCGAGTGTTTGGTGGCTCGAGACGCTGTTTTGGCGTAAGACCCTTCGATTCTACAGATTGATCTGCTGACTCACTCACTGATGTTCGCCTCCGCGCTTTTGAGGCGAAAAAAAAAACGGCTCTAAGTTGACCTGCTTTCGTGACCGGCTATACGTATTCAGGCCCCACCGAATATCGTCTTCGACTGCAGGCAACCCAGGTTAGTTTGGGCGGTAATTCGCGTCAGTGTCGACCTCGTCGTACATACGGTCGAGCATGTCGAGGGCTGACTGGAAGTGTGCGTAGTGCTCGTTTGCGAACGCTACGGTTTCTTGGAGGGAGATAACGGGCCGTCCGTCGACCATCTCGGCCTCGATCTGTGCCTCCGACTCGAGTACCACCTGTATCGAACCATCGAGGTCGTCAGCGGGCTGGCGCTCCTCTGCAGTCGAGATTCCGAACCGATCGAAGAACGCCACCCAGGCGTCGAGTTCGGATTCGTGGACGGCGATGAACAGCGGATAGTCCTCTGGGTCGCGAGCGACCTGATAGCCACCACGGGTCCAGACGTAGACCGCATCGATGCCAGTGAATGCATACTCCATTCCCGCGAACTGCGGGAGGACGTACGCCTCCGAGATCGACGGCGGCGAGATGCCTGCTGCCGCCGTCAGGAACTCGAGACCGGCGTCTCGGATCGTCTGGTCGACGAGCTGGAGGCCATCATCGTACACGACGTATCCCGCCTCTTCGAGGCGATTCACGACGCGCCGAATCGTCTCCCGGTTCTCGTCGATCTTCCGCGCGACGCCGGAGATGGAATCCCCTGGGTCAAGCGCGAGAATGACCTTGAGTTCCTTCTCACCGCACACTTCGTACATCCTATGGTTACACAATTCTGTGCAACAGACAAAAGAAGTACTATTCGTGTGGGTCTGCTGGCTGGATCTGGCGAGCGTCTTCGGCGAGGTCGTGGATGTATTCGCGAAGCGTCTCCATATCCTTGCGGGCGTCTTCCAGCGTTTTCGCCTTCACCTTGGCTTTGATCTGGTCTTCATCTCGTGTCCCGGTTCCGCGTTTGAGCTTCACGGTCAGCGAGACACCAACATCAGTGCGCTCGACGTGCTCTGTTCGCTCCGTTTGATCTCCGTTCATTGCCGATTCTGCCGAGCCGGTGGCTGGTTGCTTCGAGTCAGACATTTTATTCCCACGAGGACTATTGGAAGGTCCTCGCACCCCTCCCGAGGGCAAAAAACACGATTCTATCAGACGCCGTCCTTGGGTTATCCGTGCAGCCTGTAACAGGCAATATCACTGTCCTGCAGACGCTGCGAGAACCTCTGGGCCGTTCACACCAAGGGCGGACTCAATCTCGCTACCGGGGAGTCGCCAACGCTCTGTGGGACCGGCGCACTCCAGTTCACTCACAACCTCGTTCTTGAACTGGGTGTAATGCGTTAGCGCAAATTCTTCGTCCTCGGTGTAGTCGAGCAGGAGAGCGAGTGCGAGCTGCGCTGGCCCACTCCCACTGTATCCCCATTCGAACCCCGAGGGACTGTGGTTTACCAGCTTGAGGCTTCGGTCTGGAGTGAGGCGTTCTTGTTCAGGTAGCTTCTCCACGACGGCACGCCCTCGCTGTCGGTAGCCGATGTAGACGATGTTGCGGTCACTTCTCTGGCTTCTTTGTTGGAGCGACTGTGAGTCGATAGTTCTACTCATGGGTCTGTTCGAAGGTACTCGTTCGAGCACCCCCGCACCCCTCAGGGGGTGAAAAACTCTCTTGAAGCAGTAGCTTACAGCAGCATAGAAACCACGTTAACCAACTTTACGAGGAATAACCCGTTTTGTTGGTTAATCACTGGCTGTGCCCCAGAGCTAATTTGATCATTCTCCTGCCCTATTCCCCTTCGGTTCGATGGAAGGTCTCCCAACATAGATCCGTATATACTCTGTGCGGGTAATCCATCACGAGGACACGCATGTTCATCGGTCTACCTTTCGATCTCCGGTCCCAAAATCAATTTAATTTGGTCTAGCGGGGGACAATGTATCACTTCCCTCATTTCTAATCTCTCAACTCATCTGCCGAATTTCCTCAACCATGTCAATATCAGACTGGCGGTCATCCTCTAGGTGCTCCAGCGCCGCGTCACTCTTATCTGCATGTTCGAAGAAAAACAGGAACTCCTCATGTCCCCATTCACCACTCTTATCGACGTAAAGGCGAATGAGGACCTCCAGCATATCCTTCACCGTATTCGTATCATCAGTCGTAATCTCTACTGAGTCACCTTCATGCACCAGTTTGTTCCGTTTGTCGCGGACCGTCGACTGGCTTACTACATTCGATGATCTGGCCACCGTTCTCGCTCGCTGCACAACGGTCGATGTCGTGTCCGTCTCAGTGGTCAATGTGAGCCGTTCAGCACCTCGCCAGTAATCTAGGAATGCGTTTTCTCGGTCAGTATTCGTCACTCCATCTTGGAACGAAGACATTGATTTGACGAGCCTGGCTTCCATTTCGTTTAGACTTCCGTTCAACGAGAGAATCTCATCAAAATATTCTGTATAACGGGAGGCATCGTGTCCGGCCAATATCGTTGAACGGCGTGGTGTCGGATCCGTACTGTACGAGAACTTCAAATAATCACTGTCCTCAAAAACCAAATAAATAAAGGGGAGACGTAAGTCCTGCCACCGTGTGTTCCAGACACTGCTGTTTATCTGCATACCCTCAAGCTGATTTCGAGTTAGCGCAAAATTGATCCGGCCTAGCAGATATTGGAGTGCCTCTACACACCTATCGCTTGCATATCTCGGATCCAGTGCATCAATTTCCATCAACCAGTAGGTTTGCCCCTGCCGATCTAACTGATTCGGCGAGTCGCTAAACCACTCCTCAAGTTTATTTCTGTCATTGATTACGTCTGATTCTTCAGCCCTCTCCTGCTCTGCCTCATACGCCCTGTCGCAGTAGTCGTCCCACTCATCTGATGAAATAGCCTGTACTGAGTATCCTAAACTGTCGTACTCATCTGGTCGCTCAACCTCGTCAAATACTACATTGAGTGGGAACACGATGGTATACGTGGTACGGTCCTGTGTTCCAAGAGTTCGATGAATGTCATCCATGTCCGACCAGAATAGGTCTGCTGTATCACCATTCTCGGATTTCGCTTTCCAGACAGATTCCTTAATCTGCTTTCGTAGTCTTTGTTCACTAAGCCGGAACTGGTCCGTATCAACGTTTACCCGCTCAATAATGGCGCTAATGCCTTCCTCAACCTGCTTCTCATCAGAGTGACTGTACTGATATCCGTCACCGGTGTCCATCTCATGGAGACACTCAGCAACGTTCTCAACGATTTCTTGCTTCGAAGGCTCTCTAACTGCAATATCGTGTTGTTCTAAAATATCACGAAACACATCCGGAGCGATCGAGAGTTCGATTGCCGCCTCAACGACCCCCACATTCCCAGCCGTGTACCGACCGAGCACTTCAAACACTTCGGCCTCGGTCGCTGTCTCTATCTCATCAAACATCTCTGAACGTTCTGACAATATAGCCAGTAGATTGTCTTGTAGCTATTGAAATCGTAGAACTTCTCCCAGGAGCTGAAGCTTCATCTTGTACCGTGTTTCGACACTGCACACACGTTGTTCGATTCTATAAGATTCAGTAGAGGATCCGTAGCATATCGGGCACTCCTCAGAAGTGAACGTCCGCCGGAACGACCCAGAGGTCGTCACTCTCGTCGATGATGCGATCCAGCTGGTCTCGGTGGCGAATCCCGCAACCGTGTTGGTCGTACAGGAAAATCGAGGGACCGTCGTAGGCACCGACTTGATGGAAGGCATGCCGGGCGAGGTTCTCATCACGCATTATCTCATCATCGCTAAGCTCGTCGAGCGCCTCCTGTACTCGATTGAGATTCCGCTGGAACTCGCTATTCGTCGCGCCCCAACCGCGCTCCAGGAGCTCCTGGCCTTCGTCAGAGTCTACGCGCGCTGCAACTGGGAGGCCGCCCCAACGGGCTTTCCCTGCCACCGTGGTGCCTTCTTGATCGAACGTGACGAAGTAGTCGAATACGGCGCCAGCGTGCGAATCGGCTCCAACCAGCCGATCGAACACTGCTTTGCCGGTGGCCACTGCGTCGTCTCGCGTCGATGCCTCTACCAGAGTGTATATGACCATGTGCATCGGTTTTCACCTTTGTCTGCCGACGCACGCGACTGCACACCGCGTCACTACGTGATGCGCCGGCACCCATCGCCGGCGCTCAAAAAATAGTACTGACGATGCTGGCTAGACGTTCTCGATCTCCGACTGGCAGTCCTCCTCCACGACGGTGATCGTCAGGTCTCCACTCTCGTAGTCGGCCTCGAACTCAACTGAGAACGTATCCGAGTTGTAGGCGGCGTGGTACGCACGATGTCGCTTGAGCGACCCGGTCGCCTTGAAGTGGAAGAAGGCAGCAGCTGTGTACGGCTTGCTTGCTGTTTCGACCTGTGCTTCGACTGACGCCGGGAGTGCGATGTGCGGTGTGTCACTGTCGATTCCCGCGGCGAAGGATCGAGCTTCGTCTACGCTTGCTTGCGAATGTGCTGGTGTCTCACCGGTCAACACATTCACGGGTGTTTCCGTCTCATCTGTGAATAGTACGTCTTCGAAGGTACGAGTGCCAAGAATCGCGTCGGGGCTCAGATCACAATCCTCAAACGGATCTTTCGATGGTTGTTCAGACATTGAATCACGAAGCCCTGAGGGCTCAGTCATTCAGCCATCGAAAAACATCCTCTGGCGCTCTTGTACCAACATAGAGCAATTACCCGGGGTCAGTTGCCATCAATCTCGATCTTGACCGTCACGTCATCGAGTGTTTTGTCCGAGTCTTGCAGATGGACGAGAAGACTAAATTCGAGGATTTTGCTGACTCGTTCGGTTCCTGCAGCTGTAAGCATGAATCGAAATGGGCAGGTCAACCGAGCGAGCTTCTCGATCTCTTCCCAATCATCCGGTGATATCTCCTCATCAGGGAGATCTCCGAATAGGGCCTCAGTGTTGTCGAACGCGTCCCACCGATTCAACAGACAAAAATCAGCGAGCGCGTGGCGTACTGTCTCGTGCAACCGGTCGTGATACTCGGGCGGGAGCGACTCATTTCCATCAATCGCCTCTTGGATATGGCCGCGGTCTACGATCGAGAGGAATCCGTCAGACCAATCCTTACGGGTTGGCTTGAGTTCTGAGCCACACTCTGGACAGTAGTTCGCTGTTGGCTCGACTGCGGTGCTACAGCTATCACAGATCGTCATACTACTCGGTTCGACGCGCTCGTCAATCAAATCGACTTGACGAAATACTAGTACTCTGGTCGAGAAATTCGACCGCTATTGTTCGACTGGACTGGGTTCACTGAGGTCTGCGTATAGGACGTCCCCCTCACGAATGACGTACCGTTTCGCCAGAACCGGGAATCGACATTTCGTGTACCCCGCGGTCTGGATGTCGAATTCCTCACCGGGTTCGAGATAGTTGGTCAGCTTTCGGAGGAACTCGTGAGTGGCGAGACCACCTTCGTAGTCAGGAAGCCCGTCCTCACGAGTTTCGTAGATCTCGAAGGTATCGTATCCCCATATGACGAGCTCTCCTTCTTCGTCCACCTCCCAATTCAGGGTCCCGAAGCAATGTGCTTCGCAGAGATGGCGTACTGACTGTGCATCGGTTACGACTGCGCCGGTCGATGTCGTCGCTGCTTGGAGTGTTGCCATTGTTTGCACCCGAGGGCGTTTTCCTGCCCCCGCACCCCTTTGGGGTGACAAAATCGACTGGAAGAGAAGCTGAATCGATGCTGTTGAGATTGCTGAGCGTGCGATACACCCGGTATCCTAGTGTGTCTCGTGAATCCATGATGTACGCCTCTACCGACGTCGGGCGCAGAAGAACGAAGCAGGTACGCTGATGTCTCCCGCTGAAGCCCTGCACTAGGCTTAACCAACAAATTTTCGCACCGACGGTATACGTTGGTTAAGTCCTTGTTCAACCGAGTATCCTACTGAGGAGTTGGTCCGTGACGAGGCGACTGACACACCTGACACTCCCACATCGGCTGGCCCGACCACTCGTCATCTGGGAGAGACTCGAACTCCTGGAACTGATGTTCAGTCATTCGACCGCACTTGCGACATTCAAGCCGTGTTTTCGAGGGAACACTGGGTTGACGATTCTCGGACTGGTCGTCGTCGACGGAACGCTGGAGTGCAATCGACGGCACCAGCCAGACGTCGTCCTCGGCGCTCTCAAGTAGCTCTGTAAGCCGATCTTCATCACGAACGCCGTGCCCTCCCTCCTCGTAGAGGAACGTTGTGTGCGCCCCCTTACGCTGCGACTGCGTCAACTCTGTCTGCCCCGTCCGCTCACGAACGGCTACGAGAAGCTGTTCACCATCTTCGGAGGTGACCCGAACTGCTTCGGGGAGCGAGGGCCACTTGTCGGACAGCTGTGTGGCAGGCTCCGTATTGAGGTCGTAGATCAGTTGGCAGTCGTTGACCGCTGGATCCCTGTCAGCCTTTGTGAGGAGCGTGGCCGCAGCAGCACCCTTCGCGACGGCGGCGTAGAACGTCGACGCCTCGACAAGCAGATGGACGATGTGAAGGAGGTTCCACTCACCCTCAGAGGAATGGTAGTCGCTATTGGTGTCGCCAGGATGGTTGGTAAGGCAGAACTGGCACTTTGTCTGGCAGGCGTGAACTACTGCTCCACAGGAAGAACACTCGTTCTTTGTTGCTTTCGCGTTGTTTGGATATCCTGTACAAGCGTTATTTATCCGTCGATACCTCGGCTCGTCATCATCACAACTTAAGAGTTCTATGTCGGGCATCTGGGTTGCCTCTCCATGCGGTCGAAGTTCCTCGAAATCAGAATGTCGTCCACTCATAGAGTTCTTCAAGTACAATTTCTCCCGTTTTCACGTTTAAACCTCAGTCTGCAGAGACCAAGTGGAACCTGATTTACTCACACATCGGCTATTCATAAGGGGACGTCAGTCCTGAAGCGTTCAATTTCCTCTGTGGTGAACGGATTATTCGCACTAAATGTGAATAGGTTCGTATCACTATGCCCAGAGATACCTTGGTTCAGTCTGTAGAGGCTGGTATGGTCATTCAGGGGGTTCCAACCACGATACAGATGCGAGCGAATTGTTGTCTATCAGATAATTATCAACTTCCGTTCTGAACCCTGCGATACTGTTCAATACCTCTGTATGGTCCGATTCAGCTAGATTTTCGACGGCTTCGAACGTCGGACGCAGGCTACCACGTTGCGTATAGAACCCAAGGAAATCAAGTTCGTCATCCGTCCTGAAGAATCCCTTATCACTTGCATGGATACGATCTCGGACGTATTGTACGAAATCGGCAGGGGAATCAAGTACTCGCGCGATGAGCTCCAGATGGTGTGCGCTCACGATGTACGGGATGGGTTCGCTGTCTAGCAACCGGGTGTATTCGGTCGTCGCCAGATTTCCGTATGTTGTACTCATTACTCCTATCGGTAGATATTGTTCGATTTGACTGAAATCCATATCAAGCTCAAGCGATAGCTCGTCATCATCCTGCTCTTGGAGATACTCAATTCTCTGTTGCAACTGAGATGTTGCGCTGCCAATACCATTCTCAAAATCTGCGCGAATAGCGTCCGGATCTCCCTGAAATGCTTCTTTAGTCAACTGCTTCGATTTCATCTCGAAGAGCAACAGGGTATCACCGTATCGGACCACTGCATCAGTCTCCAGATCTCCCAGTTGGACACTAGTTAAAACCGCCGCATTAGGGAACAAGCGTTGAATACTATCGATAGCCCAGTGTTCGATGACATCGCCCCAGCGCTGACTTCTATCACCTCGGATTCGGTCGTCCATGTTGAGCAGATCGAAATAGAAGGTGTTCAGCATCGTCTCAGCAAAATGGGTGGGCAGTGGCACGAGATATTGCCCTTCAGATTCTACGATTGGGTGTTTCTCTAGAGGATTCAGATGTTCGGACAGCCTGCTGAATTCTGTCTCACCAATGCCGATACTGATCCGGTCGAGAAACGAATCAAACCGGGATTTGTTCTGAATCCCTGCCCAGCACCGCAGGGTGTCCGCATCAAACCAGAGCAGTCGCTCTGCACTATCAAGAACGTGTGCCCATTGCATTTTTTCAGCGAAGCGGCGCTCGCGCCCGGGAACTGATGTGGTGAATTCTTCTGGCGAGATATCATCCCGGTTTCGCCAGTAACTGCCGATAACGCGGAGAGCATCGGCTTGGTACCACCGTAAAGCCTGATAAAGCATTGCTCGCCGATGATAGAAAAACTGCAACATTGCGTCCGCATAGTGTCTTGCGTCGCGAGTCTCGAAGTCAAATTCGTCGAAAAAAGCCAACGTAAACGGGGAGTACAACCGCTCCATTGTCGCCAGTGAATACGCAGGATCGAGGTGATCACTCGCAGAAAGTTTCGCTCGTCGAACGGTCGCCCGCACTCGGTCGAGATCATCCATTGGGTCGAAGCTCTCAAAATTCTCATACAGGTCGTTGTATGCCTGGAGGAGAATACCAAGCAAATCAACCAGGCTGTGGAGGTCCACGCCATATAGTCGCTCAGCTGTGATTGATTCCGTAGGAGGTCCACTGTACACGCCAGAAGGGTCTGGGTAAAAATCAGTAAGTCGGGTAGTGGTTTGGTGCTCGATATGTGAGGATGTTGCGAGACCCAAACCGATCTTGATCGTTTCAGCTGGAAATCCAACTGTCGCTCCACCAAAGTCAGTTTGTGCCCATAATTCCCCCATCGCATGGAATAGATGCAGATAGGTCAGCGCCGAGCGTTGTCCAACCTGTTGTATCTGTGATGATAGCGAGTTGACTACCTTTGCAGGTCTGATGGAATGAACGTGCTCGCGCTGAAACATCTGACCGTTATGTCTCGCTGCAGTCTTCCGAAGGTCAAACCACGTGATTCCAGTAATGAAGGGTTCTAATTGGGTAGTGAAGTGAATCTTGTGACTTGCCCGAAGTCCGGCGGTTAATGTGGGTTCAGATACTTGACAACCGTCACAGATTGATATTGAGGAGTGGTCTGGGGGGTGTTGTTCGCCGCAGAGAATACAGGGTTCGTACTCCATCACGATTTCTGGCCTCGAAGTAACACATCCAACCGGCTATGTATAAACGCTGTTGCGAGCATGAAAATCAAGCACTGGGCTCGAATCATATTGTAGAGTGTCTGATTGCAGAATCTACACTGCTAAAGTCAGCTCTCAAGATTACGAGTGGTATGAGCAACCTGAACACACATAGTAAATGTTGGTTGCTGGGCCATTTAATTCGGCACAGATTCAGTGTCATCAATCAACCAGCTTGACGAGGCTTGCACTGTGTGACCGCACCGTGGCTGCGCTCACCTTCGCCGCCGCAGCGACTTCTGACTGCGTCAGACACCGTCCTTCTTCGCGACTCGCCTTGTACAGACAGGCGGCTGCAAATCCGGATGGCTTGACGCCGGATACTGCTTCTGTCGATTCCGACTGTTCAGCCAACCGCCGAGCGCGCTGTCGGATGTACGCTGGAACATTGAGTTCTGACGCAAGCCGGGGGATGAATTCGCTCGGGCGAACAGGCTGGGTCGGCAGTCCAAGTTCTGTATTCAGCGTCTTGTACGCATTCGCGACTCTCGATTGTTCGACGCGTGCTGCGTCGACGACGTCGTCAAGTAACCGCGAGTGACCATTACAGCGACAGGCTCCGTACACGCTAGCTGCCGCTATCGCCTCGATTGATCGGCCTCGAAGCAGGTCTTCGGTTTGAGCGCTCCGGAACAGTTCACACGCCTGATCACGGACCGAACCTGAGAGCTCGAGGACGCTCGCGATTCTTCGAACTTCACCCAGCCCGTGTGCGAGGTTTCGCTCGGCTTTCGACTGGAACCGCCCACGATTCTGTTCCCGCCGCATTCGGGAGAGCCGCTGGCGCTTTCGTCCGGAGAGTTGGTTCCCGTTTGCATCTTTCCAGCGACCGATCTCGGTCGACAGCCCTCGGTCGTGACGTGCCGCAGTCAGTGGAGCGCCCGTCCGCTTTCGCTGGTCCTGATCGTGAGTTCTCCATTCAGGACCGTGGTCGATTCGTTGTTCGTCAATAACGAGTCCACAGTCCTGGCAGACAGTTTCAACGCTGTTCGTTCTCACCTGGCCCTTGCACTCTGGACACGGAGTGAGCCCGTCGTTCAATACGTCCTCGTCGAATCCGTTCTCGTAGATGTCTCTCGTCGCCATTGGTAGTTCGCGAGGTGTCTGCACCCCGCACCCCTCTCAGGGGGAGATAAACGGCCGCGGACATGGCGGTGTGTGGATGTCTGCTGAGCTATTTTGGGGAGGCTTCGGAGACGCGGTGAACAAACGGGCCTATCGTGAATACAAGGAGACGCTTCTGCTCTACACTCAGCATTTCAAGCATCAGTCGTTCATTCGGAAAGCCCAACAGAGTCGCAGCAAGTCGCTCTACAGCATAGATTAAGATGAGAAATCCTGTGAATCCGAGGACCCCTCTGAGCTGACCAAGTGACTTCTTGTACGTCAAGATAGAAAATAGTTGCATTAGGAACTATTCAAATTTGATGGAAGGCAGAGCTATCTTCCACTCGTCTTGATCGTTACCTCCCATTCAGGGCCGTGGTCGATCCGTTGTTCGTCAATGATGAGTCCACAGCCCTCGCAGATTGTTTCGACGAATCGGTAGTGATGGCTATTACACCCTGGACCATCCGTGTTCGGTTAAGGAGAGAAACCGAGAGACGCTAGCGTTTTGATGAGGTTATCTTCAGAAACCGCGTAGAGAGAGGTTGTGCTACCTGAAC
>NZ_JAOPKC010000008.1:0-113729 GCF_025517535.1 Halapricum hydrolyticum
ATTCCGACCCAAACACATCTAGCGGAATCATTCGTGTCGGGCACCGCTGCCGCGGTGCCCTTGTCCTCTTCGACTCCGCAGCGACCGCTCAGCAGTATCCACAATCTCCTACGGATGAGCGTTCGACTAATGTCTGTCGCCCGCACACGAGTGCGCGGGCTTCCCTGACCTCATCGGTTGGGACGTAGCTTTCCGGCACTGAGTTCAACCGGACCATCCGCGCTATCTCTTTGGCGTCGATGCGATCAGTCTTCTTGTCCGACTGAGCGATCTGGTTCAGTTCCTTCGGATGGGCAACAGTCACATCCAAATGTTCCGACAGCGTACCGTGGATGTGGTAGTATTGCTGGTCACTTCGAGTGCGGCTTTAGCGCCAGCGTACCGCTGAGCGAGATCGTCAAGGTTCGCGCTTCCGACGCGAACCTCTTCGACGATCTCACCAACCTCATCCATGACTGCCACCTGTGCGTACCGTTTGTGGACATCAATTCCAAGGTACATAATCTGTTCACCCGAGACACCAGTGCGTGAAGCAGAGATGCACCTATTCAGGCTTTCCCGACTGCCGCTTTCGGCGCAGTCGGGCTGTAACGCCCATGGCTCGGCTTCCTTCACACACGGGCCAGTCAGCTGCACGTGCTCTGCGGCACGGCACGACCGTCAGTCTCTTGCGCCCATGCTTTGTGTCACGCTCTCATGGGGTAGCAACGTTTCCATCGAGTCAGCTGCGCCGACCGGCGCAGCAGCACCCGCCAGAGTGCTGTCTTGATTCTATCAAACCACTTCACTAACGTCGAGTGATGCGAGAGATCGGCCGGTTCAAGGCCGATCTCCCCGAGAATATGGTGACATCTCGCTCAGTAGGTCCAACGTTTCTCGGTAGGAATTCTCCAAGTAAACCCGCAGATAATGCAGCGATACGACGGCGTAATCGGCGAAGCCGCCACCCTCCTCGGGGGCGGCGACTTCGCCTCGGCCACCAACAACATTTTTAGCTAACTAAACGACTTGACTCGTGAAGCGGGAAATTTTCGACATAGAGCATCGGCGATTTCCCGCTTCATCTTCCTAGTTCTAACGGTCCAAACCGACGCTATCCAGCTATTCACCAGAGCCACTTCTTTCGATATGGTCAACGTTCTATCCGCTTCGCGACTGAATCGCATACAGCTCCGCATATTGCCCACCTTGATCGATCAACTCCTCGTGTTCTCCAGTTTCGACAATCTCGCCTGCATCCACCGAGTAAATACGATCCGCGTTCTTCACTGTCGAGAGCCGATGTGCGATACCGATCATCGCGTAATCACGGTCCATATTCTCGATTGACTGCTGGACCTCTTTCTCCAAATTCGAGTCAAGATCGCTCGTCGCCTCGTCTAGCACCAGCACATCGGCGTCTTTCAACAACGCCCGAGCCAGCGCCACCCGCTGACGCTGTCCACCTGACAGCCGAACGCCGTCGTCGCCCAGTTGCGTCTCGTATCCATCCGGCAGGTCACCGAAGAACTCGTCCACCTTGGCGACCCGAACCACTCTGTCGAGTTCTCCTTCAGCAACGTCTCGGTTCCCAATCGTCAGGTTGTACCGTAAGGTGTCGTTGAAAATAAACGGATCTTGCCGCACGACAGCGATTCGTGAGCGCCACTCGTCAATATCCATCTCGTAGATTGACCGACCGTTCACCCGGATCTCTCCGGAGTCCGGTTCGTACATTCGAAGCAAAAGTGAGACAATCGTCGACTTCCCGGCCCCGGACTGGCCGACGAACCCGACGAACTCGCCTTTTTCGAACTCGAAGGACACACCTGAGATGGCCTCTTCTTCTTGTCCCTCATAGGAGAAGCACACATCGTCGAACTCAACTGTCCGAATCTCGTCTGGAGTGGGTTCCGATTTGTCCGTCGGCTCGGTATTACGCTCAAGTTCATCAATGAATTTCTGTGTCCGGACCAAGTGAGGCAGATTGTTCTCGATCCTGTAGAGTTTCGAGTTCAAGTTGCTCGCTTTCGGCCCAAGTCGGAACATCGCGAACAGGAACACACCGAGCGAACCAAGCGAGAGGTTCGCGAATGTCAGTGCGACATAAATCAGCACAAACACCGATACCGCAGTCAGCAGATTGTAGAAGTTCTTGATCGCCTGCTCGTTACGTCGCAGCGTGACAAGCGAACCAGCGTATTGATTCACTGCATCAGTGAAATCATCAAAAAGTTCGCTCTTCAGTCCGAACAGCTTGGTATCACGGATCCCCTGTGTCCCGGCCTGCGCAGCCTGCTGGACCCGCTCGTTGGCATCTGCAACCTCGTCTCCAAGGTCGTACCCTGGTTCGATAACAAACCGGAACAACACCGCAAAACCGCCGAGAAACACCAGTGCGAAGAGGGTAAGAAGCGGTGCAATGACTAGCGCAACTAGGAGGTACATCAGTGTCAAGAACCCCTGTTCGATGAAGTCAATCACATGTCGGATCGTCCGTCCTGCGTATTCGGACTGCGTGACGATCGCATTCAGTATATCATCAGACCCCTCTTGGTCGAAGTACTCAATCCGCGCATCAAGTGCATGATCGAACGACTCTCGCTGCAAGAATCGCGTGTAATCGATCGAGAGCGCGCTCCGCATCCACCGCACGAAGAACGTCAGTGTCCACCGCACGGTCAGCACGGCACTCACGCCGACGATGACGAATCCCAGCGTAAACGGAATCCCAAGGAACTCGTAGGCACGGACGAACGCCAGCATAATGCCGTCGGCCTGCTGGGCCGGATCGCCAGGCGATTGCACGATCTCGACGATCGGGAGGATAAATCCGAGGCCAACCCCCTCTAGTAGCGCCGCGAAGACCCCGCCGATGATGATCGCCGCAGTGAGACGCGGCCGGTATTTCGCAACCCGGATCAGTGCCTGGAGTTGCTCGCGCCGACCGATGTCTGCTGTGTCACTCATTGATAGGTGGATTCCTCTCTCGGACTTTATACTCGTTGATTCATCGACAGCCGATAGAGTTTACCTCACGAATGGCACCAAATGTCCGCGATCTCAAACAGTACCTAGGAAAGCTCCATACGAAATCGGGACTCGATCGCGTGACCGCAGATACAGAAGTATGCTCCGCACCAAGATCTCGATCGCACCACAACAACCAGTCAACCACCGACACCCACACCCCTCACACCGAGTGAAAACTCACACCGACTCGGGGTTCTCAAGCGCTTTCACCACGATGTCGGGGTCACGAAGCAGTCGGTGCTCTAGATAACTCCCCTCACCCTGTACGCCACCAGTATGGTTGGATTCCGTCACGCCCAGAAACGCCTGTTCTTTGAGCAGCCGATACACGCGATCCTCCGAGAGCGGATCGGAGTCCACTCGATCCACGATCCGGGTATACAGATCGTAGACACGATGGGTGCGAAACGCCTCCTGTTCGGGGTTGTTCGCGGTCAGCAGCGCCAGCGCATGCAGGATGTGTTTGACGTGCGGCGTCGTCCCGCTGACGAGTTTCTGGAAGCGGTTGATCTCGGCCTGCTGGACGGCGTCGTCGACGTGTTCGACAGACACCCGATCTAGCCCCTGCTTTTCGACAAGTCGACCGGCCTCGTAGAGCGTGTCCACGGCCTTGTGTGCGTCCCCGTGCGCTTTCGCAGCAAGCGCAGCAACCTTTGGAATGACGTCGCCATCGAGGACGCCGTCCGCAAACGCGTCAGTTCGATGCTCCAAGATGGCACGGAGCTGCCCGGCGTCGTACGGATCGAAGATCAGTTTGTTGTCCTGGAGGCTCGAATCGATCCGTTCGTTGAGTCGCTCCCGGTACTCGATCTTGTTGCTGATACAGATTGCCCCGACGTGAGCGTCCACTTTGCCACTTTCGCGGGCACGCGAGAGGCTCCGGAGCAGTTCGTCGTCGTCGAGTTTGTCGATCTCGTCGAGGATAACCACGAACACGTCAACGCGGAACTCGTCAAGAAGCTCCCAGACGATGTCACGGTAATCAGCCGCGGCAATCCCGACCCGCGGAACGTCTCGGTCCGTATCGAGCCCGGAGACGAGTTCCCGGGCCATCTCGCGACTGGCTTTCGCCTCCGTCTGGTAGTCCGAGCAGTCGACGTACGCGTACTCCAGTGACACGTCGTTCGTTCGCACCGTCTCGTGTGCTTCCCAGACACCTCGTAACGAGTGACTTCCCCGTTCCCGTCTTGCCGTAGATGATCGTCGTCTCCGGCGGACCCCCGACTGTGGCCGGACCGAGCGCCGCCCCGATCGCCTCGACCTCCTCGTCACGACCGACGACGCGTTCGAGATCGGGAACGTGACCCACCCGTAGCAGAATACACTCGTTGCGAGGGGTGTGTCTGTGCTTATCAGAGGTGCCACCAGCACTAAGACAGTACAGATACTAATAGTATCCATGGATAAGGATAGTATCCAAAAAGGGACGACAGTGTCACTGTCGATTCCGGTCACCCACCCGGAGCTGTTCAGCCATCGTGCCACGGCGGAGCTCCTGGCAGTGCTTTCGGACAACCCGTACACGGGATTCGGCATCCGGGAGTTGAGTCGGATGATCGACTACACGCACCGAAGCGTCTCCCAGGCCGTCGCGGATCTGGAAGCTGTCGATCTCGTCACGACCGAACGAGAGGGACCGAAGAAGCTCGTCCGAATCAACAGCGATCGGCTCGAAACGCCGGACGATCCGGTCCTGTCGATCCCACATAGTGATTACTGTACGTCTGTTCCGGGTCGACCGCACTACTTCGTGCGGTCGTACCGGTAAATCGGTACAGTAATCACTATCAGTCCGAATTCCACCGGCCGGTCCGTGATCTCCAAAGCGGACTCCGAACCGAACTGGAAGACGTCCGCGGTATCGTCCTGTTCGGTAGTGTCGCCCGCGGTGACGCCGATCGACAGAGCGACGTCGACTGTTTCGTCCTCGTCGAGGAGCAGCAGGCACTCGGGCAACAGACAGCCTATGACATCGTCGAGTCGCTCCAGAATCGGCGGTACGACGGCGATCGGTACACGTTTCACGTCCTCGTCGAGTCAGTCGAGACAACATCCCAGTACGGAGATCGATTGCGGGAGATCTTCGCGGAGGGCCTCACCCTTTTCGAGACGGAGACACTCCGGAACGTGAAACAGGAGGTGCTCACCGATGGATGACAGCCACGTGGAAGACGCGCTCGAGAGAGCCGAACGGACGTTTCGAGAGACACGCGGGCAGACCAGCGAGACGGGACTCGACACCAACGACGAGTCGCTTGTCCGACTCCGAAAGCCGTGTCGACTCCTCGACGCTGCGCGGACACTCCGGCAACGAAACGGCTACTACACTGCGTGATAAAGCACCTGTAGCTGACGACGGCAACGAAACGGCTACTACACTGCGTGATAAAGCACCTGTAGCTGACGACCAGCACCGGCAAAGACTGAAGACCACTGCACTGGTACGGTATACCATGTCAGAGCAGATGAATACCGTTGTCTCGGGTGACGAGTCGGAGATCCACGACGAGCCCCACATTCGAGGCCGGCGAATCAGCGTGAGTCACATCCACGCGCTGGTCGAAGAGCGCGGCCTCGACGCGCAAACAGTTGCGGACCGCTTTGATCTAACGGCCTCTGAAGTCTACTATGCACTGGCGTACTATCACGACCATCCTGAAGAGATGCGGGCAGTCGAAGAACGCCGTCGCGAGCTGCACGAAGCCGGAAAAGACGACCCGAGAACCATTACCGGCCCAGAGGACCTCCCAGAATCGTAGTTATGGAGGTGTCGTTTCTTCTTGACGAGAACATCGCGGCTCCGCTGGCTGACCTTACACATTGATCGACAGATTCAAGCCCGTTCGTAAGGAATTCTTACGCAAGAGGATAGTATGGCATCTGACGAACCTGCGATGACGACAGTAACCTCGAAAGGACAAGTAACGATTCCGAGCAGCCTGCGCGAGCAGTTTGGGCTGGAACAGGGAACGAAACTGATGGTCGTTCCGACAGAGTACGGACTTGTACTGAAGAAAGTTGACCTCCCGTCGGTCGAAGAGTTTCAACAGCGAGTCGAACAGCGCGCAGAAACAGTCGATGTCTCACTCGAAGAAGTCACACAGCTCGTCCACGAGGCACGGAGCGAGAATGAATGAGAGCAGTACTTGACACGAACGTTCTCATTTCGGGTGTGATTGCAACCGGTGTCCCACACGAGCTCCTTGTCAAGGGGTTCAACCACGAATATCAAATTGTCGTGTCTATCGAAACCCTGGCTGAGTTCCGTGATACCCTTCTCAAATATCCTGAGCGGTTCCATATGACTGAAGACGAAGTGCAAGAGGAAGTCGAAACGATTCGGTACTTTGCTGAGTTCGTGACCCCACAGGAAGACATCACGGCTGTTGAAGATGATCCGGACGACGACAAATTCCTTGAGGCAGCAGTAGCTGGCGATGTTGACTATCTCGTTTCCGGTGATGGACATCTGCTCTCGCTAGACACATTCCGCGGCGTCGATATCGTTGAACCGAGAACCTTCTACGAAAGACTCGACGCCTCATAGCTTCTCTGTCTCCGCCAATTCGTCCCCTCACCAGTTGCCGCAAGACCTACGGGACGGGACTCGACACCAACGACGAGTCGCTTGTCCAACTCCGAAAGGCGTGTCGACTCCTCGACTGGCCGGAACAGTCCACCAGCACGTCTTGGAGGTCGGGACAGTCACACACAGTTTGAGAATCCCCGCTAGAACCGACGTTTTTGTATACGTTGCACACATAGTAAACGGTATGGGGACGATTTCCGCACGCGTACCTGACGATCTGGAGCGTGAACTCGAGGCGTATCTCGAAGACGAGAACCTCGACCGGAGTACAGCCGTCCGCAAACTGCTCGCCGAGGGACTCACCGAGTGGCGTCACGAGCAGGCACTCGAGCAGCTGCAAGCGGGAACCGTCTCGTTCACGCGCGCATCCGAGATCGCGGGGATGTCCGTCTGGGAGTTCGCCCAGCTCGCGAAAGACCACGATATCACGTGGGTGAGCGACGAGCACCTCGACGCCGACTTGGAGCAGCTTTGAATGTGGGTCTTCGACGCGACGCCGCTGATCTACCTCGCGAAGGTCGACCGACTAGGGCTCGTCGATGACCTCGCTGACCGGTGTGTCGTCCCCGAGCGCGTCTATGACGAAGTTGTGACGACCGGCCTCGAGGCAGGCTACCCGGATGCCCGTCGTATCGAGCGTGGCGTCGAAGGCGATAGCTTCGACGTCGTCACGGTCGAGTCCACGCCGTTGCTGTCACGCCTCCAGCGACAGAGCAACCTCAGTGACGCGGACGCCGCTGTGCTCGCCTGCGCCGACACACACGATGGCATCGCCGTGATGGATGAAGCGTACGGTCGTGACGTTGCAGCGGCCGAGACGATCACAACCAGAGGGACGGCATACATCGTACTCAGACTCACACAACAGGGATCGATCCGTGTCGAGGAGGCTCGAACAGTGATCGATTCGATGATCGACGAGGGATGGTATTGCGCACCGGACGTCTACGCGAAAATTCTACAAAAACTCGATTCGCTTGCCGAGCAGTGACTGTTCCGTCAACGTCCCGTAACCCCCGGGTCACGTGGTTCGAGAATTACCCCTGCCGATTTGTCGTCGATCCGCGGAACGGCTGAGCGACAATTCTTTGCGTACCACCTACGTACCACGACGTATGAGCACGGACGCGGACGACAACGGCGACGGGGAGATGGTGAAGTTGAACGTGAAGGTGCCAAAGCGCCTGCTCGAAGAGATTGACGAACTGGCGGAGGAGCTGGATTACACCAATCGCTCGGAGTTTGTCCGTGAGGTGCTGCGCGATACCACAGAGCCGATTCTGACGCCCGGAGCGCAGGAAGGCGTCTCCGAGGGCTACGCGGACGTGGTAGCGGGACGGACGATGTCCACGGACGAGGCTCGCGAACGCCTCGGCATCGACAAAGACTGAGGGCTGAACGGTGGTTCACGAAGTCGTTCTGACGGAGACAGTGGTCGAAACGCTGGAACAGTTTGAGACGGACGACGCAGAGCGGATCATCACCAAGCTGGAGGACATCGGTGACTTCCCGGACCACTTTCTGGACCGGCTGAAGAACCATCCTGGCTATAGGCTCCGTGTCGGCGACTTTCGCGTGCTGATCGATTGGGACAAGGACAACGAAGTGATCTACGCCATCGACGCCTTCGAGCGGAGGAAGGAGTACCGCGAGCTCGGGAAGTACCGTGAAGTATGGGGGTCGTAGCGGGACGACGACTGAGCCTTAGAACCGACGCCGTCGACGTTGCCGATCTGGAGACGATCCGCCCGGAAGTGGGAGCAACAGCGCTCACAGACGGGACAGTACTCGTCGGTGACCGATCGACGGTGGACACGTATCGCAAGCGGTTCGCACGCGAACGAGCGGACGATGACACGCACAGCGACCGGATGGAACAATTCGATGCGATCCTCGAACGGCTCGATGCCAAGGTATGACGGTTCCGGACGACATCGAGATCAGGATTGTGGAGAAAGCCGCGCACGTCGAGGAAGCGATCTCTGTGCTTGCCGAAAAGCGAGCGCTCGACCCGGAAACCTATCGAACCGATCGGGACAACGCGCGATCGTCGAGCGGGAGTTCCAAACCGCAATCGAAGCCTGTATCGACATTGCGGGGCTCTTGATTCGCACACTCGATGCAGATGCCCTGAGACCTACGCCGAGCGGTTCGCCACCCTTTCCGAGCTGGGTGTTCTTTCGTCGGAAACAAGTGACAAGATGCAACAGGCCGCCGGGTTTCGAACATCCTCGTCTACCAATACGGGAACGATATCGATGACACAGAAGTGTACGAACACCTGCAAACTGAACTTCCAGTGCTCGTGATGTTTCTTCAGGAAGTGAAGGAACACCTCGAAGACGCATAGTCACACTGTTTGTAGCCACGACCCGCAGGCCTTTCCTATCCACATCACCCTGCATTGACACACGATGGCTGAGACGGACCTCACTGGCCGAACAATACTGATCACTGGCGGAGCCGGGTTCATCGGCAGCCACATCGCCGACGCCCTCACCACAGACAACGACGTCACCGTTCTCGACGACCTCTCGTCAGGCTCACGCGAGAACGTCCCGGACGGCGCAACGTTCATCGAAGGCGACGTCCGGGACGACGACACCCTCAAAAACGCGGCAGCAGACGCAGACGTGATCTTCCACGAGGCCGCGATCGTCAGCGTCCAGCAATCGATCGACCAGCCCCAACGCTGCCAGGACGTCAACCTCACCGGGACGCTCGCCGTCCTCGAAGCAGCACGCCGGGAAGACGCCCGCGTCGTCTTCGCGTCCAGCGCCGCGATCTACGGCGAGCCGACGGGCGTCCCGATCGACGAGGCCGAACCGACAGCACCCGCCTCACCGTACGGCATCGACAAATGTGCGGCCGACCAGTACGTGCGCACCTATCACGACCTCTACGGACTCGACACGGTCGCACTCCGGTATTTCAACGTCTACGGGCCCGGACAGACCGGCGGCGACTACAGCGGCGTGATCAGCATCTTCCGCGAGCAAGCCCTGACTGGCGACCCGATCACCGTCGATGGCGACGGCTCGCAGACGCGGGATTTCGTCCACGTCGAGGACGTCGTCCGCGCGAACCTCCTCGCCGCGACCACGGACGCCGTCGGAACCGCCTACAATATCGGCACGGGCACGGAGACGTCGATCCAGACGCTCGCCGAGACCGTCCAGTCGATCGCGGACACCGACTCGCCGATCGTCCACGGCGAGCCCCGGCCCGGCGACATCGACCGCAGCTGTGCCGACGTGACGCGTGCCCGGGAGCAACTCGGCTACGAACCGAAGATATCCCTCGAAGAAGGACTGCGGACGCTGTTTTGAGCGTCCGAAAGACTGCCATCAAACTCGCACTTCTATCGGATCAGGGCGCAGCAGCTGCCGTGTCGTTCCCCTCTGGATCAAACGGAAGGTTGATCACGAGTTTGTCGAACCAGACGACTGGGCGCTTGCTCTGGCCGTCTTCTTCGAAGAAGATGATACCGAGTTGGGCAAGCCGACTGAGTTCCTCGTGGACGTTCTTCACGTCCCGGTCAACGACCCGTGCTGTCTCGTTAATGCTGGATGGCTCTTCCCGACGAATGGCCTCGATCAGATCGAGTACACGCGGCGTCAGCGTCTCCATAAGGTCGTCGTAGCTCGTGAACGAGAGCGTCGGTAGAGAATCCACCGCGTCGCCCCGTTCGAGCGCCTCGATCCCGTCGATGACGTCATCGTGGAACTCACTGGATGATTTCACCGTTACGACGAGGGTTGATTCGGACCGAAGCTGTTCGCGTTCCATTGGGTGCAGCGGCGGTGTGGTATCGTGCATGGATATCACCGTAGTGTAGTGGTCTCACGTGACATCGAACTCGGATTTCGGGATCTCGCTCCAGAACCGTTCCCAGAGTTCGACCATCCCGGGGAACGTGATGATGTCTGGTTCGGGGTCCGGTGCGACGTGCAGTTCGTGGCCTTTGGTGTCCTCGTGCGAGTTGTCGTACCGACGAATCGTCCCATCTGCAAGTGTGCGGGGAGGATCCGGCTCTGTCGCGCCGTAGTGAAGCTTGCAGGCCCACCCCGACGGGTATACGTCACGATCTGTCCGCATGCAGAACACACGGACGATAGTCCCGTCAGGGTACTTCCTCCCCTCGCTCACCCTATCAAGATCATCGCCGGTCAGTGAGGCCATCCTCGTCTATTGGTACGCATACCAATACAATAAGTCTATTGGTTAGTGGACCAATGGTCGGAGCCACGCCGCTTCCAGACCGACAGCCACAGAACATTTTTGCCGTGAACGCGCGAACCATCGCGTATGCCGAACGAACGTGACGTGATGCTGGATACCGTCAGAGAGGGAGTCTGTTCTGATCCGGCGGTCGAATTCGCGCTCGCGTTCGGTTCGTACGTCGACGGCAATCCCACAGAAGGCTCCGATCTCGATCTGGCGATCAAATTCGTCGATCGGCTGTCGGCTGGCGAGCGGTTCCGGAAGCGATATCAGCTCTCCGGGCACGCACAGGATCCCGACGCGCCGTTCGTCGATATTTCCGATGTCGAAGAACTCCCTCTGAAAGTCGCATACAAAGCGGTCACCGGGGAGTTCGTCTGTGGTGACGACAGCCGGTTTCGAGACTACAGGGTGCGTATCGAACGCAGATACGAAGAGGAGTCCGATCGGATCGACGGACGGCAGCGCGAAGTGATCGACCGGATCGCCGAGGAGGGACTCCATGGCTGACGCCGACGTCGTTGCGATCAAGCCGGGACACATCGAGCGATGAATTGACTTCCTCTCCCGTGTAGAGTGATCCAATTGTAACCTGTAAACTACCCCTCCCTACTCCCTCGGCGTAAACGCCTCAGTTCTTGAGGGAGGGGCTTTGATGTGGACTCCCGGCAATCACCTATCAAACCGATTGATAGCCGTTGCCGTTCTGCGTCCCACCAGTTATACGCACGTCTACTGGTGCGTCTGCGCTCCCCGACATGGGCGAGGAACGCAGGCTATGTGTCCGCTTGCGCATATACCGCAACGCGATATTCTTCGCACCATTATAATCCGCATTGACCTCGTAGCCGCATTTCAGGCACTTGAACTGCTCACCGTCACGATTATCCTCATGCGTGAAGCCACAATCAGTGCGTGAACAGCGTTGACTCGTATGGTCTGGGTCAACCTGTTCAACCGCGACACCCTGTTCTGGAGCTTTGTACTCAACGTACTCGACAAGCCGACGAAACGCCCACATATGATGCCAGTCAGCGTGTGGAAGGCGCTCTCGGATATCGGTCAAATCCTCGAACACGATTACATCACAGTCGTGGGCAACCGCTTCGTCAACGATTTCGTTGGCGACAGTGTGGATGTACTGTTTCCGCCATGCACGCTCACGCTTTCCAAGCCGGAGTAATGCGTTGTGGGCGGCTTGGGTGCCACGCTGTTGCATCTCTGCCCGACGTTTTTCGAACTCGTGAATCCAGTGGTCGTACTCGTCACCGCTCCAGAACGTGCCGGTTGAGGCGACGGCGAGACTGTTCACGCCGAGGTCGATACCGAGGACTGTTTGGTGCCCGGTATCGTCCGAAACCTCGATTTCAACAGCCTCGCCATCGTCGTCCACTTTCCGTGTTGTGACGTGGAAATAGAACTCGTTGCTGGCTTGGTCGTACTGGAGTGTACTCGTCCGAAACTCGTAGTCTTCAGACAAGACGTATTCCTCGTAGGGTGTTGGACTGTCTGCCGGCAGTTCAAACTCGAACTCGACTCGTCCGTTGACTGTGGCGAGTGAAATTTTGTTCCGGTAGAACGTCGCACTTCGTTTGTCAAACACGATACTCCACGAGGTGAACTCCGGCTTGTTCGTCCGTTTACCCTTTTTCCAGCGGTCTACTCCGCTGTCAACAGCGTGGACGGCACGCCGGATGGCTTCTTGGACGAGATTCGCATTGAGGTCTGTTTCATCCTTGAGTCGGTCGTAGAGCGCGTCTCTCGCTTTGCTGTTTGACGTAACACAGTTCTTGTAACTGGTGTTGTCCCAGCAGTAGTCACTGGCTTGGTTCGCACAGTAGCGGAATTGGTCTGCGGTTTCATGGAGGTCATCATGGTACTCGTCGGGGACGACGAGTTTGACCGGTGCAGTACGTCGGACCTCCATAATTCAGATGTGTTCTTGTGGGTCCTTAATAATTGGGAGTCAGACTGGTATAGTAGCGTGGGTTGGTTGTCTATGGTGTCGGCTTCCTCTCCGGCCTACTCGTTCGCTTCGCTCACTCCTTGAGGCCGGAGGCTCCGCCTTGTAACCGCTGAATATTAGGGAGAGCCAATGAGTAGTGCTGACGGGAGTACAGCCGAGGAGTACGGATCAGTCGAGATCGACGACCGTGGTCGCTTGACTTCTTCCCGCGCTGAAGTGCGAGACTTTTTCCTCGGTTATCCGTAAGCTCTGGCTCACATCGCGTCGCCGGTATCGACCGGCACGCGTGTCAATCCCAGCGTTCGGAAGTCGTCTTCGAACGCGAAGATGTACTCGATATCGAATTCGTCGCTGAGGACTGCATTGAGGTGGTCGACGAACGAAATCTGCTGATCATCATACGCAGTGAACTGCTCGACAGTTCGTTCGAACAGCGAAGCAGTGACCTCAAGGACGTTGAACGTCGACGACGCCCGGATCGTTCGGAGTGCCTCGGCAGCTGCGCGGTGACCGACACCGTACAGCAATGTCGTCGCCGTCTCTGAGAGCACGTATCTGCTCGTGAAGATCGGCCCATAGGGCAGATTTCGATCCCGAATCCCGTCTATCACGCTCGTCGCGCGGTCGTGATGTACATCGTCTGCGTCGAACAGCGCCACGAACGCGTTCGTATCGACGAACAGCGGCCGCGGCTCGCTCACGAGTCAGCCCCGTAGAGAAGATCGTCGACCTGCTCGGAGAGGTTCTCACGTCCCGAGGAGATCACTGGACGGTCGACGAAGATCGGATCGTCGGGATCGACCGGATTCGGATCGGCGTCTTCGCGCCGCCAGTAGACGATGCGCCCGGACGTTTTCCGACGTCCGACCCGGCCCTGATCGTGCAGCCGATCGAGTTTCCGACGGGCGGAGTCCCGCGAACAACCGGTGACAGTGGCGACGTCACCGGACGTGACGACGGGGCCGTCAACTGTTTCGAACACCTCGAGTACGTCTGCAAGCGTGACCTGCTCGGTGAACTGCCCCTTCTCGTCACGGTTTTTGCTCATACGAGAACGTCCGGCATCGATGCGGAAATTCCTTACGCTGTATCCAGTATGGGAAAGCTGTGCCGTTCGATACACCCGTCCAGATTTGCCGGATGACAGTAGACAGAAGCTTACAGCTGAGAAACCCGACGAGAAGTAGAAAAGAGATATTCACCAACACCAACAAGACAGCGGTGAGAGCTATGAGAACATCAGCTATATCGTTGGTAGCTGACAGCACCTAGTCTCGACCCAGAACAGTTTCCACCAGGTCACCCAGCACCTTCCAGATCTGTCGGATGACGATCGCGACGTCGACCCGGAACGACTGCCGTCGGATGTACTCCACGTCGTAGCGGAGCTTCTGTTCCGGTTCGTGGCCCGTCACGTCGTTGATCTGGGCCAGTCCAGTCAATCCAGGCCGGACGAACCAGCGACGACGCCAGTCCGTGACGCCTTCTTCGCGTTCGATATCTTCGTCGAGTTCCGGGCGCTCGGGGCGCGGCCCGACGACGCTCATGTCGCCGACGAGAATCGACCACAGCTGCGGGATCTCGTCGAAGTGAGTCTTGCGAAGGATCCGACCGACACGAGTTACGCGCGGGTCGCGCCCGCCGGCGTCCTCTTCACTCAGCTTCACGCCGGTCTTGGATTCCGCGTCCGGAATCATACTCCGGAACTTGTACACGGTGAAGGTCTCGCCGAACTCCGCGGTTCGTTCCTGGCTGTAGAACACGGGCCCGGGACTGTCGAGCTTGATCGCCACGGCGATCAGGGCCAGCAACGGCGACGCCACCAGCAGTCCGAACCCGGCGAACGCGACGTCGAAGGCGCGCTTGACGACCCGATCCTGCCAGTCCCAGGGCTCGACGTCGATGTCGAGGATCTCCTGGCCGGGCGTGTCCGAGACGAGGACGGTATCGGCCTTCTCGCGGTGGATCTTCGCGTCGACGCCGAACTCGTGGCAAGTCGCGAGTACGCCGAAGAACTCCTCGCGATCGGTCTCGTTGAACGCGAAGACGGCGGTGTCGACGTCGTAATCGACGAATATCGACTCGAGCCGGGAGAGCCCGCCGAGATACGACACGTTGACCCCGGCGGCCGGTCGCTCGCGGACGAGCCCGGCACCGTCGGTCGCCGCAACGGCCATCCCGTCGTCGTCACCGTTCCCGGTCGAGTAGGGCGTCGGCGGCGCGACATAGCCGACGATGGGCGCGTCGATCGCCGAGGTAATGCGACCGATCTCGACGGGATCGTCGCCGATGATGAGCGCGCGCTCGGGGTCGTCGGTCGGCCGGTGGCGGATCGCCACGAGCCACAGCGGGATCGCGATCGCGAGGAGCCCGAAGGTGACCAGCAGCGTCGCCCGCGGCACGCGCGAGGAGTGATCGAAGTACCCGACCGTCGCCAGCCCTAGCCCGGCCACGAAGACGCGACGCTCGGCCCGGAAGATCGTGTTCAGGATGCGACGCGGCCGGGGCTTGTACAGCGGGGCGAGCAACGCCGTCACGATGCCCGTCACGAGGACGAGCCGGAACACCAGGTCCTCGCCCGACAGCACCACTGGTCGCAGTCGCTCGGCGACTGGAACCGTCGACACCACGACGTTCTGGACGCCCTCGGTATTGGCCACGAGCACCGCCGCTACTGTGAGCAACGCCACGCCAGCCCCACTCACGGCCCGATACCGGTGACCGGTAACCATCTGGACGTGTGTTACATCGAATCGACAATAAAACTACCCGTTCGTCGACCAGGTATCTGCCCGCCAGATCGGTTGAACTGAGTGTTCAATCATGTAAGACTTAATAACCATAATATTCGTGTCACTGGTTACGGACGGTTCGTGTCACGAAACCCCGACGCGACGCAGAGACCGAAATCAGCGCCCGAGCAGCGCGAACACACCGACGAGCGAATCCACGGCACCCAGAAACCCGTCGGGGTCGACAAGGATCCCGCCTGCGATCGCCAACAGACCGAGCGCGAGACACACGCCCCAGAAGGAGACGCGCTCGACGAGTCGCATGAGCGCGTCGATAGTCGCGTAGCCGACAGTCGCGGCCGCGCCGAGCGCGACCGCCGCGGCCAGCAGCGTCACGTCGCCGAGACCGGTATCCGCGAACGCGAGCAGGCCGCCACCGACCGCGGCCGGGATCGACAGCAGAAACGACAATCGGAACGACGTCGGCCCGTCGTACCCGCGCAGCAGCAACGCGCCGGCGGTCACGCCCGATCGAGAGACGCCGGGCAGAATCGCCAGTCCCTGCAGCGCGCCGACCAGAACCGCGTCGGGCCCGCGGGGCTTGGGCCGGGCCTCGCCTTCGACAGAACCGGAGAGGAGCTGGAAGAGCCCGGTCGCCACGAGCAACACGCCGACAAGCACGACGAGCGTCCCGCCCGTGACCGACGACACAACCGCATCCAGCGTCGCGTAGGCCGCGATCCCGACGACCCCGGAGACCAGCGTCCCGGCCGCGAGAAACGTGACCAGCGCCTGTTCGCCCTCGAAAGCCCGGCTCGGACGCCAGGCCGGCACCAGTTCGAGCACGTCGCGCAGCTCGTGGCGGTAATAGGCCGTCGCCGACAGCGCGGTCCCCAGGTGCAAGAACAGCGCGAACGCGACGGCGTCGTCCGGCGAGCGCCCGAGCGCCGACAGCGCGATCGCGAGATTGCCCTCACTCGATATCGGGAGCCACTCGAAGATCCCCTGGAGCGTGCCGACGACGAGCGCCACGACGATCGACCAGTCCATGTCTACAGCCGATAGGCGGACCGGAATGGGTGTTCCGATTCGACTGCCGGAGGCCGGCCGAGACACGATCCGCCGAAGCAGAGTCCGAGAGACCGTCCTTCAGGGTGCTCAGCGACACAGATGCAGAGATCGCAGCAGCCCAAAAGCCCCCTGGCGACACAGAGACCGCCGCAGTCCACCCACGTAGCGTGATCGACCAGCCACCGGGGCGGGAATGAAAGGGGCCGCGGTCTCGACGACGGCAGCCGACGCAAGGACCGCAGCGGGCGAGGACCGCAGCGAGGCTCCCGAGTCGAGACCGCGGGGGCTTTCGGGCTGTTCCAAACATCCACAAGGTCGTCGTCAAAAGTTCCGCAGGCTGCTACGAATCAGAGGCATCGTCCGACGACGGAGACGTCCCCGAGGCATCGTCCGACGACGGAGACGTCCCCGAGGCATCGTCCGACGACGTGGACGTGCCCGAGTCGTCGTCCCCCCGGGAACGCTCGGCGGATCGATCTTCGGGGTGGTCAGACGCCCCGATGCCACGCGCATCGCGAGACCCCTGTTCACCGGGCGGCTCGGGCGGTTCGAGCGCCGCGAGCAATAACTGGACCGGCCGGGACGTCCGAAGTTCCGCCCAGGGTCGATCGACGCGCGCACCGAGAAGAAATGCGACCGCGAGGACGAGACGCAGCCAGACCCCCCCGGCCGAGAGCGTCCCGCGGACCACGCTCGCCGCAGTCGCACCGAGCAGCGCGAACAGCCCGAACAGACTCGCGTACCGGACTGGCGAGCTGCGAAAGCGCCGCCAGCCTCGCTCGACCGACCGACGGACGATCGACGTCCGGCGACCGGTCACGAGCAGGCCGATCGACTCGTCGATCGCGGTCAGGAACGGACGGACGGTCACCGTCTCCCGGAGGTCGATGACGACGACATCCGGCTCGGGCTCGGCCGTCAGCCACCGATAGAGCCACGACGACCGCACCCAGCGCTCGACCGCCGACAGCCCCGACAGCGCGCGAGACCCGCCTACGAGCTCCCCGAGTCGCCGACTGACCGCACGCCCGGCCTGTCCGAGCGTCGATCGCTCCAGCCACGACCGAACGGTCCGGCCCCGAGCACGGAGTCGATCCGCCCGGTCTCGAGCGAGCGACGACAGCGTCGACACGACGGTAGACCCGGACAGGAAGCGGTCGAGGCCCTGTCTGATCCGCGAAGCGGATAGCGCTCGGTCGATGCGATCGTCAACGCTCATCTAGATGTCCGTCACCGTGCCCCGGACAGTGATCGTCCGGAAGTCGAGCGTAATTGTATCGCCCTCCTTGAGCGACTGGGCGTGGAACTGGTAGCCGTCCGGCGTCTCACGGACGGTCGCGTCGACAGTGAGATAGACGTCCTCGTTGCGCGGGTGGGTTCGCTCGAAGATCTCGCCGCTCTCGCTGGTGAGGATGATCGACGCCGGCTCTGTCCGCTTGTCGACGATTTCGGCCGTCGTCTTGCCCATCGATTCTTCGATCATGCCGACTTCGATCCCGTCAGCGAACTCGGGTTCGACGTCCGCGACTTTCACGGAGATCGTCGCGGTGGTCACCGAGCCGTTCGGGACGTAGGCGTCGCGTCCGATGACCTCTCCGGAGAGGCGATAGGCGTCCGTCTCGAAGGGAATCGTCGAGCCGAGCGTGACGCGATCGGCCCCGAAGTACGCGCCGGAGTCACGCGTCACTGTCTGCAGGTCCATCCCCAGGAGGACTCGACGAGTGCTGTCGTCACCGGTCGGGTAGACGTCCATCGTCTGGACGCTGGCGATGGACTGCCCGCCGAACTCGAAGATGTCGCCGATCTCGATCGTGTCCGCGACGGTGTTCGACACGGTCGTCTCGAGAGCGACCTTCGTGGTGTTCGTCTCGGCTGGTTCGCCGATCGTCTCGATCGTCCCGCTGAAGGAGTACTCGGCCGTCCGGAACGGGATCGACGTACCGATCGAGAGCTGATCCGGACCGAAGTAGCGATCCCCGTCCTGAATCACCGTATCGAGCGAGAGGTCCACGTAGAGGCGGCGCTGACCGTTGGACGGACCCGGATACTGGGTGACCGAGTCGATCGTCGCGACGGTCGCGGGACCGAGATCGTACGTATCCCCGGCTTCCAACTGCGTCGCGACTTCTCCCGAAACGGTCGTCACGACCGACACCTCAGCCGTTTCCGTCTGGATCTCGGCGTCGTCGCCGATCGCCTTGATCGTTCCGGACAGGCCGTATTCACCGAAGTCCAGCGACAACGACTGTCCGAGCTTGACCGACTGGTCGCCGAACGTGAGATCGCCCGACTGGCGTAACGTCTCGACCGAGATCGTGGCGGTGGCACGCCGGTTCGCCGAGTCGCCGTTGGGCCCGATGTAGACGGTCTCGACGGTCGCGCCCTCGCGACCGGCGTAGGTCACGGTATCTCCGCTCTGGAGTCGCTGCGCTGCCGTCGAGGACAGCGTGCCGTCGAGTCGAACCTGTCGGGTGACGGTATCGAGCGCCGCACCCTCGGTGTCGAGTCGGGTAATCGTCCCGCTCGCGGTGTATGCCGCGGTTTCGAGCGTGAACTGGCCGCCCTGTCGGACGCCGTCACCGCGATAGCGGAACGGCTCGCCGTCCTCGCCGAGCGAGCCGTTGATACGAACCCGAGCGGTTACGGAGACGTTCGTGCCGGCGGCGGGCCCGACGTGGACGTCGGTCACGGTGACATTGCGCGCGTTAGGCGGGTTCATCACGTCGCCATCGGTGATCTGTTCGGCGACAAACGGCTGCTGCTCGCCGAGATCGATCGTCGCGTATCGCTCGGCCGTCTCTGCCTCGGTCGCGAACGGATTGAGCAACGCGACGCCAGCGATCAGGACCGCGAGAACCAGAAGTACGACCAGTGCGTCGATGACGTTGACGACGCCGAACAGCCTCCCCTCGTCGTCGATCAACTCCACGACTGACCACCGTCCAGATACATACAGTGTGGTTCCCGGTGGCGATGTAAAAGATTACGATAACTCTATATTACGTGAGGAATCGTCCACGGTCACTCCAGTCCAAACGGCGCCGAGATATCCGACCGTGCGCCCTCGTAGATACGAACGTCCGCGAGCCGGCCCGCGTAGCCGTGGCGGGACGGCGTCGAGTACCGGTTCCCGAACCGCACTGACTCGCCCCACTCGAGCGACCCGACGGAAACGTCGTCCTGTGCCACCTGTGCCCCGTCGACGTAGATCGTTCGCGTCGTTCCATCGAACGTGACTGCAACGTGCGTCCACGCGTCTGTCTCGACGCCACTCCCGACGACCCGGCCGCCGCCAGCGCCGGGCAATCGGAAGCTGATCCGGCCGTTCTGTTCGAAGATCAGGATGCTGCCGTTTTCCGCCCGAACGACGTCCCGGTAGTCGTTCTCCCCGGAGACGTCAAGTGCCGTCGGACGCGCCCAGAGACCGAGCGTAAACTCCTGGAGCGAGTCGATCGGAGCCTCGACATACTCCTCGGCCTGGCCCTCGAAGGACAGCGCCGCCCCTTCGCGACCGTCAGCCCACTCCGCCCCGTGGACGCGGCCGTGGTGGCCACCTGCGCGGTCGTAGGCCCACTCGCCGGATCCCTCGTCGAACGACCAGCGTGCGTACGCATCGCCGTCGAATTCGGATCGGAGCCGCCCGGCCCGAACGTCCGCAGCCGAGACTTCCACCGTGCCGTCCGGCGCGTCGTAGGTCCCGGGCAGCGGGATCGTCGCCTGATAGACGCCGTGTTCACCGGTCGAGACGTCCAGGCCGACCGATCGCGTTTGCGCGCCGATCTCGACGTCGCCCTCGATGCGCACGTCCTCTTGCGCCGGTGCCGGACCGGTCACGCGCGCACCCGGAACCAGCGTGTACACTCGCCGGGAGTCGTCAGCAGTTGCCCACACGGCCCGGTAGTGGTCGGTCTCGATCCCCAGGTTCTCGCTCCAGAGTCGCTCGTAGATCGTCCGGCCGCCGGCGTCGATCGGCAAGCCACGCCCGGTCGCGATGAACCCCACCCGATCACCCAATCGCTCGTACCACTCCGTCCCGTCGGTCGAGGTGACGAAGTCCTCGTAGTTCGACTGTGCGTACCCGTAACTCCGGGACTCGCCGTTGACGAACCAGTTGTACACCCGGTTGCGTCCCCAGCGGCTGAAGACGTAGTTGTCGGGATACTCCCAGCCCTGCTCGTCGGCGTACTCGCGCATGAACGCAGCCGCCTCGTAGATCGAATCGTCGATCGTCACCTGGGAGTGTTTGATCGGCGTCATCACAGTCCCGAGACTGGCGATGCCCAGTCCGAGCCCGGCCGTGTACAGCGCCTCGCGGCGCTCGGGCCACGCGAGGTCCGCCGGTCGCGGGGACTCGTTCGTGTCCGCCGATTCCCGTGGCCCGGAGTCGTCTTCACCGAACAGTTCGGGATAGTCCGTCAGCTCGACCCAGGCGGCCAGGTGGACGAACCCGAGTCCGCCGAAGACGGCGACGAAAATAGCCAGTTGCCCGGCGAATCGCGCCTGCACGATCCCGAGCACGAGAAAGACCCAGGCGTAGACCGACACTGCCAGCAGGCCCGGTTCGTGGCGACGATAACACCGCCAGCTCGCCCACGCGAGATACGGCACAGCGAGGAAGAGCGCGAACCCGAACAAAAAGATCGGCCCGGCGAGCGCCCCGACCCGCCCGGCGACGATCGACGTCGTCTCGGCGATCCCCTCGGTCGTGAGCAGGAAGTCGATCCCGCCGGAGAGTTGCTCCGACAGCGACGGCAGCAACGTTCGTACCACGAGCACGCCGACGACCAGCCCACCGACCTCGGCACCGACAAGCGGTCGCACCCCGACGTCGAACCGCTCTGTGGCCGTCCCCAGGGCCACCAAACCGATCGTCCCGACAAGCAACAGCCCCGGAACGGCCGCGACCTCAGTCGAGTGCCACCCGAACGCGTGGTGGGCCCCGGCGACGAGCGTTGCTCCGAGTGCGAGTCCGGCGACCAGCCCGGCACCCTCATGAAGCGGCGAGCGGCCGGCACGTACCCACGAGGGGACGACCAGCGCCACGTAGACCGCAAGCGGAACGAGCAACAGCGGCCCGGCGTCCCAGGCGAGCGCCTGCCCGCTGACGCCAACCCCGAGCGCGAGCACCCACGGCCACGTCCCGCGATCACCGAGTTCTCGATCCGCGAGCGACACCACCGCCAGCGCCGTCAGCGCGAGCCAGGGGTAGTCGAAGGCGTGGTGGTCGGCGAAGCCGATCCCGGTCCGGAACGCGTGGCCCGGCACGATCGCCAGCAGCGCCACGGCAGCGATCCCGACCCGCCGATCGTCCGTCACCCGGACGGTTAACACGTACACGAGCAGCGCGGTCACGACCGCCGAGACGACCGGATACCACGCCAGCACGTGATCCGCAGCCCCGCCGAACAGCGCCGCGATCCACCACAGCGTCGCGACGAACAGCGGTTCGCCGTGGGCGATCCCGCCCGGCAGTTCCGACAGCGTCGACAGGTCCAGCGCCCCACCGCTCTCGGCCAGCAGTTGGTGAACGAGATACCGATACGCGTACGGATCGTTACCCGAGAGGACGACGTCGCGGTTCTGGAAGACCGAGGGAAACGGGAACACCCGGAAGAGCACGACGAGCGCGAGCGCACCGCTCAGTCCGATCGCAGTCACGCGATCGATGTCCGGCAGCGAAAGCGCCGGGCCGTCCGGCAGCGAGCGCGACGAGGCGTCTGTGTCGTCGTCCTCGACCGCGTCCGGGTTCAGAATCGCCTCGACGGCCGCCGGATCGCGGAGCCGATACTCGCCGTCGGTCTTCTCGACGATCTCCCGAGAGACTAGCTCGCCGAACGTCCCGGAGTCGAAGGGGACGTCCTCGAACGTCCAAGTGTCGTGCTGGGCGTCGACGGCCAGCAGATCTTCCAGGCGATCTTCGAGATCGGGCCTGTCCTCGAGAAGCGACTCGATCGCGGCCCGCACGTCAGTCATATATCCTCATTCCACTGTGGAACACGCTTAAAGACACAGGTTCGCCGGCGATGTGACCAGCCGATCCGGAAATCGTCTCATAGCTACCAGCGCGAAACCGCTCGACGAAACACCGAAAGCGATCCCGATCGAGCCTGGAGAGTTCGGGATCCGACACCCGTATGTCACTGGGGTCTGATATCTAGCAGTAGTGGCTTCGAGTCAGGCGGCGACGAGTGAGCAGGCGGCGCCAGCCGCCGCGCCAGGAACGCGTCGCCGCGTCGCGGTCGTCGTTGGAATCGTTTTCATCGATCTGCTCGGCTTCGGCATCATCATCCCGATTCTGCCATTCTACGTCCGTTCGTTCGGCGTGAGCGACGTGTTCATCGGTCTGCTCGCGGCGTCGTACTCGCTGGCACAGTTCGTCGCCGCGCCGGTGCTCGGTCGGATCTCCGACGAGCGCGGCCGGCGGCCGGTGCTCATGCTGTCCGTCGGCGTCTCCGGGATCGCCTGGGTCGTCTTCGGGTTCGCTTCGGAGATCGGTGCGGCCCTGGGGGTGACGCTCGGCCTCGTCGTCCTGTTTAGTGCCCGGCTGCTGGCCGGCGCGGCGGGCGGAAACATCGCGGCCGCACAGGCGTACATCGCCGACGTGACGACACCGGCGGACCGGACCGGCGCACTCGGTCTCGTCGGCGCGGCCTTCGGTCTGGGGTTCGTGTTCGGCCCGGCGATCGGCGGCTTGCTGGCCAGCGACACCGCGGTGTCGACCGCCCGCACCGTATTGCCCGGGTTCGTCCCGGTGACGCCGTTCTCATTGCCGAGTTTTGCCGCTGCGGGCTTCTCGTTTCTCGCGCTCGGAGTGGCGGCCGCCGTGTTGAAAGAGCCGAATCGCACCCGGACCCAGGCGCGGCGCGTGTCGTTCGTCGGCCAGTTCCGGACGGCGCTCGCCGACGCGACACTCCGGCCGCTCGTCATCGCGTTCTTTCTGACCTCGCTCGCGTTCGCCGGCGTCACCGTGATGTTCGTCCCGTTCATGGCAGACGCATTCGGATACGACGCGACCGAAGCGGCGATATTTCTCGCCTATATCGGGGCGCTCGGCATCGTCAATCAGGGCGTGCTCATCGGCTGGCTCTCGCGGCGGTTCAGTGTGCAATACGTCGTCCGGGGCGGTGTGACGTCGCTGTTTCTCGCGCTCGTCCTGCTCGCCGTGTCGCCGCTGGCGGGGACGGGACCGCTCGCCGCCAGTGGTCCCGGATGGGTGACCGGCGGACTCCTCGTGTTGCTCGCATTCGGAGCGCTGGCCTCGTTCGGGAACGGCGCGATAACGGTCGGGCTCGCGGCACTCGTTTCGAAGGGTGCGACCGACGACACACAGGGGGCTGCCTTCGGTGTCACGCAGGGGGCGGGAAGCCTCGGGCGGACGGTCGGACCACCGCTCGCTGCCGCCGCCTACGTGGTCGTCGACTGGTCGCCGTTCGTCGCCGGGGCGCTCCTGCTCGTGCCGGTTGCGGTGTTGCTACGGCGATGAGCGATCTGTCGCAGCGAGAATCTCGTCGTGTTGGTCGGAACGACTGTCCCGATCACCGATCGCTCTCGTGCTGGCCGACGCCGGGGATCGCGACGGCCGTGGAGACGCGCTCCATCGAAGGTTAATACGAGAGTAGGAACAACGGTCAGATATGAGTGCGATCGTGCGTGACGAGGATATTCGGTCCGGATCTCCGCGTATCGAGGGGACGCGGATCGCTGTCCACGACATCAAACGTCGAGTCATCGACGGGGGAGAAGATCCGTTTGCGGTCGCGACGGAGTACGAGATCGATACGAGGAGTTCCGAGCATGGATCGTCAACCGGGCCATCGAGGAGAATCGGCACGCCCAACACGACTATTTGGACATCAGAGGTGCACTCACTGATCATGGTCGCTATCGATCCGTTCAACAAACCGACGCATCTCGTCGAATCTCGTTCCTCGTCGTACCTCGTCTTCGACCCTGTCGAACTTGACGAGCCTCTCATCCGCTAACGCGGGAAGCAAAACGTGATGGAGTTCGTAACAGACCGTGAGGTACTCCTCGGAGTCAAGTATCTCTCCCTCACGAAGTATCGGATCTGCAGGCCTCGAACTATCTTCCAGTAGCGCACGTAATACTCGTCGCTGTTGGGCTAACAGTACTCTTTCCACTTGATCACCGTTACAGCACTTGTCAGTCATGGGGTACCTGCTACGGACCTAGTCGCCCTCGCTGTCGGCTACTCCGAAGACTCGTTCTTTTCGACTTCAGTGACGACCACGTCCCAGTCAGGATGGTCGACTCCATTTCGACATTCAAATGCGCCTTTCACATCGAGTCCATTCTCGTAGGCTCTGAGGAGGAGGGCTTTTAGCTCAGCGTTCAGTTCCGCTTTCGACGTGAGCGGGGTCTCCGCAGGCGTCATCTTCCCGCGTTCCCCCCGTAATTCTTCACTGAGGATTCGTGGCCAGCTGTGATAGTGACCACACCGTAGCTGAACACGGTTATTGCGTGGTCCTCGTGCGTGAACGTAACGTGGATATCTCCGTCCGTCCCGGTGCGAACGCGGACGAGCGCATCCAACGCGTCTGGGTCAACCGTAGAATGGAGTGGGTCCAGTTCAACCGGATCAGCGTCCATCACTTCTGCCAGCATTGCGATTACAGCCATGCTTGCGGGTGTCTTCTCCTGATCGAACTGGATACGAACAGTCGCAGAGTCCTGATGATACTCGACTGACTCTACTCCGACTCCAGACACCACAGCGTCCATATCTACCTATTCTACCGGCCTGAATCGGTTTAGTTAGGGTACTTATTATACAGGAAGTTTAAAAGCAAACAGCCAGAACGATCACGGCAAACTAACGAGCGTCGCTCCAATGAGGCGTCGATGCCCGCGTCGGAGTCGTGACGAAAGCGATTGCTGGGTGATGCCAAGCTCGTCCGCGATTTCTTCGAGCGACGCCTCGCGGGGGGTGTCGAAGTAGCCACGCTCGTAGGCCAATATCAGCGCCTCGCGCTGGGTTTCGGTCAACTCGTAGCCTTCCCCCTGGATCGGAAGCATTGCGTGGACAGCGGTGATCTCTATCGGGATGTCGTTATCCTGGCAGTACTCTCGAAACTCAGCAACTGTCTCCTGACTTTCACCGCGCACCTCGAATCGCCACTGGTCTTTCGTTCCGATCCCAGTGAGCACAACGACGTTGGCCTTGGCCAGGGCACTCAGGACGCCAAAGTACTCTTGTTTCCACTCTGCGCGCATGAGATACTCGTCCTCGATGCTATCGACAAGTCGGATGTCCGTCACGCCCTCGTGTGGGTCGAACGCGGCTTCTATGTCCTCGGTTTCCACGCCACGCACCCAGAAGTACGGGATGATCAGCGTCTCGTGTGGAATCAGTCGCTCCAGTTCGACCGTCACTCCCGGCAAGTTCTCGAAGACACTCCCCAGCGGAAACTCCTCTGCCGGGCTCGTAAACTCCATCACGGTCGCCATGCGGGAGTCTTCGTCCGACAGACCAATAATTGACGTGGCTGGTGTATCATGGCTCCGGGACAGGCCAAAGCACGGTCAGGAGATAGAATCGCGTCTTCCGCGAGCAGGGAGGGCTGATTGCATGCTGGTAGACATGGTGCACCATGTCTACTCCTTTTGTAGGGCCCAGAACAACCTAGTCTCACAAGAGAAAATGAGCGTGATCGTGGAGCTTCGAATTCCACCCGATGACTTCGAACTCGGGCAGATACTCAAGCTCAATGAGACGTCGGCTATCGAACTCGAAACACTCGTCCCGAGTGGTGACGTTACTGTGCCGCTCTTCTGGGTCTACGAACCGGTCGAAAACGGGTTTCTCGACACCGTCCAACGCTATCCGACGGTCAACAGCGTAGCGGAGGTGGACGTGTTCGGAGACAGGACCCTATTCAGGCTCGATTGGGATGCGAGCCAAGACCATTTCTTTCAGTGCATCTTTGACCACGAAGGAGAAATACGGAGTGCGACCGGAACGTCTGAAGGATGGGATTTCGAGATACGATTCTCCGACCGTGAGGCATTGAGCCAGTGGCAGACATGTTGTGAGGACGCGCACATATCACTGGAGATCATCCGGATATACAATCCCACTGACCCCGGAGCTGGTCCGTGGTACGGCTTGAGCGAGCCACAGCGGGATGCGCTCATGCTTGCCGTTCGGATGGGGTACTACGATATTCCCCGAGGCTGCACGACCGAAGAACTCGCGGACGAACTCGGAATTTCTGATCAAGCAGTGACGGAGCGGCTGCGTCGTGCCATCGGTGCGTTCACACGACATGCACTCCTTACCCCCGAGGCCGAGGCGTAAGTGGAGCGGCAGGTTCCTTTGTGCATCATGGAACAGAACCAGGTAGTTGGGGCTCCGCTGTGTGAGCATGGATGAGAATGCAGAGCGAGGGATATCTGATCGACAGGGGATCGACGATTTCTCCAGCTCTGCGGAACGAGAGCAACCGATTTCCCCCGATAGGATTCTGTCGGCAGTAGGGAACGAACATCGACGGGCTATCCTCAATTCACTAACCAGGGCATCCGATGGGACACTGGAATACGATGCGCTGGTGGAGCGCGTTGCAGACATGATTCGAGACGAAGACACGGAGCGAGTATCCGACGAACATCGACAACGCGTCCGGATCGCACTTCACCATACCCATCTCCCAAAACTGAAGGAAGCTGGGATAATCGACTACGAGGCTGAAACGAGGCACGTCCAGTTTGTTGGCGGTGAACTGGAACAAGATCTCCTGACACTGGTCAGGTCACACGACAGTAACGAGTGACAGAAGTGAAGTATCGAGGATGATTAGCGCAAGTTTCGAGCTCATCCCATCTGTTCAACAGGGTGATGCTCTTCAGCAAGTGACACAACTCACCGGGGCGCGAACCTCGTCCCGTCAGCCGGGCGCTCGCGTTTCTCTGGACCAGATCACCGGTCGCCCTCGTGCTGGCCGACACCGGGGATCGCGACGGCCGTGGAGACGCGCTCCATCGCGAGCGCAGTCGTCAACACCAGCGCGAGGTAGAACACTGCGACGATGACGTAAATATCGGTCGTTCTGAACGTGTCAGAGGCGATGATATCGGCCCGGCCGAATAGCTCGGAGACGGTGATGAACGCCGCCAGCGCGGAGTACTTGATGAGATAGACGAACTCGTTGGTCCAGCCGGGGATAGCGTATCGCAACCCCTGGGGCAAAACGACGTGGCGGATCCCGGCCCACTTCGAGAGGCCGACCGACCGGGCGGCGACGAGCTGGTCCTCGTCGACGGACTGCAGGGCCGAGCGGATGTACTCCGACTGGTAGGCCGAGGAGTTGATCGTGAACCCGACGATGGCGACGAAGACCGCCGCCCCCGGGACCGACCCGCTCCCGACGAGATCAACGCTGTCGATCGCACCTGCGAGTGGTAGCCCGTAGTACAGCAGGAACAGCTGTGCGAGCAGCGGCGTCCCGCGGATCAACTCCGTGTACGCCAGCGAAAGCCAGCTGAGTGCGGTCCCGCCGTAGACGCGCGCGACCGACAGCGGGACGGCGACGACCAGCCCGAGCAGCATCGACGCGACGGTGAGATACACCGTGACGTAGGCACCCTCGGCCAGTGCGGGCGCGCTCTCGATGGCGAACGCGACGAGATCGAGCAGCCAGACGAGCCAGCCAGTAGCCACCTCCGGCAGCCCCAGCGACGCGACGGCGTCGGCGGCCGACGCGAACGGTTCTGGCGGCAGCCAGGGCTCGCGGTTCCTGACGGGCACCTCCGAGCGGAGCAGATCTGGCGCGCCCAGCGCGCCGAAGACCCGATCCAGCACCGCGTTGTGATACGCCCAGCGAGCCAGCAGCCACGCCCAGAAGACGACCCCGACCGCGAGCACAGTGAGGCGTCGTCGCCCGGGAAGCTCGCCGACCGCGGCCGGTTCAGTCTCGTCGACGCTCATCTGTGGAGGTCAGTCAGCCCGCCGAGGAACTCGCGGGTGCGGTCGTGGTCGGGCTGCTCGAAGAGCCGCTCTGGCGGCCCGCGCTCGACGATCCGTCCGTCTTCGAGGAACGTCAGCCGAGAGGCGACCGAGCGGGCGAAGCCCATCTCGTGGGTCACAGCCAGCATCGTCATGCCGTCGTCGGCGAGATCGCGCATGACGCCCAGCACCTCGCCGACGAGCTCGGGATCGAGCGCGCTGGTCGGCTCGTCGAACAGGATGAGATCGGGATCCATCGCCAGCGCGCGGGCGATCCCGACGCGCTGTTTCTGCCCGCCCGACAGTTCCGCCGGATACGCCTCCGCCTGATCGGCCACGCCGACCCGCTGGAGGTACTGTTCGGCGCGCTCGGTGGCCTCGCGCTCGGACAACCCCAGCACTTCCGTCAGCCCGAGCGTGACGTTCCCGCGGGCCGTCCGGTGGGCGAAGAGGTTGAAGTCCTGAAAGACCATGCCGACGCGCCGGCGCAGCGCGTTCTCGTCCATGGCATGGACGTCCTCGCCGTCGAGGTAGATCGCGCCGTCGTCGATCTCGGTGAGTCGGTTGACACACCGCAACAGCGTCGACTTGCCCGACCCGCTCGGGCCGACGATCACTTCGACGTCGCCGGCGTCCAGCTCGAAACTGACGTCGTGCAGTACCTCCTCGTCGCCGTATGATTTCGAGACGTTCTCGAAGCGTAGCAGACTCATTCGGAACCACCCGGAATCGAATAGCGGTCGTGGAGCGCATCGAGCGACCGATTAGTCGCGAAGGTCAACACGAAGTAGATCGCCGTGATCGTGAGAATGACCTCCATCACAGCCGTGCCCTTGCCGGGCTGCAGGTAGAGGTTCTCCGCACGCGTCAGCAGCTCCGCCAGCCCGATCGCGAAGGCGATGCTGGTGTCTTTGAGGACGATCGTGAACTCGTTTTGAAAGCCCGGCAGCGAGCGTCGCAGCGCCTGCGGAAAGACGACGTGGCGGATCGACTGGCGCGTACTCATCCCGACCGACCGAGCAGCCTCGAGCTGCCCGTCGTCGATCGACTGGATCGCGCCGCGGAACACCTGACTCTGGTAGGCCCCGCTCCGGAGTCCGAGCGCCAGCGTCGCCGAGAGAAACGCCGTGAGGTTAATCTCCAGCCAGGGAATCGATCCGAGCCGGGGCAACGGCAGACCGAAATGGAACAGCACGACGAGCACGACGATCGGTGTACCCCGCAGTAACACGCCGAACGTGCTGACGGCATCGCTGAGCCGCCCGGAGCCGTAGACCTCGATCGCCCCGGCAGGGAACCCGGCCAGAAAGCCCAGCGAGAGACTCGTGATCGTCAGCAGGATCGTCACGACCGTCCCCGCCAGCAGGTACTCCCAGTTGGCGGCGACGAACGCCCAGTCGCCGGCCTGGAGCACGCTGTCAATCTGACCGCCGGGCCCGAACACGGCTTCGATCCCGTTCGCCTGCGACGCGGTGTCGATCATCGTTCCTATTCGAACCACTCGGTGACGAGATCGTCGTAGGTGCCGTCTTCACGCAGTTCGGCGAGCGCGTCGTTGATATCGGCGAGTCGATCGTCGTCCTGGCGCATCCCCATGCCGAACTGTTCGCCCGTCTCGATGACGAACGAGACCGAGACGTCCCGCCCGGCGGCGAAGTTGTTCGCGACGGGCTGGTCGACCACAACGGCGTCGACGTTACCGGCTTCGAGGTCTTCGACAGCCAGCACGTAATTGTTGTATCGCTTGAGGTCGTCCTCGGCGATGACGCCCTCTTCGCGGAGTCGCTCGACCTCACTCTCACCGGTGGTTCCCTTCTGGGCACCCATCCGACTCCCTTCGAGATCGCTTTCGCCCTCGGGCTGGAAGTCACCGCCCGATTGGACGAGCACGGACTGGTTCGATTCCCAGTAGGGGTCGGTGAAATCGATCTGCTCCTGGCGATCCGGTTCGATCGTCATCCCGGCAGCGATGAGATCGATGTCGTTGTTGTTCAGCGACGGGATGAGCGAGCCGAACTTGAGGTCCGACCAGTCGCCGACCTCGTAGCCGGCGCGATCGATGGCCGCTTCGGCCAGATCGATGTCGAAGCCGACGATCTCGCCGTCTTCCTTGTATTCGAAGGGTGCGAACGCGGCGTTGGTCCCGGGAACGATGGTGTCGTCGCTACCGCTCGAACAGCCGGCGATCGCGGCCGAGGCACCGACTGCCCCGACCGTCTTGAGATACGCGCGGCGGTCCATACTGAATCTGTGAGCCATATGCACGGATTCGTGGTCTCAGTGTTGAACGTTTCGAGCTATTGTTTACTATCGTTCGTTCGGGTCCGGACGGAAGGGCGAGCGAGGCGGGCAGTTTTGGGGATCCGATCCTAACGGGCCGGCATGACCACGATCGGAGTCGTCGGTGCCGGCGTGGCGGCCGCGGCCGCGACGTACGTACTCGACCAGACCCTCGAAGACTCCGAGGTGACGATCCTCGAGAAGTCGGGCGGCCTCTGCGGGCGTGCGGCCACTCGCCGCAGGGGCCCGGTCACCTACGATTACGGCGCGAATTACCTCAAGGACGACGACCGCCGGGTGACGGAACTGGTTACCGAGACGCTTGCCGCCGAGGGATTGGTCGACACGCGGGGACCGATCTACGCCTACGAGGCCGACGGCGAGATCGGTCCCGGTCGAGACAGCGACGACCACAAGTGGAGCTACGAGGCAGGACTGACACAGATCGCCAAGCGCCTGCTCGGGCAGACCGACGCGACCGTCCACCGAAACACCCGCGTCGAACGGATCCACCGCGAGGGCGAGCAGTGGCGGCTCACCGACGCCGACGGGGCGTCGTGGGGGCCGTTTGACGCCCTCGTCGTCAATCCGCCGGCTCCGCAGACGGCCGAACTCCTGCGGACGGCCGACTGGGACGATCCCCTGCGCGAAGACCTCGTCGAAGCGATCGAGGCCGTCCCCTACCACAGTGTTTGGACGACGATCCTGCACTATCCCTTCGAACTGGACCGGCCCTACTACGCGGTCATCAACACGGACAAGGAACACGAGATCGGCTGGGTCGCTCGCGAGGAGTGCAAGCCGGGCCACGTCCCCGACGGCGAGTCAGTGCTGGTCGTCCAGGCCGGCCAGGGCTGGTCGGAGCGACACTTCGAGCGCGACCCCGAGACCAACGTCGCCGAACTGATCGATCTGACCGCGGACCTGCTCGGTGACGACCGCCTCAGAGAGCCGGACTGGACCGATCACCAGGGGTGGCGCTACGCCCTGCCGGACGACGCCGTCAGGCAGGGGCCGATCGACTCGGCCGTCGACCACGACCTGCACTTCGTCGGCGACTGGATCCCCGGCGAGGGCCGGATCCACGCCGCGCTGCGAAACGGCCTGGACACCGCCGAGAAACTCGTCTATCAGCTGTGACGCGCACGAGGAAAGTCACTCCCGACCGGTCACTTTCCGGATGCACGAGGAGCCGAACGGGCCGAGCTCGCCGGTCTCGAACTGGATGAAGTAGCCGGTCGACAGCGACGAGCCACAGCGCCGACACTCGAAGTCGCCCTCCCGGGAGACGACCTGGCTCTCGAAGCGGACGAACGAGCCCGACCGGGTGCGGATCCGCCCCGCCTCGCGCTCGATGATCCCGCGCAGTTCGGCCGTGTCGAGGATCTCTCTGGTGAGATGTGGGTCGGTCGTGATCGTCTCCAGACGGTCGATCGCCTCGGCGACCGACAGTGACTCGTCTTCGAGGTGGGCGAGCAGCGTCACGCCGAGTTCGACGGGATCGCGGTCCACACGCGCACAAGGGACGGCGTGAGCAAGAAAGACACGACCACAAGGTGTATTCCGCTGGCCGGCACACTGTCGCGTGATGGACCGGCAGGTGCGGATTCAACTCGCGGGCGGGCTCGCGCTCGCGGCGACCGGCGCGGTCGGCGTGCTCGTGATCACGCCCGAGCGGGCGCTCGGATCGCTGCTCGGACTCGCCGAGCGGCCCGGCCTGTTCGCGCTCGCGCTGGTCGCCCTCTACGGCGCGCGCTCGCTGGTGCTGTGGCCCATCTCGGCGCTGTCGCTTCTGGTCGGGTTCGTCTACGGGCCAGTCGTGGGGATCCCGATCGGACTGGCCGGGGCCGTCTACACGTGCCTGCCGCCGTACCTGCTCGCGCGGTACGCACCGCGGGAGCGCGGACCGCTCGCGCGCCTACACACGCTCGGTCGCTCGACGGTCGCGGTGACGGGTGACCTTCGCGGACTGATCGCCGCGCGCCTGATCCCGCTGCCCGCGGACGGCGTCTCGTATGCGGCCGGGCTAGCCGAGATCCCCGCCGGACGCTACGCGCTCGGAACGCTCGCCGGCGAGACGCCGTGGGTCGTCGCGACCGTGCTGGCCGGCGCGTCGATGCGGACGTTCGCGCTCGAAGAAGCCGGCTCGACCCTATCGCTGCTTTTCGGGGCGACGCTGCTCGGGGTCGTCCTGTTGAGCGGGCCCGCCTACCGCCATCTCCGGCGGCGCGGCGTGCTCGACGGTCCGGCGATCGATCAGTAAAACGTATCCGCACAGTCGAAGACGACGCCGTGGACTGGACAGACGTACTTGCAGTGGCGGTGATACATCGGCCGGTCGCAGCGCGGACACGGCCGGCCGCCCGAATCGGTCATACTCGAACGATCCGGTGCGATCGGCTTGACCGTTCGGGGTGCGGCAACCGAGGGTGTATTTCGGTACGAGACCGACTGGCTCAGCACTCGCTCCAGCCGCAGTTCTCGCAGGTCTTGCAGCCCTCCGAGTAGTACAGCGACATCGAGCCACACTCCGGACACTCGGGGCTCTCGCCGTTCTCGATGAGTTCCTGCTGGTCGTCGACCGCCTGCTCGGCCGCCCCATCGCCGTCCTCGAACTCGTCTTCGAGTTCGGTCAGGTTCTGCTGCTGGGGATAGGCCCGCTCGATGTCGTTGTCCAGATACCGGCGCATTGCGGTTCCGATTGCATCCGGAATGGACTGGATCTGTTCGCCCTTGTCCCAGGCGACCTTCGGCGAGCGGATGCCCTGCAGTTCGTCGGCGATCTCTCCGGGATCGACGCCGCTGCGAAGCGCCGTCGAGATGGTCTTGGCGAGCGCCTCGGTGAACGAGGCGGTGAACCCGCCGGAGTTGCCGATGTTGGCGAACAGTTCGAACGGCCGACCCTGTTCGTCCTCGTTGATGTTGACGTACAGCTTCCCGTAGCCGGTGTCGATCCGCTGGGTGACGCCGTGAAGGACGTCCGGTCGCGGGCGCTTCTGGGCGTACTCTGTCGTCTCGCCGTCGGCCACGCCGAGTAGCTGTTCGACGGATTCGTCCAGTGCCGCCTGGACCTCCTCGCTCTCGAGGAAGCCCTCGATGCCGTCGAAGACCTCCTCGATCTGAGCGACGATCTCCTCGCGATCCATGTCCGCGAACTCGGTGTTCTGGGCGCGGGTGGTCAGCACCTGCTTGCTGCGGGTGCCGTCGCGGTAGTAGGTGACGCCCTTGCCGCCGTGTTCGTAGATGTACTCGAAGACCTCCTTGGCGTCCTCGACGGTCGAGTCGTTGGGGGCGTTGACGGTCTTGCTGATCGCCGAGTCCACCCCGTCCTGGAGCGCGGTCTGGATCGAGGCGTGCTGTTTGGGCGAGAGGTCACCAGTCGTGACAAACAGCTCGCCGATGGCGTCGGGCACCGTCGTGAGGCCGTCGATGCCGTCGAACTCGTTTGCAGCCATCTGCTCTTGGGCCTCTTTCTTGACAGCCTCGACGTCGATGTCGTTCTCCTCCAGCACGCGCAGGAAGTAGTCGTCGAACTCGACCAGCATCTCGTCGCCCTGGACGTCGTCGGAGACGTTCTTGTAGTAGGCGACGTTGTAGATGGGCTCACAGCCACCGGTCGTGTTGCCGACCATGCTAGTCGTCCCGGTCGGCGCGATCGTCGTCGTGTTGTGGTTGCGGATCGGGAAGCCCTCAGCCCACTCGTCAGCGTCTTCGCCGGTGTAGTGTTCGAACCACTCGCGGTATTCGGTTGGGTCCGCATACTTCGATTTCTCCCACTCCTCGAAGGGGCCTCGCTCCTCGGCGAGTTCGTGACTGGTCCACTTGGAGTGGTGGTTGATGTGGGTCATCAGCTTGCGGGCGACCTCGTCGGAAACCTCGTCGCCGTATTTCATCCCGAGCTGGACGTACAGCTGGGCCAGCCCCATGATGCCCAGCCCGATCTTGCGCAGTTCCCGGACCTTCTGTTCGATCTCCTCGACCGGGAAGTCCGACATCGTGACGACGTCTTCCAGGAAGCGCGTTCCCATCTCGATACGGTGGTCGAACTCCGCCCAGTTGATCGCCTCCTCGAGGAACGCCTCGACGGCCGCTTCGGTCGTCTCGTAGTCGTCGGCGTGACGATCCGACCAGACCCGCCAGTCGGGGGCGTCCTCGGCGGCCAGCGTCGAGAGGTTGATGTGTCCGAGGTTGCAGGCCTCGTACTCCTCCAAGGGTTGCTCACCACAGGGATTTGTTGCAAGTATTCTATGCTCTGGATTTTTCTCCACATCGAACGAATGTTCCTTGTTCGCGCGTTCGAGGTAGACGACGCCAGGTTCGCCGTTCTCGTGTGCGCCCTGGATGATGTGGTCCCAGATCTCTTCGGCGGGTACCGACAGTTCCTCGCCGACCTCGACGTACTCGCCGAGGCCGAACATGTCGTACAGTTCCTTGGTCTCCTCGGTCGTGACGTGAGGTTCGCCCGTCCGGGGGTTCGTGAACGTGAACTCCTCGCCGTTCCGCAGGGCGTCCATGAAGTCGTCGGTGATCCCGACGGAGATGTTGAAATTCGAGAGGTGCCCCTCGACGGCGTTACGCAGGTGCTCGGGGACGCGACCGTCTTCGTCGATGAGTCCGCGAGCCTCTTCGAGCGCTTCCTCGAAGGAGCTGTGGGTAAAGTCGTCGGGGTCGTTCAGCCGCAGCGTCTCGGCCAGCGAGACATCCTTGTTCTTGGCGTGGATGAACTGGATGACGTCCGGGTGAGAGACACGCATGACGCCCATCTGGGCACCCCGTCGAGCGCCACCCTGGGCGATAGTTTCACACATCTGGTCGTAGGTCCGCATGAAGGTGATCGGGCCAGAGGCGATCCCGCCAGTCGAACCGACGGCGTCGCCGTACGGGCGCAGCTTCCAGAAGGCATACCCCATGCCGCCACCGCTGTTGTGCGAGACGACCGAACTCGCGACGTATTCGTGGTCGTCCGCGACGGTGACGTCGTAGACAGTGTCCGTTCCGGCATCCTTGACGGCTTCGACGGGAACATGCCAGGTCGACCCCTCGCGTGTTCCGACGCTCGGTCCTCTGGAATCGATCGTGGAGAGTGTCTCGGCCATCGTCTCCGAGCGGTCGTCGACGAACCCGACTGACTCGAGGAAGCGTTCGAGACCTCGCTCGCCAGTCGGACCGACGTTGTAGTAGTCGCGCTCGTCGGTGTCGTACTCCCACCGGATCGCTGGCAGACCGAGACCAAGGAGGAGCTGCTGGACATCCCCAATCAGATTCTCCGAGGCGCTCCACAGTCGCGGATAGGTGTCCTTCTGGAGACTCCCATCGGTCGAGTACAGTCCCCGGAGGAACGCGCCGATCGTCTCTCGATCGGCCTGCCAGACTTCGCTCGGGACCGACGCCGAAGCCGCGTCCGGTTTGGCGTCGCCGAAGTTGGCGAGCCACCAGCGCTTGATTTCGTGGCTGTGCAGGACAGCCTCGTAACAGCCCTCATCCCAGCGCCAGTCCAGCCCGACATCGAAGAGGTCACGGGAGAGTCGGTCGGCACGCTCGAGGGTCTCTTCGCGGTTGAGATGGAAGCGAAGGCCGTCTTCGTGCTTCGAGCCGTCGCCGACCCACATGCCGACGAGTTCCGCGAGTTCGGGCGTGAACTCGGTCGGCTGCGTGACGGTCTTGACGGCATCTCCGTTCGCCTCGAGCGATTGCGTCTCGCGGAACCGGGCGACACTGCGGGTCGAGACGCCCAGTTCCCGCGCGATCTCACCGTCGGAGTGGCCGTCGTCGTAGAGCGTCTCGAACTCGTCCTCATCGAAGCTCACGTCACCGCCGGACCGGCCGCCGCTCCCGTTGGGATCAAGCCCGAGTTCGAGCGAGCGACGGCGCTGTATCGTCGAGGGCGAGCTGTCGAGTCGGTCCGCGATCTCGTAATCGCTGAGTCCCTCAGCGTGGAGTTCGAGGATGTCGTCGTTCGAGATCGTCCGGTTTTCGGACCACTGGGCCCCGCCAGCGACGGTCGTGAGTTCGGGTGTCGTATCCTCGTTGTCGATCCAGCCGAGTCGCAACGAGAGGGTATCCCCGGCCTCAATCTGGTCGATCCGCGTCCACGAGCCATCGACGAGCAGTTCGTGGTTCGGCGTCCCGGTCAGGTCGATCCCGGCTTCCGTCTCGATACGGCTGACGGGTGAATCGTCATATGCGTGTGTTTCCTCGACGTTCTGAACGGTGTGTCCGTCTCCGTCGCGCTGGACGATCTGATCGCCGGGCTCGACGTCGGCAATAGAGACAACGCCCTTGTCCTCAACGTAGACCTGCGTGTCCTCAGTCAGACACTGGAAGACCTGTGCGGCCTCTTTGGCGGTCTGGTGGATATCGTCGATGTCGTCCTCGGGAGAGTCGACGAAACAGGCAGAGAGCTGCTGGAGTTCGTCGCCAGCGTTCATCAGTGTGGGGCTGTTGTGACTGACGAACCCTTCAACAACGTAGGTGTTCCGACGCGGAACCTGCATGTCTTCGACGGCCATTCGACCGACATCGCGGACCGTCGAAACTCGCTCGTAGAACTGGTCGCGCTCAACGAACTCGGCGACTGGGGAGTCCCAAAGTTCAGGGTACTTCTCCGCGTAACGGCGGAAGACACCGACGCCGATCTCCTGGTGGTACGCAGAATCAGGATCGATCAGGAACTGCGAGAGATCACGGTAGGCGTCGTGTCCAAGATCGCTCTGCTGGAACCACTCGTGAAGACGGTCGGTTTGATTCGGGATTTTCACCGACGTGGCGTTCTCGGCCACGGTCTCAAACCGTTTCGACTCCGTCAGCTTTCGTTCGCTCAGGAATCCGACGCGGTCGACGAACCGTTTCCCAGAGACGTTCTTGCGGACCGTCACTCGGAACCCGTCCCGTTTTGCGTTCACAGACGAGCGAATACCCAGACCGAGCAACAGCTTCTGTACCTGATCGGCGAGCTGTTCGCTGTGTGTGTACAGTTCGATGGTCCGTTCACCGACGGTACCGTCTGCCTCGAACAAACCACTGAGGAACGTGGCGACGCAGGTCCGGCCCGATTCGAGTACTGCGTCCGGAACTGCCGCGTTTTTCGAGGTGTCTTTCAAAAGCTCGTTTCGGTCGAGGAAATCGTACAGATCGCGCCTCCCGGCCTGGCCGACCACGCACGCTGCATCGTTGCGGTGTCGTGTCGTCGGCTCGAACCCGAACACTGACTCGGTCAGTTCGCGCCAGTACTCGACGAGGTCGTCGTCCTGCTCGTCGAACGCAACTCTAACGCCACTTTCTCGTGCTGTTCCGTCACCGACATAGAGGCCCAGCCACTCCGCGAGCGCAGGCGTCATGGAGTCGGGTGCGTCGATGGCCTCTCGTGGCCTACCGAGGGTCGTCGTTTCCGCGGCGACTGCCCCGCCATCAGCTGCTGTCGGCGGGAGCAGGCTGGCTGTCGTTCCCTCATCGTCGAGGAAGTTCTTCTGGAGTGCGATCACGTCGTCCGGCTTGAGATCTTTTACCTGTCGCCATTCGTACTCGCCGCTCTCCGAAATAACCCGGAAATAATGCTCAGGCGTAGCCTGAACTGTATATCCCAAGTTCGTCTCGATCTCCTTGACCAGCTTCTCACCGTTTTCGAACTTCGAGTCGACACGAGCGGTCCCATCTTGGTCGTCGTAGACGCGCTCGCCAGGTTCAATATCCCCAAGGGGCTTGAGTCCTCCTTCAGCTGCGACCCGCGACTCGGGCGGGACACAGTTCGGCATAAACGAGAGATGTTCCATCAGCTCCTGGTACTCAGCGGCGGTGTCCTCGACGTGTTCGCGGATGTCGGCGGGGAGCTCCGAGACGATCGTCTCGTAGGAGAACTTGTTGACGTTGTACCGCGTCAGCGTCGTCTCGGCGTCGTCGTCGGCGGTCGTCCCCTTGCCGAAGACCTCCTCGGCGAGTTCGTCACGCCGGGGATGGTCGGGCTTGAGCTGGTCCGGGGTGACCGTGATTTCGACGTCTTCCTTTCGAGCCTCGAAGACGGCCTCCGCCAGCGCGACGTTCTTCGCGACGCGCTCGAAGAGATCCTCCTGGGACTCGACGAGCTCACCGTCGGCGTCCTTCCGAAGATACCGCGCCGGCAAGATGTTGTGATAGGCGTTCGAGGTGAGTCGCTCCTCGAGCGTGTCGCCGGTGGTGCGTTTGATCGGCAGCGTGATCTCGTCCGCGGAGAGGTCCTGCTGGCTCACGCGTCAGCCCTCCCGGCGAGATCAGTTCGCCATCCGTCGATACGGGTCGTGAAACGGGTCCGTGTGTGGATCATCTGTAGCGGAAGTTCGTTACTTGCGGGTTCCTAATGAACCCGTCGCCTCGCGATTTCGATCGCCCGTGTGACACCTGTCGCTACTCGTATCTTTCTCGGTCGTAGCGGCGCCTCACGGGCACTGCCGTACGCGAACAACGAATGAGAGGCGTCCTAATAAACGTGAGCAGACCGGAGTGAAAGTGAAGTTTGATCCGTCTGATCCCCGAGAGAGCGAAAGTGTTCCCAGCGGAAACAAGCGGGTGTTTCGGATGGAGATCGCTACCGACTGGAGACGTTCCGGGCGTGTGCCGTTGCACAGACTGCGACCGCCATCAGCACCCCTAGAAGTACGAGTTGCACGCCCCCTGCCGAGAGAGCGAACAGCCAACTTCCACCGAGCGCGAGCGCGCCGACACCGACGATAGCAGTGTAGTGCCGGTACCAGTGATCAGTCGACGGCGGGCCTTCGAGGTACGGCCGGAGTTGTGCTGCGCTCTCCCGAAGCGTCACGATCCCGCGAGATTCGTCGTACGAAACGAGACCTATGTCGTCGAGTTTCGGAAGGTGACACTGATAGAGCGCGACGTAGACGCGCTTGCGTTCCGCGTACGTGATCTCCGCGATCGATTTACCGTTCTCGTCCGCGGCGATCCGTTCCGCTAACTCGCCCAGTTTGACGGAGCCATCGGACGCACCAAGATACTGTAACGTGCGACGACGGCGGGCGTTTTTCAGCGCATCGAAGATCGCATCCAGAGAGAGCTGTCGAAGGTCAGAGCCGGAATCGGCCCCGGCGTCGAGAGATCCACCCTCAGTTACCTTTTCGGGAAAAGACGTCGGCAGATCAGTCTGTGACGAGGTTGCTTCACTCATTTCACCACCTCGCGTGTCGATAGCTAGCCGGTCGTCGACCACGTGGACGAGTTCGGCCGGCTCGCGTCCGATGGTGTCGATAGCCGATAGTCCGTGCCGGTCTGCTAGCCAGCGCGTTCGTTCTCGGTGCCACCCGTGCGTAATTCTGTCGTTGAACCCACATCCTGAGCCCCCGTAGATACGTTCTTAGCAGACAATATCTAGCATACCGTTGGAGATCCAAGGGAATTATATATCTCGTTACTCGTTTCAGCGTGACTGAGCAGTCGTCATCGTCCGTCGAAATACCCGTTACTTGCGGGCGGAAACCGTCTCGTCGACCGAGAAAAACCACGGGCTGGCGAGACGACGAAGACAGACTCGCCTGGGGAGCACCCAGATTTCTATGCGGATCTCGGCCGCAGTCGAGGTGCACAGAGACGGACAGCCGGTTCACACACCGGTGAACTGCTCCGGGCAAGCCCCGGGGCACTCGGTCTGCTTTCTCTGCCCATGGCGTTAGACGCGCCCGACGTAGAGAGTCCGACCGTCCCGAACGTCCCGTTCGGTGACGACCACCGATCGACCGTCGACGGTATAGGTCCCGGGATGAGCAACCGTCACCGAGAACGAGCCGTCGTCAGGTTCGGCGAACCGGACGTACTCGAAGTCGGCACCCGGGATCGAAACTTCCGTCTCGATCCTCGTTCGTCTACTGATCGTACCGGAAAGCGTCGCTCCAGGGACGAGCGTAAACACCAGATAGTCGCGATCCGGGCTTGCATAGACGGCGCGGTAGTGACCGAGGCCCGGCGCGTTCTCGGTGGCGCTGCCGAGTTTCCGAAGTCGCGCGTACAGTCGCCTCGAATGGGTGTACCCGCCGTACTCGAGATCCGGGACGACGATGAAGCCGACGCGGCCGTCGAAGTGTTCGTACCAGCCCGCGGCGTCGGACGTGAACAGGAAGTCCTCGTAGTAGCGGCGCGCGTATCCGTAGCTCGCCGATTGTCCGTTCACGAAATAGTTGAACATCCGGTTGCGACCCCACTCGCTCAGCACGTAGTTCTCGGGATACTCCCAGCCGCGCTCGCTGGCGTAGGCGTCTATCCACCGGGCGGCGCGGACCGCCGCCCGGTCGGTCGCGAGTCGATCGTTGATCAGCGTGGTGTACAGCGCTCCGGAACCCGCGAAGACGCCGACGGCCCCGCCGAGGAGTGTCAGACGGGTCCTGTCGGGCACCGCGAGTCCGTCACGGTGGTGATCCGGACGCGATGACAGCGCCACTCGTTCGTGCGCCCGGTGCGGCTTCGCGAGGTCCAGCCACCCGAGCACGCCGAGCAGTCCCAGCCCGCCCAACAACGCGAGAAACGGGGCGAGTTCACCACCGAATCGCCGCTGGATCGCGGTCAGCACAGCGAAATACGCCCCGTAGGCGATCAGTATCGGCCACGCGATCGAGCCCCGCCGCCACGCTGCACGTAACCCGAGAACGATACCCGGGAGCGCCAGAAACGGACCGAATCCGAGGAGAACAAGCGGTCCGAGGACGAGTCCGTAGTCTTCGGTGAGCGATGACATCTCTCCGATCCGAGTGTCGTGGAGCAACCGGTCGATCCCCCGCTCGAGGGCGTGGCCCGCGTCCGGAAACGCGCTGAAAAGGACCGCGAGCCCGAGCACGACGAGCCCGACTTCCAGGATCGCAGTCAAGATCCACGACCGGTCCAGGCGCTGGCAGACGGACGCGATCGAGAGCACGCCGAGGCTTCCGGCGAAGAGGGTGCCAGCGGCCAGGACGACGACCGTGTCCTGCCAGCCGAAACCGACGTGCGCCAGTCCGGTCAGCACCGTCCCCCAGGCGACGCCAGCCACGAGCGAAGACAGGGGCCGAACCGAGTCACGTGCGGCGGTGGCGACGCCACACAGGCCGATCGCGAACGCGAGTGGGACGACCAGCAGCGGTCCCGCTTCCCATGCCAGCAGCTGACCGGCCAGTCCGACGGCGAGCAGCGCCACGTCGGACCCAGTCCCGCCCGGGCCCGACCGGTCGGGCCCGTGCACGATTCCGAGGAGCGCGTAGACGGTCAACGCGAGAAAGACGTAGTCGAACGCGTGGTGGTCGGCGAAGCCGATGCTGGTCCGAAAGCCGTGCATCGGTGTCACAGCGAGCAAGAGTACCGCTGCCAGTCCGATCCGGGCGTCGCCGCTGGCTCTGACCGCGATCCCGTAAACGAGCAGCGCGGTGAGCAGGGCCGAGACGACCAGATACCACGCGACGACAGTGTCGGCGGCCCACTGGCTTCCCCCGAGAAGAAGCGCTGCGAGCGCCAGCGTCGAGACCAACAGCGGCTCGCCACTCGCGACCCCGTCCGGCAGTGACCAGGGCGTGGCGGTCCCGTGGACCACCTGCTCAACGGCGTAGCGGTAGGCGTATGGATCGTTGCCTGTGAGGACGACGGCACCGTCCTGGTAGACGGAAGTAACGGGGACGAGCCTGATCGTGACGACGACCGCGAGCGTACCCGCGAGCGCGTACCGTATCGGAACGGAGCTCGACAGGGCCAGCGTTCGCCCGACCGCTCCAGAGAACCGTGACGACGAGTCCGGAGTCACGTCATCACCTGTTCCTGGCGAGCGATCCCGAACTGCCCGACAGCCGCCCGTTTGTCCCGGACGGTGTGACGGCGGCGGGACGGTAGCAGCGACGACAGCTGACGGGCACCTCCTGCTCGTTCGAGCCCACGGCCAGCAGGCAATGCCACACGGCACGGGATCACACCGTTCCGGGATCGTCCAGTCCAGTGGTCGGCACTAGACAGCATCATCTACATCCTTCCGTGTCAGTCGTCCGAGCGAGCGGCTGTCGAGTCGTCGGGGACGATCGAGCGCATGTAGAACCAGCGTAGCGTCCACATCTGATAGGCAGTGGCGACCCCGAACAGCACGAGAAATCCACTCGCGAGAAGGAGCACGGGCATCGCGCCGATCACGGGCACGCCGGTCTGTGCGGCGATGACACTCACCAGCGCGACGACGCCGAGCGTCCGGTAGAACTGCGCCCAGGAGACGCCGTAGTCGGTGACCATCCGCATGTACCGGTTGACCTGCTTGGCTCGCTCGCGGAGTCGGACCGTCTTTCGATCCTTGTCGTAGACGACGACGTCCATCTCGTCAAGTTTCGGCAGGTGCGTCTGATGCAGGGAGTTGTAGACGCTGTCCCGGACCTTCCGTGGCGGCGGGGTCTCTCCGGTCTCTTCGGCAGCTATCCGCTCGGACAACTCCCGGAGGGTTACGGGCCCCAGACGGCTGCTCAGCTGTTTGATCACCTGCCGCCGCCGGGAGTTGCGCAGGATCTCGTGCACTTCCTGCGGGTCGATACTGCCGCCCGTGATCGCTGCCATCCCTATCACCATGTGCATTCCCACCCCTCGCAGCCAGCCTGCTCCAGTCAGACGAGTAGACTGAATACTGACCCATAAACGTAGAGGTCCGTTCGCGGAAGACATACTATTTCTGAGGTGTGAAGATGTATCCTACCGGTCTATTAGAGTTCCGTACCGAGTGGTTCAGAATGGTTGCCGGAACCGTAGTATATGTTTACCGCTTGCTTCCTCCTATGGTAGGACATATCTAGCGTTTTCAAATACAGCCATCTACGGCGCTAACCGGCCGTTTTAGACGGACATGTGTGATTAGCACGGGTTGATCCGGTAATTATCTTAGTAAGTAGCTATCCGAGTGGATAGCACGTTCGGGCCGACCCGAGGTGGGGGTCCGAACAGGAAAGTAACCATGTCAGAAAAATACGAACTGTCACGGAGAAAAGCGCTCGGGGGGCTGGCGACGATCGGCCTCGCCGGGGCCGGTGCCGGGCTCGGCACGAGCGCGTATTTCAGTGACGAGGAATCGTTCGCGAACAACGAACTCACAGCCGGAGAACTGGACCTGGTCGTCGACTACTGGACCTCCGTCGATCAGGGATCGGCGACCGGCGAAACGGGGAGTACGACTGGGTCTGGGCGGATCCAGGGTGAAGGATCTGCGGTTGGAGAGTACCAGATCGCCGACGTCAAGCCGGGTGACTCGGGGAAGTTGGTGTTCTGCCCGAAGATCGTCGACAACCCCGCGTGGTTGTGGGCGGGTAGTACTGGATTCACGCAGTACGAGAACGGTTACACCGAGCCCGAAGGTGACGTGGAAGAAGACGAGATAGACTACCGTGATGGAAGTGACTACACCGATTTCCCGGTGCCAGATGACGGCCCCACTGGGGAAGGTTTCGGCGAACTCGCGGACAACATCCAGGTGACGGTCGCGTACTGTGAACCGTCCGACGATCTCGAAGGTGCGCCACCGGAAGGTCCGGACGACTTCGAGACGGTTCGCGAATTGGAAAACCCCGACGACTACACGCTCGCGGATCTGCTCTCGGAGCTCCAGACCGGATACCTGCTGGACGGTCTAGAAGAGTCTGATGGCGAATGGATGCCAACGGACGATGGCGCCTACCCGGGCAGTCCTGACTTCGAAACGCAAACAGGGCAGTGCATCTGCATCGACTGGGAGGTTCCCACTGAAGTCGGTAACGTGATCCAGACCGACAGCGTCGAATTCGACATCGGATTCGCTGCTGAGCAGGCCAGGCACAACGAGGATCCCCAAACTCCGTTCGCAACCGTGGTCAGCAGTGATACGGAGTTGAAGACGGCCCTCGACGACGGCGAGACAGTGATCTTCGCGGATGACTACAGTGACAGTATCCCAGAGGTCGAGCGAACGACGACAATTAGCCCGAGCGGCAACCCCTACACGTACGATGTTTTCGACATCAATACGTCCGGGTCAGGGCTAGATCTCGGATCAGAAGGCGATTTCAGACAGTACGGTTACATCGGGGAGTACGGTCAGCTCAGAGTGGCTGCAGGATACGTCAATCCCAACACCAATGTCCTGAGAATCTTCGTCAATCAGGGAGAGGACGATAATCCGCTTTATATTGTAGTGACTGACCAGCCGGACGACGATAGTTCGATCACCCCACTCGGGAGCGATCCCGTCTATGTTGCCAAGGTAGACGCTTCGATCAGTCCGTGAAGCTGCACAGTACAGCATAAACGGTCTTCGACCCACACAGGTGTCCGATTCTCCGGACTTTCCCGGAGATCCAACACACGGCATGTCCGTGTGACGAGATTGCCGGTTTCGCCGGCGATACGTCACGCGACCCCGCCACGGGCGGCGGTTCGATTCCGCCGGTGGGCCTTCCCCAAGATGGGGGATCATCAATGACAGACGGAAACTTCGATCTCACGCGGCGGAAGGTGCTGGGGAGCATCGGTGCCGTCGGGATCGCCGGTGCGGCTGCTGGGTACGGGACGACCGCCTACTTCAGCGACGAGGAATCGTTCGACAACAACACGCTCACGGCCGGCGCGCTCGATCTCAAGGTCGACTGGGAGGAACACTACTGGGACGATTTCGACACAGATGTCGCGGTGTCCCACGTCGACAGCATGGACGATATCGGGGACGACCAGGTCGGACTCCCGGATCCCGAGAACCCGATGATCGCGGTCGATGAGGACGATCTCGGGACGTTCATGGACGCGACGGCGATCGACGCGTTCCCGGACCCGAACGACGACGGGATCCAGGAGATGAACCTGGGAGATGGCGAGGAGATAGGGTTCTCGTACGCACCCTGCGAAGACGGAGCGGACATGCCGGAACACCTCGATCCGGCCAGTGGGCTCCGTGGCGATACCGACGACGCGCGCCTGGACGACGAAAGCCCGGCCCCGCTCGTCAATCTCGACGACGTCAAGCCCGGAGACTTCGGGGAACTCACGCTGAGTCTCCACCTCTGTGGCAATCCTGGGTACGTCTGGCTCCAGGCGGCGAACGTCAGCGAGGACGGCGGTGCCAACCCCGAACCCGAGCAGGTAGCCGAAGGCGACGATGGGAACGAGCCGAACCTGGCCGAGAACATCCAGACTGCCTGGTGGTACGATCCGAACGGCAACAACGTGATCGACGAATCGATCGGCGAGGTCGACGTTATGATCGCCGTCGACACGTCGGGATCGCTCGAACAGGGCGAAGTCGAGACCCTGCAAACCGATGCAAACAACCTCGCGGACGAACTCGATGCGACGAGCACCGCCCGAGTCGGAGGGCTCTCCTTCGGTGACAGTGCCGTCGACGACTTCACCAGCCTAGCCGACGGGCCAGTCGAGTTCTCCGGACTCTCCGCTGGCGGGAACACGCCGATGCCGGCAGCACTCGACGTGGCTGCCGAGGAGCTGTCGGTGAACGGACGCTCTGGCGCGGAGACGTTCATCGTGATGTTCACCGACGGTGGGCCGAACTACCCCAACTCCGGATACGACGAGTTCCCGATCGATGGCGGGTACACTCCCGGACCATACGAGGATGGGGATCCGAGCAACTCGATCGTCGAGGACGCCGAGCTCTGTGAAACCGCAGCTGTGGCGGATGCCATCAGAGACGATCACCGAATCCTAGCCGTGGGTGTCGCCGACGACAGACCGATTACCAACAACGAGGACGCAAACGTCTGCGAGGATGGCCCCTCGGTTTCGACACTTCGGGCGTACCTCCGCGATTACATCGCCGGGGACGCCGCTGATTACTACAGTGCTGAAGACGTCGAAGATGTGGCGAGGATACTCGACGACATCCTCGAAAACGTCGCGATGACCGAAGAGGTGTTCCGCCGTGGGACTCTGGCAGCGGATCTAGAGGCCCTCTCGACCGGAGACGGGATCCCACTCGACGGGAACCGATCGACCGAGTTCGACGAGCTGGAGGACGATCCGACCAACGAGAGCCGCGAGTGTTTCGATCCCGGTGTGACGAACTTCATCGGATTCGCCTGGTGGCTCCCCAGAACGGTCGGCAACGAGGTCCAGGGCGACTCCGTGAGCTTCGATCTGGGCTTCTACGCCGAACAGTGTCGCCACAACGACCTCGTGGACGAAACCACCACATAGCTACTGAATCGTAGCCTGTGCGGGTGCACTCGACGTTCAGATGACGTCGTGATCGACGGTTCGACTCCGTCGGCAGGCCGTTACCACCAAAGGTGGTAGATGATGACAGACAAGAATTTGAAACTAACGCGACGGAAAATCCTCGGCAGCGTGGGGGCCGTGGGACTCGCAGGTGCGGCTGCGGGATACGGAACGACGGCATTCTTCAGCGACGAGGAGACGTTCGCAAACAACTCACTGACCGCTGGCAGCCTCGACCTGTCGGTGACTGGCTCGGTCGCCGGGATCAGCGACGAGTGGATCGAATCCGACCAGGTATCCTTCGAGGGATGGGAAGCGACCGCGGACGGGGCCGTTGAGACCGGCATTCAGATCGGCGACATGAAGACGGGGGACTGGTTGATCCTCTGTTACGATATCGTCGTCGAGACGAATCCGGCCTGCCTCAGCCTCACCGCAACGAACACGGCCAACGACGAGAACTCGGTCAATGAGCCGGAAGCCAGCGCGGAAGACGAACTGTCCGACGTGCTGGAGAACCCGAATACGGCAGTCACGGACGAGATCGGCGACCCGGACGGCGAGGGTGAACTCGCTCAGGCCATCGACGTAACCGTCTACGGCGGGTACGACGAGAGTGCAGATCTCGGTGACGGCGAAGACGAGCGAGACGCGCTGACGAACGAGTTGCTCGGCGGTGTGAGCCTGGCCGACGTATGGGAGACGTTCGGCGGGGAAGACGGAGGCGCAATCGGTGCCGACGTGTCCGAGCTGAGCTTCTGCCTGCTGCTGGAGTTGCCCGCCGACGTCGGCAACGAGGTCCAGACAGACTCCGTCGCGTGGGACTTCGTGTTCGACGCCGTCCAGTCGCGGCACAACGAGTGTGCGACCCCCGTGTGGGAGACCGGAGAGTGTGATTGCCCCGATGCAAACTTCGAGCTGGGTTCGACGGACGACGAGTTCACGAACCTGCTGTCAGTCGGGCCGGATCCGGATACGGGATATCCTGACATCGACGCGCGCCTTCGCGTGAGCACGGACACAGGGAGCGCGGGAGATCTCACCGCCGCGAATTTCTCGATCAACGAAGCCGGCTGTGGCCAGACCATCGATAGCGTCGCCTTCGAGTCGGGCGGTACGGTCGACATTGTTGTCGTCTTCGATGACACTGGTAGCATGGGCGGCGAGATCACAGCCCTGAAGAGCGAAGTCACCAACCTCACCGACGACATTGAGGCTGCGGGCATCGACGCGCGGTACGCGCTAGTCTCGTTCAAAGACGAGGTCGAACTCGACACAGACTTCACCGATGCAACGGCGTTCGACACGGCAGTAGATGGACTCTCAGCGTCTGGCGGTGGTGACAATCCCGAAGACAACGTCGACGCACTCGCAGTGGGGACTGGTAATGCACCGACGGACGACGGGAATAACGACGAACTCTCGGCCTTCCGGTCCGGCGCCCAGCGTATCGTGATCGACATCACCGACGTCGGGGCGTACGACTCGACGACCGATTCGCGGGCCCGATTCACCCAGTCGGAGATTGAAGGCTTCCTCAACGATGGAAACTTCACGTTCTACGCAGTCGCCCCGAGTGTCGTTTCCAGCACGGTAAGCAAGCGCGACATCGCGGAGAACGTCGACGACGGAACGTGGATCGATATCAACGACGCCGAATTCGACGTGATCCTCGAAGACATCGTCGGCGAGATCACCGACCCGGCGTACGTGATCTCCTACACGACGGCCTGTCCCGCGACGGACGGGTCCGAACGTCCAGTGGACGTCCAGATCGACGACCCCGACGAGGGACTGCTCTACGAGGAGGGCAGCTACACTGCGCCGGGAAGTTAGCCACATTCCACCGTCAGTGGGTTTCATCTCGGGGGTAGGGGACACATGAAGACAAACAGCAATCTGACGCGGCGAAAACTCCTCGCGGGACTGGGAGCCGTCGGTGTGTCCACAGCGGGTGGACTTGCTATTGCCACCGAGCCGGCACGCGCGCTCGATCACACGGCGACCGACGGGGACGGACTCGTTCTCGACTGGGCCGCCACGCGAAACGGGAACGACGATCCGGGTTCAGTCACGGACACCGGAAGCGCGTTCAGGTACTCGGTTTCGAACCTGCTGCCAGGAGACGCCGGCACGCTCACTGTCGAGATGAGCCTCACTGACGGAACACCCGACTCCATCCCCCGGCTCGCGTTCGATCTGACCGGCACGGAGGAGAACGACCTGACCGATCCCGAGCGGGAGGCCGGTGACGACACGCCGAACGAGGGTGAACTCCAGAACTACCTGGATGTCACGCTCTTTTACGACACTGGCACGCTCGGGGTCGACGTGTGGGGAGCGACCAACGGCGAGCAGGACCTCGGTGAAGGGCTGATCGATCCCGACGCCGAGGGGACGCTCGCGGAGGTGGCCGAGGCCCTTCCAGACAGGGGCGAAGAGGGTGTCTTACTCGATGCGAATCCCACGACATCCGAAACGGAGCCACTCACAGACGAAAACTCGGTGACGATCTCCTTCGGCTGGGTGTTCGCCGGGCCTCCGGAGATCAACGTAACCCAGACCGATTCGGTCTCGTTCGATCTGAGGTTCTACGCCGCAGAGGTCGAGTGAGATGCCGAAAACAACGAGACACAAGCGGAATTCAAACAGCCCGATACCTGGAGAGTGGACGGCCGAAAAGACCTCCTACCTGTTCCGCGAGAACGGTAAGAGAAACATAACTACCACGCTTGCTCCGTACACTAGACCAGTTTCCGAACCAGTGGTGGGTCGATATGTGTGGTGAGAAATGACACGCAAAGAGGGGGTATCGAGGCGCGCGCTCCTCGGATCGCTCGGGACGGTCGGGACCGCGGGTGCGGCGTTCGGCGCCGGAACGACGGCGCTGTTTACCGACACGGAGAGGCTACTGGGTTCGACAGTCAGCGCGGGACAGCTTGACCTGCTCGCCTCCTGGCCGGGCGGGACCAGCGAGGACGGGGTCGCGACGCTTGCGATCGACCTGACAGATGGAAGTGATTCGAGTGTGGTCACCGTTGCACACGCGGTTGAGGAGTCGAATCCCGCACGTATCTGGCTCCGAACGACGTGTCCAACAGGACCGGCTGACTCAGTGTACGTGACAGTATCGTACGTCTGCAACGACGAAATTATCGCGTCAGGAACGTTGCTGAGCGTCGCAAACTCTCTATGTAACGGGATTCTTCTCGATCCGGACTGCGACACGACTGACGTGTGCCTGCCGTCCGATGGCGAACTGGATGTAGAGTTCGAGTGGGAATCTTCGGACGACTACAGCGGGAACAACCCCAAAAACGTCGAACTGCAGCTCCAATTCCAGGGCGAACAGTGTCGTCATAACGCGACGCTATCGAATCCGTTCCCCCGGGTCGAACCATGTGTCACGTACCACGGCATCAGCTTCATCGAGATTTACGCGGAAATCGACGGGAGTTGCGAGTTGATCGGGAAACTGGAATTGGATTCCAGCTACGAGCAAGACGGCATCGGTGACAGCTACATCGAGCCGGGGACGTACGATCTGTACGAGGACGACGACGGCGACGGTGCGGGATACAACGTCGTAGTGACTGACACCGTCGAAAAAGACGACGGCGATGAGACAGTCGCCGTCGAATTCGAACTCGTTGATCCAGACGGAAGCGATCCTGATCTCTGCAGAGTCGACATCAAGGGAGGCCCTGACGAGATCGCGTGCGATACTGGATTCGACGGAAACGCGACAGGGGGGCTACTCTATGCGCCAACGAAGGAGGGGTTATAATGACGGAAAATGACGAATCGACCGCTGCAGAGTCAGAGCGAAAACGTCGCCTCTTCCGGCGGCTCGGAAAGATCGTCGGCGTGGTTTTGCTCCTAGCGATCGTCCTCCCCTTTGTCATCTACGCAGTCCCGCAGGTCGTGGGAGCCGACAGCAGTTACGTCGTGCTCTCAGGGAGCATGCAGCCGACGATGAACCCCGGCGACGTCGTTGTCGTCAAGGATGTCCCTGCGGACGAGATAGAGCGGGGAGACATCATCACATTCCAGCGCGGGGAGCAGACCAGTCCGACGACTCACCGTGTCATCGAAGTGATCCAAGACGGCGACGGCGTGGCGTTCCGAACGGCGGGGGACAACTCACAGAGTGCGGACCGACAGTCGGTCACACCCGCACAGGTCGAGGGGCGTGTCCCGGTAGTGGCAGGCATTCCCTTTGTCATTCCGCTGATCGGGTACGTCATCCGCTTCGCCTCGACCCAGACAGGGTTCGTGTTGCTCGTCGCCGCTCCGATCGGACTGTTGTTCCTCTCGGAAGCCTGGTCGCTGTCGAAACGCTTGCGTGTTGGAAACGAACACGTGGACGACAGTGCGACCGGTCAGACGTCGGAAAGCAGTGAAGGTCCCGCCACCGAAGCTGACCGTTCCGACAGAGCGGCCGGTCCCCAGCGGACCGGCGAAGAGGGTGGCTCCCGACAGCTCGACGGGGACACGGACGATCGAGAGAGTGCGGTCTCTTTCACCGCTCCCGAACTCCAGCTCGGGTTGCTCGTCCTGGCCGCGTTCGTCGCGTACAGCGTGTGGGTCGCCATCCAGACGATGGAGATCTGGGCGTTCACTGTCGCTGGGGGCGTCGGCACCGCGTTCCTGCTATTGTCAATTCTCTATCTCGCGGGTCGATCCGGGGGTTCCTCGGAGCGTGAGGTAACAGCGCCGGAACCAACCGGACAAGATCCGTCGTCAGTCCGCGAACAGTTCGTCGTAGCGAGCGCCCGTGCGGATGCCCTCGCCGTGGCGGTCGCCGACACCGAGCGAGACGACAGAGCGACGAGGGCCGTCCCATCCCGGGCAGCGCGAGTCGACGGTGGCGAGCCGACGTCGCAAGCGAAGGAGGAAACAAGCGATGACTGATCCCGGACGGAAGCTCGCGGCGCTGGCGATCGTCGTGGCAATGGTCGGTGCGTCGCTCGGATACGCGCCGACCACGAGCTATTTCAGCGACGGGGAAACCGCGAATGTCGCCATCGAGATGCCAGTCGCGCCTGTCGGAAACGTCGGCAGCGACAACCCCGTCGCAGAGGGGTCGCCGGTGAACGTCACCGGCGTCAGTTCGACCGACGACGGCACGATCACCAGCTACGCGTGGGACTTCGACGGCGATGGTGAGATCGACGCGACGGGGATGAATCAGACCCATACGTACCTCGATGAGGGCGAGTACGGGGTGACGCTTGTCGTCACAGACACAGCGGGCTTGACCGACACCGCGACGACGGCGGTGACCGTCGAAAACGTCCCACCGACCGCGAGGGCCGGTTCGGACCGGACCGTCGACGTCGACGAGGTCGTCACGTTCGATGCCTCGGCCAGCAGCGACCCAGGGGCCGACAACTTGACCTACGAGTGGGACCTCGACGGCGACGGCGAGTACGACGCCGGCGGCGTCGAAGTCGACCAGCAGTACAGAAGTGAGGGGACCTACGCCGTCACGCTGCAGGTCAGCGACGGCGACGGCGGCCTCGACACCGACACGCTGTCCGTCGAGGTCCAGAACGTCCCACCAACGGCGGACGCTGGCGAGAACCTGACGGTCGTCACCGGCGAACCCACCCTCGACGGCACCAGGAGCAGCGAGGGTGACAGCTCCGACACGCTGACCTACGAATGGGACGTCGACGACGACGGCACTTACGAAGTTGACGGGGCCGAACCGGGACACTACTACAGCGAGAACGGGACGTACAACGTCACGCTGCAGGTCAGCGACGGCGACGGCGGCACCGACACCGACACGACGACGGTGACCGTCGAACCGGACACGGAACCGCCCGTGGCCGACGCAGTCACCACGCAGACCACCGCCACTAACAAGACGATCGGATTCAACGGGTCCGGATCCGGGGACAACGCCCGGATCGTCGGCTACCAGTGGGACTTCGGTGACGGCACGACGGCCGCTGGACCGGAAGTCAGCCACACCTACGACGACCCCGGCGACTACAACGTCACGCTGACGGTCACCGACAGTGCCAGCTACGAGACCACCGCGAACGTCTCCATCGCAATCGAGAACGTCCCGCCGACCGCCGACGCCGGTCCGGACCTGGAGACGACCGCCGGAACCCCGGTCACGCTGGACGGGTCCGACAGCACCGCGGGGGATGCCCACGACACCCTCAGCTACGGGTGGGACCTCGACGAAGACAGCACCTACGAGAAGAGCGGGGCCACCGCCGAGCAAATCTTCCGCGACGAGGGGACGTACAACGTCACGCTGCGGGTCGACGACGGTGATGGCGGCGTCGACACCGACACAACGACGGTGACCGTCGAGAACGCGCTGCCGGTGGCAGATGCCGGTTCGGACCGGACAGTACCAGTGAACGAGACCGTGGCGTTCGACGGTTCGACCAGCAGCGATCCGGACGGCGATACGCTGACCTACGAGTGGGACCTCGACGGCGACGGCGCGTTCGACGAAAGCGGCTCGAACGCGTCACACACGTACACCGCCAACGGAACGTACACTGTCACGCTACGGGTCGACGACGGCGACGGCGGCATCGACACCGACACGATCGACGTCACTGTCGAGTCCTGATAGTGACCGTTGTAACGATTTACCGGGACGACCGCACGCCGGAAGATTCACGGGGCTCGACTTCCGAACCCTCGCTCATTTCATTCACGAGGACGCCGTCGTGCGGTCGATACGGAGCAGACGTACAACACTATCAAAAGGTGTGGGAAGGGCAGGGGGATACGGCAAGGCGGGGCGGGAGCAATACGACCCTTCCCGTACTTTCCGTCTCGGAAAGCATGCCAGTCTAGCGTTGCACGTCTATTCGATCCCCCCGTTGGAATACCAAGGATGTCATAGCGGGACGGCACACAAGCTCACGGTTCACCCGTTGGAGGACGTCAAAACGGCGTCGCGGGGCGACGTCACAGCCGAGTGATGCGCGACTGTGGCGTGTCGGGTTCGGTCGCGTTCGAGAGCGCCTGTTGGCCGAGTCGTTTCGTCGCCCGTCGAAGCCTGGCGGAGGCCGCCTGATCGGAGATACCGAGTTCCTCCGCCAGTTCGACGATCGTCGTCTGTCGCGGCACGTCGAAATATCCGCGCTCCAGCGCGAGGGCGATCGTCTGGCGCTGGCAAGGAGTGAGCAATTCACCCGAGTGCTCGCCGGCCGAGTCGCTGAGGACCCGTTCGATATCGATCGAAACGTCTCGCTCGGAGCAGCGTCGCTGGAAGCAGCTGGCGTCGTCGTGCGTGTCGAACCGAAGGACGAAGTGCCATCGGTTTGCGGTGCCGCTGGCCCGTAATACGGCGACGGCAATCTCACCGAGGCACCGCAAGAACGGATCGACCTCGGACCGCCAGTCGACACGATACAGGAACTCGCCGCCTTCCTGCTGGAGGAACGCAAAGGATTCGGCGACGGAATGTCGTCGCATCGCCTCCTCGAACGCGTCTCGATCAGGGACGTTCACCCACACGTACGAGAACGATCCCGTCCCGACCGGAACGATCCGGTCGAACCGGATTCGAATCTCAGAGATAGTATTCAGGACGGGTCCAAACGAGAGTTCCGATCCCGGAACCGAAAGCTCCAGTACGACACTCATCACATACCCCCCACTGACGATTCGACAGGCTGGTTGACGTACAGCGGGCCGAGCCCCGAGTTCATCGCTGGGTCCCCATCTCGACTGAACGTATACGCCGTTATTAGTTATCAATCCTACAATTCCGGGGAATCTCTCCTCTTGTCAACGACGTCTCGGTACGACTGACAGGAAGCGGCAATACTCAGACGTTGCATGTCAACTCGCGCTCGTCCGCAGTCAGGACGAATTCGGGATGGAGCCGGACGACTTCGATGACGCACCCACCTGGCAGTGGTTGGTGGTGTCCCGTCCGTAGTTTGGTTCGTCGACACGGCCGTCGTTAGCTGGATACCAGTCAGTTCGGGACATCCGGCCAGCGCGCCCGTGCTGATCCCCACTGCGGCGAGGGGCGATCGTCGAGTGGGCGTTCACCGGCCGGAGACGTCGGGCGGTGCATCGACTGGGGTATCTCGACACGACGACATACGTCTGGGAGTCGACAGCCGGCAGGGACGTCGTCCTATATGTCCGAGAGAAAGTTCTGGATCAGGTCGTGGCCGACGGCGGTCAGCACGGACTCGGGGTGGAACTGAACCGCTTCGATGGGATACTCGCGGTGTCGGATCCCCATGATGAGTTCCGATCCGTCGTCAGTTTCGGTCGTCGCCGTCACCTCGAAGGAGTCAGGGACTTCGGTCGCGACCAGCGAGTGATAGCGCCCGCCCTGGAATCCCTGTTCGAGGCCGGCGAAGGCCCCCTCGCCGTCGTGGTCGATCGGGAACGCCTTCCCGTGGATCGGTTCGGGTGCGCGCCCGACCGAGCCGCCGTACGCGTAGACCGCCGCCTCCAGTCCGAGACAGACCCCAAGCGTCGGTACCTCGGGGCCGAGTTCTCGAAGGACGTCTATCGTCACGCCCACGTCGCGCTCGTTTTCCGGGTGGCCCGGTCCCGGCGAAATGATGATCGCGTCGGGGTCGGCCGCGCGCACCTCCTCGAGGGTCGCCGTGTTCCGAAGCACCTCGGTCTCGGCGTGCTCGCTCGTGTACTCGACAAGGTTGTAGGTGAACGAATCGAAGTTGTCGACGAACAGCACCTGTAGCTGCTCAGATTCGGTCGCACTCATGGGGATGCCTCCTCCGGCTCGACCCGGATCGCCTCGATCGCGTCGAGGACACCTCGCATCTTGTTCTCGGTCTCCTCGTACTCGCTCTCGGGGACCGAGTCGGCGACGATCCCCGCACCGGCCTGGACGGTGATCCGGTCGGCCGTTCCCGAGGCACTCGTGGCGGGGTCCGCTGCCCCCGATGCGTCCGCAGCGGTAGGCAGTGGCTGGTCGGCCTCGACGGTCGCCGATCGGATGACGATCGCGAAATCAGCATCGCCGTTCCAGGAGAAGTACCCCACGCCGCCGCCGTACAGCCCGCGCGGTTCGCGCTCCAGGTCGTCGATGATCTCCATGGCGCGGATCTTCGGCGCTCCGGAGAGCGTCCCCGCCGGGAACGTCGCCCGCACCGCGTCGAAGGCGTCGAAAGACTCCGTCTCTCGGGCCACAGAGCCCGGTTCAGAGACGTCCGCGTCGTCGGCCATCGTTCCGGTCACCGTCGACTCGATGTGCTGGACGTGGCTGTACTTGAGGACGTTCATGAACTCCTCGACGCGGACGGACCCGGGCTCGGATACCCGCCGGACGTCGTTACGTCCCAGATCGACGAGCATCGTGTGCTCGGCCCGCTCTTTCTCGTCAGCGAGCATCTCGCCGGCCAGGCGGCGATCCTCGACGGGACTCGTTCCCCGCGGGCACGTACCCGCAATGGGGTTGACCATGACGCGGTCGCCGCCGACCGACACGAGCGTCTCCGGGCTCGCACCGACGACAGTCAACTCGTCGTGGTCGAGGAGATACATGTACGGTGAGGGGTTGATCGAACGCAGCGCGTCGTACAGCCCCAGCGGATCGACGTCGCCGTACAATTCGCGCTTGCGGGAGATGACGCCCTGGTAGATGTCGCCGTCCAGGACCGACTCTTTAGCCGCACGGACGGCGTCCTCGTACTCGTCTTTCGGACCGGCCGTCTCGACCTGCTGTTCGAAACCGCCGGAGTCGATATCGATCGCACCACCGAGTACTGTCTCAATCCGGCTCGCCTCGGCCCGGAGTTCGTCGTATCGCTCGCCGGCGTCGTGGCCGGGCCCGAGAAGCGGGGTCGCCACCAGCGAGACGGTATTCTCGGCGTGATCAAACACGAGCGTCTTCGTCGTGAGCAGGAACTGCGCGTCGGGAAACCGCGATTCGGGGCGGTCGAGCCCGACCTCGTCGAGCCAGAGGTCGTAGACGGCGTCGTAGGCCAGAAAGCCGACGAGCCCGCCCGCCAGCAGTTGCCGGTCGTGCTCGGGGAAGCCCCGGAGTTCGGCGTCGGGGAGACACGCCCGGAGGCTGTCGAGGACGTCGCCGCCGTTGGGCGTGAGAAAGTCGGCGTAGCGGTCGTCGAAGACCTCGACTGTCGTCTCCCGATCGACGGTGACGACGCCGACGGGATCGTATCCGACGAACGAGTAGCGAGCGTGGCGATCATCGGGCGTCGGCGCGAACGCACCGTCGGGATCGCTGGAGGCGACCTTCTCGGCGCTTTCGAGCAAGAAGGTGTAGTCGGCCCCCTCGAAATCGGTCGTCCGGCCCGTCAGCGCAGCGTAGGCGGACAGCGGATCCACGTCCGCGCCGAGGTCGGCCTCGAGCCGGACGACGGCGGGCCGATCACCTGCGGCCAGGTCGGCGAACGCCTCGCGCGAGCGATCGAAATCGATCTCCCCCGTCATGGTGCGATCCTGGCGCGGGTGGCCCGCTCGACGAACCGCCCGACGGCATCGTGATCTTTGACGCCACCCTCGCGTTCGACGCCGCTGGCGACGTCGACGGCGAAAGGATCGACCCGTTCGACGGCTGTGGCGACGTTCTCGGGCGTGAGCCCGCCGGCGAGGATTACGGGGACATCGAGAGAGGTGACGATCTCGCGTGTGCGTTCCCAGTCGTGGGTCTCGCCGGTGCCGCCGCCACCCGCGTCGTCGATCGAGTCGACCAGCAGGGCGTCGGCGGCGCCGGCGTAAGCGTCCAGATCAGGGTCAGTCGGGTCGACCGCGGCGATCACATCCGCCGGGGCGTCCGCGAGCGCAGCGACGTCCGCGGGATCGAGCCCGTGGAGCTGGACGGCGTCCGGACGAACGCGCTCGATCCGTCGGCGTGCCTCGCCCGCGTCGTCGGGCATCGTCACGAGGACGGTCGAAACGAGCGGGGGAACGGTCGCTGCCAGCCGCGACGCGTCGGCGAGACCGATCTCCCGGGGCGTCTCGACGGTGACGCCGGCGATCAGCCCGACCGCGTCGACACCGGCTGCGACCGCGGCCGCGAGGTCGACCTCGCGGGTGAACCCACACACCTTGACCCGCGTCATGCACTGGCCTCGCGGAGCTCGTCGAGCTTCTCGGCGGCCGCGCCCGAGTCGATGGCCTGGCGGGCGACTTCGACGCCGTCGTCCAGCGAGGTAGCCTGACCGGCGACGTAGGCGGCCGCGCCGGCGTTCGCGAGGACGATCTCCCGTTTCGCGCTGTTGACTGATCCCTCGAGGATCCCCTCCAGGTCCGCGGCGTTCTCGGCGGGCGTGCCGCCCGCGACGGCCGAGATGTCGTGCCGATCGAGCCCCACGTCCTCGGGCGCGACCGTGTACTGTTCGACGTCGCTGCCCGTGACTTCGGCGACGGTCGTCTCGTCGTGGACGGTGATCTCGTCCATGCCGGCCCCGTGGACGACCAGCGCGTGCTCGACGGGCATGCGCGCGAGGGCGTCGGCGATCAACGGGACGAGGTCGTCGTCGTAGACGCCCAGCACCTGCGCGTCTGCCCCGGCAGGGTTGGTCAGCGGCCCGAGCACGTTGAAGATCGTCTCGACGCCCAGTTCCTTCCGCGGGCCGATGACGGCCTTCATCGCGGGGTGGAACGCCGGTGCGTGCATGTACCCGATCCCGAACGACTCGACGTGACTGCGGACAGAGTCGGGATCGCTCTCGAGCGTGACGCCGACCGCCTCAAGCACGTCGGAGCTGCCGGAAGACGAAGAGACAGAGTAGTTACCGTGCTTGGCGATCGGGACGCCCGCGCCGGCGGCGACGATCGCGCTGGTCGTCGAGACGTTGATCGTGTCGTAGTCGTCCCCGCCCGTGCCGCAGGTGTCGACCAGCGGCGACCGGTCGGGCTCGATCGTGTGTGCGGCCTCGCGCATCCCCTGGGCGAAGCCCGCGATCTCGGCCTCCGTCTCGCCTTTCGACCGCAACGCGGCGAGCAGCGCCCCGATCTGTGCCTCGGTGGCGTCCTCAAACACCGCCCTCGCGGCCTCGCGAGCTTCCTCGACTGTGAGATCCTCCCCGTCTGTGACGCGTTCGATGTATTCCTTCATCGTGACCACCAATGGACTGATTCGTGTTGTAGTGTACAAATTCGTTCATCGACTTAAGCGTGTCGGGAACGGACGAGGGTGTGTCGATCTCGGACCCGGAACGGATTTGATGGGGCGGGCAGCCGCGAGTAACGGGTCTGGCGTGACGACGACCGAGAGACGCAGGACGGCAGCCGTGATACACGTGGACAATCGCCTGACGAGACGATCGTTTCGAAACCTTCAATTACCTCTGCCTGCAACGATGGGATGCGTTCGATCAGCGAGGGTTCGTGGTCTAGACCGGTTACGACACCTCCTTGACATGGAGGAGGCCGACGGTTCAAATCCGTCCGAACCCATCCGAAATTCTCCAACACGTCTGGTCCCCTACTGACTGGTCCCGATTCGTTCGACGGTCGCCGCCATCAGAATGCCGAACGTTCAGTCCGTGCTCGAACTGGTCGTGATGTTCGGCATCACCGATGTCGCACACGGCATATGCGTATCCATTTTATTCCATCCGCACGCGTTGCGTATTCGTACAAAATCCCGGGACGTGAACAGTTCAAGGGGTCAAAACGCCGTGAACCGTCGTTCGAATATATAGGTCCGCCAGTGGAAAGAGATAGGTACGATGACCCCATCCCGACATCCATCGACGCCACGAGATGAGAACGGACACATCCGGCGGCGACGATTCCTTCTCACCGGCACTGCAGTCGGTACGACACTCCTGGCCGGCTGTTCGGGCGACACCGGCAACGGCGGAGCGAACAGCACCGACACGGGCGACGGTGGGGCGACCGACGACTCCACACCCGGGGAGACGTCGACGAGCGACGCAGAGAGCGACCCGAATGTCGGGACGTTCCGACTGCTCATCAGCGATCGGCCGGTCGCGATCGACGAGTTCGATTCGCTGGACGTCACCTTCGACCGAGCGCGGGTGTTCCAGAGCGGTAAGCAGGACGGAGACTCGGACGACGGGGAAACCGAAGTCGACGGAGCTGAGACGGAAACCGAGGCTGAAGTCGACGAGAACGAGACGGAGACCGAGACCGAAACAGAGACTGAACGCGACGAAAGCGAGACGGGGACTGTGACGGAAATCAGCGAAGACGAGACGGGGACTGTGACGGAAATCATCGAAGACGAGACGGAGACTGTGACGGAAATCATCGAAGACGAGACGGAGACCGAAGCTGACGAGGACGACGGCAACGAGAACGGCGATCCGGACGACGAACGCGGGTTCTTCGTTCTCGATCTGGACGGCGCGACGGTCGATCTGACGCAGGTCGTCGGTGACAAGGCGATGGGAGTCTTCGAAGACGACCTCCCGGCAGGGCGGTACTCGAAGATCGAGCTCCACGCGGCAGACGTCGAGGGGATCGTCGACGGCGAATCGGTCTCGGTCAAGATACCAAGCGGCAAGCTCCAGATCGTCAAACCCTTCGAAGTTACCCCCGGAGAGACGCTCGAGTTCGTCTTTGACATTAACGTCGTCAAGAAGGGGAAGTCGGGCGGATACAATCTCCTGCCGGTGATCTCCGAGAGTGGCGTCGCCGGTAAAGACGTCGATGTCGAAGAGATCGATCCGGACGAGAGAAGCGAAGACAGCGGACGAGACACGAGCGAGGATGGTGAAACGGACGCGGACGAAGGCGACGAGACCGACGCGGACGAGAGCGACGAAACGGATTCGAGCGGAGAGGAAGGGACGAGCGGGGACGGCAACGAGACAACCGAGGCCGGAAGCAGCCAGGGAAGCCCGGGGAACGGGAATCCGGACCAGGGGTGATACTGCCGGCTGTACGTTCGTGCAGATATTCGCCAGACAGCTTCGAAATGGGACAGTCAGCAGTATGAGCCGAGAGGTCCGTCACAGCGAGACGGACGGGACGGACTGCGCGCGTACCAGGCGAGCGTGGACTATGCGCTTCTGACGTTCTCGCCCACGGGTTCGCCGAACAGTTCCTCGTGGCGGTTCTCGTAGACGACCGTCCCGCGGACCGTCGTGAGTTCGGGGAAGACCGCGTCCATGCCCTCGAAGGGCGTCCAGTCGCAGTTCGTGTGCGTCTCCTCGCCGCGGATCGGCCGCGGGTCGTCGGGATCGACGAGCACGAGATCGGCGTCGAATCCCGCCTCGATCCGACCCTTGTTCGAGAGCCCGAAGACCGCTGCGGGGTTGGCGGCCGTCAGGTCGCGGATGCGCTCGTAGCTGAGATTCCCTTCGCGAGCCTCGTTCAACAGCAGCGGGAGCGCCGTCTCGACGCCTGGGACGCCGCTCGGGGCCTCCCAGATCGAGGCGTCCTTCTCCTCGCGTGTGTGCGGCGCGTGGTCGGTCGCGATCATGTCGACGGTGCCGTCGGCGACGCGCTCGAAGACCTTTCGGCGGCGGTTCTCCCGGCGGAGCGGCGGGTTCATCCGGCCGAACGTCCCCAATTCGGGGAGGTCGTTACGCGAGAGAAACAGGTGATGTGGCGTCACTTCGCAGGTCATTCCCGCGTCGGCCGCGATGTCGATCGCCTCGGGGGTGGAGGTGTGGGCGACGTGGATCCGCGCGTCGTGGTCGTTCGCGACGGTGCAGGCCCGGCGGACGGCGTCGATCTCGGCCTGCGGGGTGCGGTAGGCGCTCCAGGCGTCGGCGTCGTCGCGCTCGCGTGCGCTCTCGTTGAACCGTCTCGCGTCCTCCGCGTGGACGGTAACGGTCACGTCGCGCTCGCTCGCCCGCGAGACGGCGTCGGCGAACAGGTCGGCGTCGATCCCCATGTTCCCCGTCGAGTCAGCGAGAAAGACCTCCCCGAGCGCGAACAGCGGGCGAGCGAACAGTTCCTCCGGCTGCCACTCGTCGGTGACGCCGCCGTTGATCCCGAAATCGACCAGCGAGTCGGCAGCAAGCTCCGATTTGTGATCGAAGCGCTCGCCGTCGATCGTCGGCGGATCGGTGTTGGGCTGGTCGACGACCGTGGTCACCCCGCCGGCGGCAGCGCTCTTCGAGCCGCTCGCCCAGGTCTCCTTGTGGCTGTAGCCGGGCTGTCGAAAGTGCACGTGGACGTCGATCATTCCGGGCATGAGTCGCTTGCCCGAAGCGTCGATCGACCGTTCCTCGGCAGTGGTCGACAGCAGCTCCCCGATCTCGGCGATGGTCTCGCCCTCGATCCGGACGTCCCGGGTGCGGCCGTCCGGCAACGTCGCGTCCGTGATGAGCATACACCGGAATGGAGCGCGGGAGTGCCTAACGCTGACGGTCTATCACTCGCCGCGCGCGGCGATACCGTGGCCTGGCCCGATCACCAGATGTCGCCGTCGTAGGCCGGTGCCTCGCCCTCGCCCTCGAAGGAGACGCTCCCCGCGTCGGCGTACTCAACGGTCAGCGTCCAGTCTTTCCCGCCCAGATCGTCGAGTTCGAGGATCTTCAACGCCGGGAGCGGTCCGGATTCGAGGTCGCCCTCGGTCGCAAGCGGGATCTCGCCGCGCTCGAACGTCGAGAGACGATAGGTGATGTCGGTCCGACCGTCGCCGTTCCAGAGCAGGATTCGCTCCGTCTCGGCGCTGTCCATGTGGGCCACGCCGACGTCACAGAGCGTCTCGACGATCGCGCGGGCCTGCTCGCCGGTCAGCCGCTCGCGGAAGTTACCGAGCCAATCCAGGTCGGCGCGCTCGCCCGCGACGAACGCGCTCGCGTAGTCATCGAGTTTCGATTTCGAACGCGCCGGGAGTTCGAGATGGTGAAGCAGCTCCCGCACGCGATCGTGGCGGGGATCCTCGGCGACGACCACGTCGGCGTCGGGGGCCACAAGCCGCACCGTCACCGACGAGGTTGCGTCGTGTTCCGGGATCGTGACTTCCTGTGTCCGGGTCTCGGTGTCGTACTCGACGGAGCCGTCCGCACCCTCGATTTCGACCGCGAGATCCTCCCGGACACCGCGGACGCACAGTTCGAGGTCCCGCGTCGTCGGGACGTGTTCGGTCGCGTCCGTGGCGGCTTCGACGGTCAGCTCGACCTGTCCGGGCTCGTAGGACTGCCGAAGCGTCGTCGTCGCGTATTCGCCGTCGCGATAGGCCCGGCTCGTTCCGTCGTCCTCGTAGAGGTCGAAGGTGTTGTCCGCGCCGGGGAACGCGAGAACTCGCAGCGTCTCGGGTGCCTCGGTGTCGCCGAACGCGGGCTCGCCGTCCAGCGGGACGATCGCACCCGCTTTCGCGTAGACCGGCACGTCTGACAGATCACCGTAGCGGGCGTGCAGCCCGGCGCGGGACGGTCGCCCGGTGTCGAACTCGAACCACTCACCGTCGGGTAGCCAGACGGTCTGGCGAGCCAGGTTCGTCTCGTCGTCACGCTCGCGGACGTGCGGGACGACGACCAGTTCGCTGCCGAAGTAGTACTGCTGGGGGACGTGGTAGGCGAGTTCGATCTCGGGGTGGTGGTAGTACATCGGCCGGACCAGCGGGACCCCGCGGTCGTGGTTGCGCCAGGCCATCGTGTAGAGATACGGAATCAACGCGTGGCGCAGCCGCAGCGTCTCGCCCAGGGCCTCCCGGACCGTCGGCTCGAACGTCCAGGGCCGTTTGTCGATGTACTCGATGTTACCGGTGTGGATCCGGTTGATCGGACTGAACGCGCCGAACTGTGCCCAGCGGGCGTACAGTTCGCCGAAGCCGGTCGGCGTCCCGGTCCCGCCGAAGTGACCGCCGACGTCGTGGCTCCACCACCCGAAGTTGACGTTGCTGCCCGTCGCGGTGAGATACGGCTGGAAGGCAAGCGAGTCCCAGGAGACGTAGGCGTCACCCGAGAAGCCGACCGGATACCGGTGGCCGCCGAGGCCACCCCATCGCGAGAGGAGAAAGGGTCGCCGACCGTCCCGCGTCCGGTCGAGTGCGTGCAGGTGATTGAGCGCCCACAGCGGGTCCAGTCCCTCCATTTCAGGCGATTCCTCCCACTGCTGCCAGTCGATCCACCAGAAGTCCACGCCGTCCGCGTCGAGCGGGTTGATCACGTGCTCGAAGTAGCCACGCAGGAACTGCGAGTCGCTGGCGTCGAACTCGACCGGCCGTTCGCTCGCCGGATCGATCCCCATGTGCTCGGCGATGTCGGGATAGGCGTCCTCGTGCGGGTAGACACCCTCTGCGGGGTGAATGTTGAGCGTCGTCCGCAGGCCTTCCTCGTGGAGCCAGTCGACGAATCCCTCGGGATCGGGGAACAGCTCGCGGTTCCACGTCCAGCCCGTCCAGCCACCGTGGTACTCGTTGTCGGTGACGTGCCAGTCCATGTCGAGGACACACACCGACAGCGGCAGGTCCTCCTCGCGGAACCGGGTCATGAGGTCACGGAGCCGGTCGGCGCTGTAGTGTTCGTATCGGCTCCACCAGTTGCCCAGTGCCCACCGGGGGACCATCGGCACGTCCCCGGAGACGGCAGTGAAATCTTCGAGCGCGCCGAGGTAGTCGTGGCCGTATCCGAAGAAGTAGATGTCCTCGTAGTTCTCGTGAGCGTCGCGCGGCGTCACCCAGCCGTCGTCCTCGAAGACGAGTCGGTCGGTATCGTCGAGCACCGTCCAGCCGTCGCCGCCGAGCAGCCCCGGTTCGAGGTCGGTGCTGCCTTCGACTCGGTCGAGCGTCCGGACCGTCCCGCCCATGTTAGCCAGGTCGTCGTCGCCGTAGTGCCAGACCGATCCCAGATCCCGGACGTGCGCGGACAGCGTCGACGGGGCGAACGGCTCGTTGGCCACGTACTCCAGGCGGATCGCTTCGGTCTGGATGACGAGCCGACCGTCCGTCCGAGAGATTTCGAAGTCCGGAACGGGCTGCTCGCGGTGCCAGAACACCTGACTCGGCCGGTCCTCGAACTCGCCGTCGGGATCGTATTCCGCGCGGACGAGTCTCGGTGTCAACACGGTGAACCGAAACCGGTCGCCGCTGACGATCGCCGCCTCGTCGGCCACGGGAGAAAACTCAGGAACGTGGTACGACGCGAGTGCCATACCAACGACCTCCTCGGCGCGAGGGCAAAAGCGTACTGTCACGCGACCGCGCCGACCTGAGTTCATGCACGCAGTCGCACCGGCCCGTATCAGATGTCGATCGTCGATTCGTCCCTGGTACCGTGGGAAACGGTCACGAAGGTGCCGTAGTTGAGGGAGAACCGCCAGTCGTACGCCTCCATTTTCGAGAGGGGGATCCAGTCGTACTCCGGAAGCGTTCCGTGTCGTGACTCGCCCTCACGGTTCGTCGGAACGCCACTGCGGTCGTACCGGACGAACTGGTGAGTGATGTCCGTCCGTCGGGAGTCGTTCCAGAAGAACAGTCGGTCGTCGCCCGCGTAGTCGATTCGCTCGGCGCCCGCATCGACCAGCGTCTCCGCGATCGCGCGCAACTGTCGATCGGAAAGCACCGCGGCGAAGTTCCCGAGCCAGTCGAGCGTGATGCGGTCGCCTCGCAGGAACGCCGCCGCGTGCTCCTCGAGCGGCGGTTTCGAGCCAGCAGGTATCGAGAAGTGCCGGAGCAGCGTTCGAACCTGGGGGAGCCGCCAGTCCGCGTCAGCACGCACGTTCGTGCCGTCGCCGTCGAGCGAGACGGACACTGCCTCGTCCGCGTCGATCCCGTCGACAGTCACGGTCAGCGTCGCCGTCTCGTCGTCGTAGGTCCGGGTGTACTCGGCACCGTCGACGGTCACGTCCAGGTCGTCCCGGACACCGCGGAAACAGATCTCGTAGGTCCGACCGTCGGGCACGTGTCCGAGCTGGCCCTGGCTCTGTCCGATGTCGAAAAAGAGCCGGTCACCGTGCCACTCCTGTCTGAGTTCAGTCGTCGCGAAGTCCCCATCACGGGAGGCGCAGGTGACGCCGTCGTCCTCGTAGAGGTCGAAAGTGTTGTCCGCGCCGGGGAACGCGAGAACCCGCAGCGTCTCGGGTGCCTCGGTGTCGCCGAACGCGGGCTCGCCGTCCAGCGGGACGATCGCACCCGCTTTCGCGTAGACCGGCACGTCCGACAGATCGCCGTAGCGGGTGTGAAAACCACCCTCGTATCGCTCGCCGGACGTGAAATCGTACCACTCGCCGTCGGGCAGCCAGACGGGACGACGCGAGAGGTGGGTGTCGTCGCCGCGTTCGCGGACGTGTGGAGCGGCGAGCAACTCGCTGCCGAAGTAGTACTGGTTGGGACGGTGGTAGGCGACGTCCGCTTCCGGATGATGATAGTACAGCGGCTGGATCAGCGGCTCACTCCGGGCGTGGTTGCGCCGGACCATCGTGTAGAGATAGGGGATCAGTTCGTGTCGTCGGACGAGTGCGTCTTCGAGCGCGTCACCGACCTCGCCGTCGTACTGCCAGGGTCGCTTGTCGACGTACGGCATCTTCGAGGTGTGGATCCGGTTGATAGGACTGAACGCGCCGAACTGCGTCCAGCGGGCGTACAGCTCGCCGAACTCGTGTGGGTCGCCCGTCCCACCGAAGTGGCCGCCGACGTCGTGGCTCCACCACCCGAACTGGACGTTCGAGGCCGAGCCGGTGAGGTACGGCTGGAAGGCAAGCGAGTCCCAGGAGACGATCGTGTCCCCGGAGAACCCGATCGGATACCGGTGATTGCCGACGTCCGCCCACCGCGAGAGAACGAAGGGTCGCCGACCGTCGCGAGTCCGATCGAGCGCGTGCAGGTGGTTCAGCGCCCACAGCGGATCCAGCCCCGCCATCTCGGGGGATTCGCGCCACTGCTGCCAGTCGATCCACCAGAAGTCCACGCCGTCTTCCTCCAGGGGGCCGATCACGTGCTCGAAGTAGCCGCGCAGGAACTGCGGGTCGCTGGCGTCGAACTCGACCGGCTTGCCCCTGCTGGGATCGATCCCCACGTGCTCGGCGATGTCAGGGTAGGCGTCTTCGTGAGAGTGGACGCCGTCGGCAGGGTGGATGTTGAGCGTCGACCGCAGACCCATCTCGTCGAGGCTCTCCAGAAAGCCCTCCGGTTCGGGAAACAGCTCGCGATTCCAGGTCCAGCCCGTCCAGCCGCTGTGATTCGAGTTGTCGACGACGTGCCAGTCCATGTCGAGGACACACACTGACAGCGGCACCTCCTCCTCGCGGAACTGCTCCATCAGTTCGCGGAGTTCGTCCTGAGAGTACTCCCAGTAGCGGCTCCACCAGTTGCCCAGCGCCCACCGCGGGATCATCGGGACGTCGCCCGCGATGTCGGTGTATGCCCGCAACGCGCCGAGATAGTCGTGGCCGAACCCGAAGAAGTACAGATCCTCGTAGTCCTCGTGGGCGTCGCGTGGGGTTACCCAGCCGTCCTCGAAGACGAGACGATCGGTGTCTTCGAGCACGGTCCAGCCATCACGGGAGAGCAATCCGGGTTCGAGGTCGGTCTGGCCGTCGACGCCGTCGAGCGTCCGCGTCGTCCCGCCGAGGTTGTCCTCGCTGTCGCCGTAGTGCCAGGTCGCCCCGAGCTCGGTTAGCGTGATCGCCAGCGATTCGCTCGTAAACCCGGCTCCGAGGTCGTATCGCAGGTACAGGTGTTCGGTCTCGATCTCCAGCGTGCCGTCCGTGCGCGCGACCGAGAACTCGGGGACCGGCTGGTCGCGATACCAGATGGCCTGACTCGGCCGGTCCTCGAACTCGCCCCCGGGGTCGTGCTCCAGACGGATGAGTCGCGGCGCGAGCACGGTGAACCGACAGGAGTCGGTCTCGACGGTCGCCGCCTCGTCGGCCACGGGGGAGAACTCGGGAACGTGATAGTCTGCGAGGGACATGACTCGCCCGTCGGTTTCCTCGTGTATAAGTATCACTCCAGGCAATCGTCGCCGCAACGTCCTGTCCCCGAACATTATAACCCGGTCGGACGTACGCCGTGACGTGTCTGGTGTGTACGGACGGCCGAAAATGCCGGGAACGGACCTATGACGGACGGCGCCGAGAACAAGAGCGGCGCCGAGTCAGAGACGGTCCCGGACAGCGGCGGGAGCCTCTTCCGGTCGTTCGTCTCGGTGTTCACTGGGCGGGCGACCGTCCTCGTGATCACGATCGCGTTCACCCCGGTGCTGGTCCGACTCCTGACGCCGCGGGAGTTCGGCGTCTTCGCGACAGTGATGGCCATGTTCACGGTCGTCGAAGCGGTCGGCAAGGGCGGGCTGTTCAGCGCGATCGCCAACCAGGTCGCGAAATTCGACCCCGGCGACAGCGAGGAGAGCGACGCTAGCCTCGCCGGCATCGCCCTCGCCGCCGTCTACGGGGTGGTCATCACGATCGTCCTGGCGGGTGCAGTCGGGCTGTCGATCGTTCCGGAAACGTACGAGCTGCACCTGCTCGTCCTCGCGTCGGGGTTGCTCGTCGGGAACCTCTTCACGGCGTTCCAGGGGGTCTACTACGGCCGTCGCCAGGAGTGGGTCGCCGAGCGGGTGGGCGTGCTCTGGCAGTTGCTGTACGCCGTGCTCGCGGTCGCGCTCGCGGTCGCGATGGGACTCGTGGGCGTGTTCGTCGGCTACGTCGTCGCTATGTTCGTCGCGACGGCGGTCCTCTGGTGGACGTTCACCCGCGACGTCGAAGTGACGGCGGGGCGCATCGGGCGCGCGCTGCGGTCGCAAGGGCGGCCGATCGCGAGCTTCGGCGCGGTCCAGACGCTCGGCGGACTGGCCGGCATCCTGCTGCACCGGACCGACATCCTGCTGGTCAATTACTTCCGGTCAGTGACCGAGAGCGGGATCTACCGCGCCGCGCTCGTCCCGGCGGAGGTCATCTGGTTCGTCCCCTTTGTTATCCAGCTGTCGCTGCTGCAGAACGCCTCGAGCCACTGGGCCAAGGGGGACATCGACCAGATCGACACGGACACTGCGGGCAGTTTCAAGTACGCCTTCCTCGCGCTGACGCTGTTCGGCGTCGGGCTGTTCGGGCTCGCAGAGGAGTTCGTCGTCCTCTATTTCGGCCCGGCGTACGCCTCGGCGGCGACGCCGCTTCGCATCCTGCTCGTTGGCGCGTTCCTGTTCGGGTTGAGCCGCGCGTTCACGCCGACGCTGAAAGCGACCGGCCACAACGTGGCGACGGAGCTGGTTACCGGCGTCGGGCTAGTCGTGAACGTCGTCCTCAATCTGCTCCTGATCCCGCGGTTTGGAATGACCGGTGCGGCGACCGGAACGGCGATTTCCTACGGAGTGATGCTCGCCGGATCGCTGTTCGTCTGGCGACGGACGCCCTTCGGCTTCCCGTCGCTGCGGATCGTCGGCGTCCTGTGTCTCCATCTGCTGGCGTTCGCGGTGCTGTACCTGCCGCTGATCGCGATCGTCCCGCTCGGCCCGCTTCCCTCGATCGTCGTCGGCGGGGTCGCCGGCGCGTTGCTGTTTCTCGGGCTCGCGGTCTGGATGGGGCTACTCTCCCGGTCACAGCTGCGGGTCGGCGCGACGCTCGCCAGTCGCTAGCAGGGAAGGAACTAAGGTCCGGTCACACCCAGATGGGAGCGAATGAGTGACGTCTTCGGGCGGATGCTCGGTTCGTACCTGGCCTGGCAGACGTCGAGACAGTTCGTCAGGGTGATGCTCGATGCGTCGCCGACACCGCCGGAAGCAGCCCTGCTGGAAGGGGCCCGCAACAATCGCAACTGGTTCGACGAGGAGTTCTCCACCAGCGAGAAGTACCGGGTCGTCAAACAGTACCGGCCGCGCCGTGCCCGCCGGATGAAACACTGCGAGTGGTCGCTCGAGTCCTACCCCATCGAGGATCTCGGGACGGTGTTGCCCGAGACGGGCGATCTCCCACCGTCGGAGCTGACCGGCCCGTTCACCGACGTGGTCGCGTACGTCCGCGAGCAGATCGAAGCCGTGGACAGTGATAGTTACAGCGTCCAGTACGTCGAGAACCTCGAAGCCGTCCTGAACCTCATCGCCGAGTTCCCCCCGATCGTCGTCGAGCCGGGCTGGGTCCAGCGATCGGCGAAAGTGATGAAGCGCCATCACGGCGGCTCGTGGGACGTGAGAGCGATGCCCGGCTACGTCGAAGACGGGAACCACCGGGCGCTGGCAACGGCAATACACACTGACAGTTCGGAGGTCACCTGCTTCGTCGGTCGTCACCGCTGGTTCCGATGGTGAGTGATACTGCTGGCGGTACGTTCGTACAGATATTCGCCACTCCAGTGTGGCGAATCATTTCGAAATGGTACAGCCGGCAGTATGAACTGCGAACGGAGCGACGACGATGAACGATACGTCGACGCCGCTGGTCGGACGGGCGTCGCTCGCTGTCCTGGTGGCTGTGCTCCTGGTCGGAACGGCGGCCGCAATCTACACGCTCGGGACAGCCGACCGGAGTGGCGAGTACACGGAGTTCTACGTCCTCGGACCCGGCGGGGAGGCCGGCGGATACCCGGCTGACCTGTTCGTCAACGAGACGGCGACGATCGAGGTCGGTGTCGTCAACCACTTCGACGCCGAGCGGACCTACACGGTAGTGCTCGAACTCGGCAACCGGACCGAAACGACCAGGACGATCCGTCTTGGTTCCGGTCAGAAGTGGCGCGACCGGCTGTCGTTCGCGCCGTCGTCTCCCGGAGAAAAGCGCGTGCGGGTCTTGCTGTACGAAGGCGACGACGCGAGCGGTCCCCCCGTGGATGTACTGTACTTCACGACGCGCGTCACGACGAGATGAAACCGACGAGACGAAGCACAGATCGACCGTCCTCGGCAGCACGAACGCCGATCAATCGTCGTCGACGTGTAGATCGGGGCGGTTCGCGTGGTCGAACAGCCGCGTCTCGATGAGCGTCGCGAAGAAGAACGCCTCGAAGACGATCACGACGCCGAGCGCGATTACCGTCACCAGCAACACTATCGTCGGCGTCGAGAGCGGTCCGGATCCCGACGTGACCGTGCCAACGAGACTCGCGAACAGCGCGAGCAGGCTAAAGAGCGCCAGCAGGATGCCGGACAGGACCCCGCCCTCCAGGTTGAAGTGGTGTTCCACCCAGCGGGTCACCGGATCGCGCGGCTTGCGTATCGGCGAGGTGATCTGCGCGCTGAACACGCCGAAGCTCACGGCCATGAAGCCGACGACGATGAGCAGCGAGCCGACGATCAGCCCCAGCAGCCCGGGATCGGGCCCGACGCCGAACTGAGCCCCGAGCAGCACGCCGATTCCCGAGAGTCCGAGGAGCAGTCCCGGAAGCGAAAACAGGTATCCGGGGGCGTTGACCAGCATAAATCGCACGTGGCGCCAGCCGTCCCGGAACGTCGACAGTTTGGCCTCGCCGACTCGAGGATGGTAGGTGATCGGCGTCTCGACCACGTCGAGACCGATCGCCCCGGCCTGCATGATCATCTCGCTGGCGAACTCCATCCCGTCGCTCCGGAGGCTGAGCGCCTCCAGGACGTCAGACCGGAACACCCTGAAGCCGGTGTGCGCGTCGGTCACGTCGAGATCGTAGAACAGGTTCAGGAAGGCAGTCAACGCCGGGTTGCCGACGTACTTGTGCAGCCAGGGCATCGCGCCGGGTTCGATCGTCCCGGCGAACCGGCTTCCCAGTACCATGTCGGCCTCCTCCTCGACGAGCAACCGGTACAGGGCCGGCAACTCGCCGAAGTCGTACGTCGTGTCGGCATCGCCCATCACGATGTACTCGCCGCGAGCGCGCTCGAAGCCGTACTTGTAGGCGGCCCCGTATCCCCGCTGGTCGGGCGTGACGACGATCGCACCGTCTTCCCGGGCGATCTCCGGTGTCCGATCGCTGGAGTTGTCACAGATGATCACCTCCGTCGGCACGCCGAGGTCCGCGACGCCCTCGCGGAGGGATTCGAGCGTGGGCCCGATACCGCCCTCCTCGTTCAGCGTGGGAATGACGACGCTCAGAATCGGTGTCGTCTCGCTGTCGGGACCGAGAAACGAGACCGTCTCCCTGGCCGCGCCGTCGTCACGCTCTACGCTCTCGCGAGACGCCGACGGGTGATCATTCGGTGTCATTACTCAGTCTCCGGGCCCGGCCGGGCGCCCACGGGTCGCGAAAGTGCGAGCACACCGGTGTCACACTCCGATCCCGCCGTCACACCTAGAAGTGGAGAAAACATGATTATCAGGTATGATATACTTACCGTGAGAAAGGTTATATCTTTCGGGCAGCGACAGTCAACCGGACCGATTCGAGGGAATCTTTTTGCCGTCACCAGCCAACGGTTCCGTATGCGCGTCCTCCAGACCCCCGTTCGTTTCGCGCCGTCTATCGGGGGTGTGGAGACGTACGTCCACTCGCTCTCGCGGGCACTCGTCGAGGCAGGCCACGAGGTGTCAGTCGTCTGTGCCAGCCCCGACGTCGACGTGCCGGCACTCGAAACCGTCGACGGGATCGAAGTCCATCGCTTGCGGACGACCGGCCGGATCGCGAACACCGATCTCACACCGGGCCTGCCCGTGGCGTTGCTCCGGGAGCTCCGGCGGGCCGACGTCGTGCACACCCACCTGCCGACGCCGTGGTCTGCCGACGTCAGCGCGTTTCTCGGCCTGGTGGCCGACCGTCCGGTCGTCGTCACCTACCACAACGACATCGTCGGCACCGGGCTGGCCGACCGCGTCGCGAAGCTGTACAACCGGACGGTCCTGCAGGCGACGCTTCGAATCGCCGACCGGATTCTCATCACCCAGCCCGCGTACCTGCAGCGATCGCCACACTTGAAGCCGTTCGCGGAGAAAGTACGGGTCGTCTCGAACGGCGTCGATACGGATCTATTCGCTCCCGGGGACGTCCCCCCAGCCCGACAGCGCGAACTGGGGTTCGACCCCGACGGTCGCAACTGCTTTTTCCTGAGCGTCCTGGACTCCTTCCACGAGTACAAGGGCCTGGACGTGCTCCTGGCGGCGCTGGCAGGGGACGAGTGGTCGGAGCCGCCACGGCTCGTCGTCGGCGGGGAGGGCGACGCCCGCGAGGGATACGAGAACCGCGCCGCGGAACTCGGGATCGCCGATCGGGTCAGGTTCGCCGGTCGGCTCTCGACAGCCGAACTCGTCGACGCGTACAACGCGGCGGACGTGTTCGTCCTCCCCTCGACCGACGGCGACCAGGAAGGGTTCGGGCTGGTGTTGCTGGAGGCGCTGTCCTGTGGCGTCCCGGTGGTCTGTACGGACGTGGTCGGCGTCGCGGACGACGTTCGCGCCCACGACCTCGGTGTCGTCGTCGAGCCCGGTGACGAGGGGGCGCTCGCCGCGGCCATCGAGGACGTCCTCGGGGAGACGTTCGACGCGGCGGCTGCCCGCTCGCTGTGTCAGGAGCAGTACTCCTGGCGGTCGAAGGCGGCCGAGATCGTCGACATCTACGAGGAGATCGGTGTCGGGACGGAAACGACGGACCGATCAGAACCATGAGCGGAGCGTCCGACGTCGTCGAACGAGCGAGAGCGATCCGGCAGCGAGCGTGGGGGCGGTTGCTCGTCGTCGTCGCGCTGTGGACGCTTGCCCTGCTCGCGGCGACAGCGATGCAGAAGGCGGGCGTAGCCGCGAGCGTCTTCGACGCGCTCCGGGTGGCGCTTTCGATCCCCTACGCCGGGCTGGTCCCCGGGGTGCTCGTGCTGGCGCTGGCCGGCGTCTCGCTCGGACGAGCGCCTGTCCTCGTCTACGCCGTCGTCGCGAGCACGGCCGTGCTGTCGGCGGTGTTCGCGGTCGCAAGTCTGGTCTACGGCGTCTGGCCGTGGGGCGTCGCCCCGCCGCTGTCGGAGCCGTTCGTGATGGGCGGGACGATCGCTGTGGTCGCGCTGCTGGGGGCCGCCGTCGCGATCCGCAGACCCGCGATATCGCTTCCCCGAATGGGGGGCGCGAGGGCCGTCCGTCCGTCGGTCGCTGTGGTGGCCGTCGCACTTCCGGTGCTGGCTGCGGTCGGGGCGGCCGTCCTGACGGTGGACGGGCCCAACGTCTCCGCGCTCGTCGCGCTCGTCGCGATTGCCGCCGTGCCCCTCGTGGCCGTACTCGCCCGGTTCAACCGGCTCGAACAGTTGCTCGTCAGCTACGCCGTCGCGCTCGCGCTGTTGCTCCAGAACACGGTGATGACGGAGTTCCTCAAGTCCGGCGACGCCAACTACGAGTATTACTTCTCGAACCTGGCGCTGTCAGCCGGCTACTGGGATCCCGCGCTCGTCGTGAACAAGAACGCGATGTTGCGTCTGACCGTCCTCCATCCGGTCCACGCACAGCTCACCGGCCTCCCGCTCGAACTGGAGTATCGGCTCGTCCACCCGTTCCTGTTCGCGACCGTCGCGATCGGGCTGTACGCGGCTTACGAGCAGTACTTCGGCCGGCGGACGACGCTGTTCTCGGTCCTGCTGTTTTGCTATCTCCATCCGTTCTTCACGCGATATTCACTGGACACCAGGACGGCCTTCGGGCTCCTGGGACTGCTGGCGATCGTCGTGGCCGCCACCGACAGCGACCTGAACTACACCGGTAAGGCTGCGGTCGCGGTGACGGCTGTGTTCGTCGTCGTCACCTCCTTCTACGGGACGGCGATTATCCTCGGCGGGTTCCTCGTCGTCGGCGTGGCCTACGCGGTACTGTTCGGCGTCCGCGAGTCGATCCGGCCGGCAGTCTCGGCGGCGACGGCGATACTCACCGTCGTCCTCACGCACACCTGGTATTCGCGGTTCGCGGGCGGCGAGGCGCTGGAGGTCATCGTCGGAGCGACCGCACAGGTCGTCGGACGCATACTCGGCGGCGACGTCTCCCTCGGCGAGAGCGCGGCGGGTGCTGCGACAGCGGAGACGTTCTCGCTCACCTACGAACTCATCCGAGTCGAGTTCGTCGTTCTCACGCTGTTGCTGGGATTCGGCGCACTGTTCGTCGCGCTCGGGTATCCGCCGCTGAACCGGCTGGTTCCGCGGCCGATCGCTAGCCGCCTCGCAGTGGTCCGTGCCGACGTCGGCCAGCGCCATCCTGTCATGGCCGACAGCGGGTTCTACCTCGCTGCGACGTTTGCCGCGCTCGGCGTGCTGCTGTCCGGGTTCGCCCCGACCACTATCCTCGGGATCGAACGATCGTACATGATCGCCGGCGCCGTCCTCTTCCCGTACGTCTTCGTCTTTTTCGACGCGACGCGGACGGCCATCAGGGAGTCGGGCTCCTGGCTAGTCCACACCGTTGGCGGGCGTGCCGACACACGCAGCCGGATCAGCGTACTCGGGCGGTTCGCACCGAGCGAAGAGATCCCCGGCGAAAGCGACCGGCGACCCGCCGGCGACAGGCGGTCGGCCGTCTTCGCAGTCGGCGTGCCGGTCGTCCTCGCCATCCTCCTGCTGGTCAACGGCGGCGTCGTCGCCGCGACGGTGACCGAGGAGCGCTCCACCCAGCCGTTGTTGGATCGCGAGCGCACCCTCGACGAAGGGGAACCGCCCGAGGTGTTTCACCTCTACGCCCACTACACGCCGCGAACGGACGTGGCCGGTGCCGGCTGGCTGCACGACACCCGCGTCGACGAGGTCAGGGTTTACGGCTCCGAGGCGACCGATCCGTACCCGTCGTACTTCTACTACACTGACCCGTCGGACAAGCGGCCGCCCGGCCCCTTCGGAGCGCTCGTGCGCCGCAACGCCACGAGCGGTGCGGGCTACGTCTTCGTCGACGAGTACAGCAGCCGGACGGGCGCGATCAACTACCGCGAAGGCGACCAGCGGTTCGGCAACACGCGCTTCATCCCCTTCGAACGGACGGTGATCCCTGACTCGGCGCGGCTCTACAGCGCAGGGCAGACAGCCGTCTATCTTGACCGTGGGAGAAACCGGACACTGACAGCGAGCGAACAGCACGCTGGAGGCCAATAGAATGACCAACACGACACTCGACGACCTGGACATCGCCATCGCGCACGACCAGCTGTGGGAGTTCGGCGGCGCCGAGCGCGTCGCGCTCAGAATCGGGGAGACGCTGGACGCGCCCGTCGTGACGACCGCTGCCGGGCCGGAAGCTCGTTCGGAGGCGGCCGATCGCGGAGTCGAACTCCGGACGTTCGCCGACGAGAAGTACGACCGTTTCGGCGTATTCACGCGAAGCGGGCTGAAGGAACTCAGTCTCGTGTTCGACTGGCAGACGGCTCCCCTTCGCGAGTTCGACATCGTCGTCTCCTCTGGGTGGGCCAGCCGCCAGTACCGGACGACCGACGGGCAGTACCTATTGAATTACTGTCACTCTCCGTACCGGCCGGCGAACGACCTGTTGGCCGACACGCTCGAGCGGCTCTCGACGCCGGCACGGGCCGTCGCGCGGCTGTATCTGACGGCGATCGACCTGCTAGACGGACGCGCCGCCGATCGCGTGGACGCCTTCCTGGCCAACAGCGACCTCGTCCGCGAGCGGATCAGACGCTACTACCGGCGGGAAGCGACGGTCGTGTATCCGCCGGTCGACCTGCCCGAGGTGTCCAGATCCGACGGGAGCGAGCCGTACTTCCTGTTCATCGGCCGACTCGTCCCCGAGAAGCGACCCGAGACGGTCCTTGAGGCGTTCGCCGAGTCGGGACGGCCGCTGAAGGTCGTCGGTGCGTCGACAGGGAGTATCGGGTCGGGCGACATCGGTCACGACGCTCCCTCGAACGTCGAGTTCCTCGGGACGGTCTCCGAGCAACGAAAGATCGACCTCCTGCGGCGGGCGACCGGCGTCGTCTACGTCCCGGTCCGGGAGGACTTCGGTCTCGTTCCGATCGAGGCGCTGGCAGTCGGGACGCCGGTCGTGACCGTGGCTGAGGGGTTTCCCGGACGTGTCATCGAAGACGGACGGACGGGCGTCGTCGTCGAACCGACGGTTGAGGGCGTCGCGGCCGGCGTCGAACGGCTCGCCGACGCCACGTTCGATCGGGGGACGCTGCGGGCCGCAGCGGCACCGTTCGCCGCCGATCGCTTCGAGACGCGGCTGCGAGAGGCTGTCGAGACGTTCGCGAACGCGCCGGAGGCCTACCAACTCGCCGACGAGCCGCTACTCCAGGATAGCGACGACGTCGAAGCCGATGATGACAGCAGTCCCGAGGGCACCGAAGACGAGCATGGCCACTAGCACGCGTCGCCACTGCGGGGACAGCCCCGCCGGCTCGACGAACAGGTAGGCAACGACGTAGCCGAGATACGCGAGCAGAAAGGCCAGCGCCGGGGTGAACGACCCCGCTGCGAGCAGCACGGCCGCGACGAGACCGATCCAGAGTCCGACGGCGGCGAGGACGCGAGGCCCACTGGTTCGCATACCACCACCCACCGGCGGCGGTCGTGTGAATGTTTCCCCACGTAGATTGATACGTCTGGGCTGCTATTTTCGGTGTAATGAAAGTTCTGCTGTTCGATCTGCACGACGCGGGCTATCACCTGGAGTTCGGGAGCGAGATCGTCGACGCGTTACACGACCCGGACGCCGGGCTCACGGTCGATCTGCTCACGACTGACGTGACGGACCGTCACGAGCAGTTGTTCCCGGCCGAGCGGTTGATCGAAGCTCCGGCGTTCGCTCCCGGCACCGACGACCGCGGCACGGACGCCTACCGCCGGGCGGCCGTCGACGCCGCGTTCCGGGTCGCTCGCGAGGGCGACTACGACCTGCTTCACTTCGTTGAGATCGACGACGTGCTGGAGTACCTCTACCAGCACGCCGAAAACGATCGAACGGGCCCCGCAGTGGTCGGGACGCTCGACGGCGGCCGGTTCTTCAGGAACACGCGACGCCATCGAATCGTCTCGGCGGCAATGGGGACCGAGCCGGGTGCGAGCCTGCTACGTGGGATTCATCGGGCGGCGCTCGGTGAGCGAGAGCAGGCGCAACTGCTCAAAAACTGGCTGTACGCGGCCAGCACTAGAGTCGCCGGCGCGACGTCCTACGCGGACCGGTTCGACCGGGCGCTGTTCGAGGACGTACTCGCGAGTCTCCTCTCACCGCCGATGCTCGAAAACTGCATCGACGCCGGCGCACTCGACCGGCTGGTCGTCAAATCGATCGAGGCGGCCGAATACGTCCGGGATATGGATCCGGCCTTTGCCACGGAGCGACTGGTGTACGTCCCGGACACGCTGGAGCTGTGGACGGACCTCCCCGACCAAGAGACGGCGCGTGAGCGTCTCGGGATCGACGCGGACAGGACTGTCCTCCTGCAGTTCGGCGAGCTCCGTCACGAGAAGGGAGTGGACGTGCTGCTCGAAGCGCTTTCGGGTTACGACGGTCCGCCGTTCACCCTGGTGCTGGCAGGCAAACCGGTCGACGTGACCGCCGAGGACGTCCAGGCCGCCAAGCGCCGGACGTCGGTCCCGATCCACGACGTGCTGTCCTTTATCCCCGACGGGGACGTCCCGCTGTACTATGCGGCCGCCGACGGGCTCGTCGTCCCCTACCGACCGGCGTTCGGCCTGCGGCGAACCAGCGGCCCGTTCCTCAAAGCCTGCGGGGCCGGCAAGCCGATCCTGGCACCAGCCTTCGGCGTCTTCGACCGGCAGATCCGCGATCGAGATCTCGGCCTGACGTTCGTTCCCGAGGACGCCGACGACCTCCGGCGGAAGCTCGCGAGATTCGCCTCCGACCCTGCCGCGACCTACGACGCGGAGTCGATGCGCACGTTCGCGTCCGAGCGAACCTTCGAGCGCGTGGCCGAGGAGCTCCGTGCTGTGTACGAGAACGCGACAGAGGACAGTGTCACCGATTAGGAGGGTGTCAAGAGTCAGCGTCGACAGGGGTGAACGTGAAAGACGGTCTTACTGGCCGGTGACAGCCGTGAGAGATAGCGTCACCGATCGGCCACTACGTGTCCAGTAAGGTCCGTTTGCATGCCATTATCTCACCCAAACGTTCATTAGGGTTCCCGGCAATTTATCTATATAATGAGGGTGGTACTATTACTTCAGTGACTGTTGGGCAGACAAAGGTGCAGCGATGATCGAGGGAAAGCGGATTCTCGTCACTGGCGGCGCGGGCTTCATCGGCTCGCACCTCGTCGACGCGCTGGTGGAGGACAACGAAGTTGCCGTCCTCGACGACCTCTCGTCGGGGCGCCGAGAGTACGTCCACGACGACGCAGCCTTCGAGAGGGTCGACGTTCGCGACCGGACGGCACTGGCGAACGCGATCGACGACCCGGACGTCGTCTTCCATCTCGCGGCGGCCGCGGACACGCGCCGAACCTCGGCCGGGTGGGACGCGCCCCACGACGATCTGGCGGTCAACACCGAGGGGACGCTGAACCTCCTCGAAGCGCTGCGGACGGCCGATCTCGATCCGCGGATCGTGTACGCCTCCTCGTGTGCCGTCTACGGCAACCCCGAGTACGCCCCCATGGACGAAGACCACCCGTACAACCCGATCTCGCCCTACGGCGTCCACAAGCTGGCCGGCGATCGATACGTTCGGGCCTACCATACCGAACACGGGTTCGACACCACGGCGCTGCGCATCTTCAACACGTACGGCCCGCGCCAGCCCCGGTACGTGATGTATGACTTCCTGCAGAAGTTGCAGGCCGACCCGACGGAGCTGGAGGTGCTGGGCACCGGCGAGCAGGTCCGGGATTACACGTACATCGACGACACCGTCTCGGCGTTCCTGTTGCTCGCCGACCGCGGCGAGCCCGGCGAAGCCTACAACGTTTCCGGCGAGGGAGTCATCAGCATCCGCGACCTCGCGGCGATGATGATCGAACTGCTCGGGCTCGACACGGAGGTGCGATTCACCGGCTCCAGCTGGAAGGGCGATCCCGTGGCGCTACGAGCCGACGTCACGAAGCTCCGGAAGCTGGGCTATGCACCCACGATCGACATCGACGAGGGGCTTCGGCGATTCGTCGCCGCCTTCGAGGCGGAGGAAGGACCGATCGGCGAGACGCCGCTCGACGAGCCGACTGTCGATGTGCCCCGGGGCCCGGAGCGGTGAAGGCCGGCGGAGCCGACGACAGATCGCCCGAACACGCACACAGAGTCCCTGAATACACACGCAGAACGCGCGACTGGAACACACCGAACTGCCAGAACACATACGAAATCAGAACACATCGCGAAAATACAGATGATAATATATGACACAAACTGACACGGCACAGAGAGACGACCGCGACTGGACCGGCGAGAACGTTCTCGTCACGGGGGGTGCCTCGTTCATCGGGTCGCACCTCGTCGAGGAACTCGTCGAGCGCGGCGCGAACGTCCGCGTCGCCGACGACTTCTCCAGCGGCCGCAGGGAGAACCTCGCGGCGGTCGAAGACGACATCGAACTGCTGGTCGGCGACCTCAAACACTGGGACGTCGCCAGCGAAGCCAGCGAGGGCATCGAAACGGTGTTCCACCTCGCGGCCGACCACGGCGGTCGAGGGTACATTGCGACCCACCCGGCGAGTTGCGCCTCGAACATGGCGCTGGACAACATCGTCTTCGAGACGGCCGTCGAGAACGGCGTCGACCGGATCACGTTCGCCTCCAGCGCGTGTACGTATCCGACGGACATCCAGAAGCAGCAGGTCCCGCTCCGGGAGGACATGATCACCTTCGAGGAGCGCGGCGGTGCCTTCGCCGACGAGACCTACGGCTGGGCGAAGCTGATGGGCGAACTCTCGCTGCGATCCTACCACGAACAGTACGGCGTCGACGCGAGTTCGGTCCGCATTTTCACCGCCTACGGCCCCAGAGAGAACGAGACACACGCCGTCGTCGCGCTGATCGCGAAAGCCTTCGCCGGACAGGACCCCTTCACCATCTGGGGTGACGGCGAGCAGACGCGCAATTTCACGTACGTCAGCGACATCACGCGTGCGCTCCGGCTGGCGTCGACGCACATCACCGACGGCAGCGCAGTCAACGCCGGCATCCCCGATCACATCTCGCTGAACCAGTGTGCCGAGGCCATCTTCGAGTACATGGACTGGCACCCCGAGGAGATTGAGTACAGCCCGGACAAGCCGGTCGGCGTCCGCCACCGCGCAGCCGACACCACCCGCGCGAAGGAGGTGCTGGACTGGGAACCGCGGTACACGCTCGAAGAAGGGCTGGCCCGAACCATCGACTACTACACCGAGCACAACGACCGCGAGACGGTCCGCGAGAACCTGGAACGGCTCCTCTACGAACGGTGAGATCCGGATCGATGAGCGGTGATCTGGACGTCGCGTTCGTCTCCAACGTCGCCTATCCGTTCGTCAAGGGCGGCGCCGAGCGACGGTTCTACGAGATCGGTCGCCGCCTCGCCGACCGCGGTCACGACGTGACGCTCTACACGCGACGCTACTGGGAGGGCGGCGACGAGTACGAGCAGGAGGGCATGACGTTGCGCGCGGTGGCGCCCCAGCGCGAGCTGTACGCCGGCGAGCGGCGGTCGATCGGCGAGGCCGTCGAGTTCTCGCTGCGGCTCGCCCGGCCGCTGCTGACCAGCGAGCACGACGTGATCGACGTGTCGGCGTTCCCGTACTTTCCGGTCTTTCCCGCGGCGGCCGCCGCCGTGCGGTCGGGCGCCGCGCTGGTGACGACCTGGCACGAGGTGTGGAACCGCTACTGGCTGGAGTATCTCGGCGCGCTGGGCGTCGGGGGGATCGTCGTCGAACGGCTGGCCGCGCGGCTCTCCCGGCGGGCGGTGGCCGTCTCGCGGCTGACGGCCGACCGGCTCGGTGCGATCGGCGTGCCGGGCGAACGCATCACGACGGTGTACAACGGGATCGAGACCGACCGGATCGCCGCGGTCGAGCCTGATCCGGACGCGCCCGACGTGCTGTTCGTCGGCCGGCTCGTCGAGAGCAAGCGCGTCGATCAGCTGCTTTCGGCGTTCGACCGCGTCGCGGCCGACCGAGACATCCGACTCGGAATCGTCGGCGACGGACCCGAAAGCGACCGCCTCCGTGCGCAGGCGAGTGCGCTCGACTCGCGCGACCGGATCACCTTCTACGGGTCTATCGACGACGACACCGACGTGTACTCGCTCATGCGAGGAGCGACCGCGTTCGTCTCCCCCTCGACGCGCGAGGGGTTCGGGATGGCGCTGCTGGAGGCGATGGCCGCCGACTGTCAGATCGTCGCCGTCCGTCATCCGGATTCGGCCGTCGAAGAGGTTCTCGACGACGCGGGACTACTCGTCGACTCGACGGTCGAGGGAATCGCCGACGGACTGACGGCCGTCTTCGACGGCGAGCGTCCCGCGACCGCGCCACAGACGGCTGCACAGCGGTTCGACTGGGAGTGTATCGTCGACGACGTCGAACGGATCTACCGGGACGCGGTCGACACACGAGAGTAGTGCAGAAATACCGTACAGCGAAACAATCGTGCGCAGCGGTTGCACAGAAGCCCATCGTTTTCGGTCGGAAGTGTCGATTCGGTCACCGGAACAGCGACACGCCGATCCCGATCAGTCGCCGAACTCGCCCTGGCCGAAGCCGCCTTCGCCGTAGCCGCTCTCGGAGGTGTCGCCACCGTATGCTCCCTGACCGTAGCCGCCTTCGCCATAACCGTCAGACACGTCGATTGCCGCCGCAGCCGGGGCTCCCAGTGCGACGAGAGTCGCCGTGCCTGCGAGCATATCGCGGCGGCGAAGCGTCAGTTCCGATTCCCCGTGCTGGTGGTCATTCATTACTGGTGAAGTCGACGGTCCCGTCCCGATACATCGTGAAGGCCGTCTCCGGACGGTTGAGGTTCTTGATGCGGAGCTGTTGCCCCTGGACCTCGATCCCGAACAGCGCGGCGATGTCGCTGGCGCTGTCGACGCCACGGTGGTCGGTGTGGTTGAGCAGTAGCGGACCGTGATAGTAGTCCGGGCCGAGTTCGAAGCTCGACTGGGTGTCCGTCGGGTTGATACTCTCGCTGTCGCTGCCCTGGAACACCGCGTCCTGGAAGTTGCCGTTGAGGTAGTGGGCGGTCGCCTCCTCGCCGGCCAGGATGACCGTCGCGCCACAGACCACGTCGAAGGGTTCGCCCTCCCACCGGAAGCCGTAGTTCTGGACGCCGGTGAACGTCCCGAAGAACCGGCAGTCGTGGAACGAGTCGGTTCCGCTCCCACCAGTCATCGAGGCCGGAACGAGGTCGACACCGACGTCGACGTCGACGTACTTGCCGTCGACGTCGACGTCTTCGCTCCAGTAGGCGTTGTTGCGGAGCTGGATTCCGAAGCAGTCGCCAGCGTCGTTGGTCAGACCGCTGACGTGAGCCGGGTGGACGACCGCGCGGTTGACGTCGATCCCCCGGAACCAGCCGGTCGTATTCCCCGTGTTCTCCCAGATCCCGCCCTCGAGGGTGAACCGATGGCCGAACGTGTCCTGGGACCGGAGATCGCCCGCTGGATCGACGGTGATCGCGACGCCGTCGCCCTGGTATTCGATGCGGACGTTCCGGTCGATATCGATGTGGACGCCGCTGTAGGCCGTCGGATCGACGGTCCACGCGCTCCACTGCCAGACCGTCCCGTCGGGGTTCGGGCCGACCCGAACCCGTCCCTGTCCGTTCGGGAGGTCCGCGAGCGCGGCGTCGATACGCTCGTCCAGTGTCGCGCCGTCGTACTCGGAGGCGAACACTTCGTTACCGGCCGTGTCGTCACCGCCCGATCCGAACGTCGCGAACTCCCGCCACTCGCTGCCGTCACCGAGATACACCGTCTTGGTGTCGATCGCGAGGAACTTTGCGCCGTTTTTCGGCTCGTAGTCGTTACGGTTTGCGGCCGCGTCCCTGATCTCGACGCCGCGGTCGAGCAACGAGAAGTTCTCGTTGAGGAGGCGACCCCAGTCTTTCGTTCCCTTCGCAGGAGTGTTATACCCGTGATTGCCTGTTGATTCGTCGTTGCTCATGTGAGTTCCCTGTCCGGTCGACCCAACCCGGAATATCTCGCGGGCTACGTCGGTGAGGAGACAAACCGTTGCCTTCCCGGGCGTGAGGGTGTCTCACGCGCGATACCGGACTTCGGTAGTCGTGGATGAAACGTCGAGCGATATAAGTCCTCCACTCCGAGCCTCGTTTCTGAGAATGAGAGAATACGACGTATTCCGGCGTTCTCGACCCCTCTACCACAGGTTTCGCAGAGACTATCGGATCTGAGTCCCATCTTCTGACAGCGAGGGAATTCCGGCGTTCACGTTATCGTTCGCGCGCCGTACGGCCCAGCCGACGAGTACGAGCGCAGGGAGACCGATCAAGAAAACAACGCCCAGTAGGCCCCAGTCGGCGACGTCCAGCGGGACAGTGCCGAAATAGCGGTTCAGCGGCGTGTAGAGAACGGCCAGTTGGAGAGACAGCGACCCGAGGACAGCCGCGAGGAGCCACTGGTTCGACAGTACCGGTGTCCCCCGCGTCCACCTGACGACGAACAGTTTGGCGAACTCGAAGACGACGAGGCCGGTAAACACCATCGTCAGGGCGTAGGGCGTCACCTCGGGGGCGCCCCCGAGCGTGTAGAACATCAGGCCGAGCAGGAGTGCAGTCGCGATCAACCCGGCACCGACGATGAATCCGAGCATCCCCCTGTCGATGATCCCGGTCGCTTCCTCCCGTGGCTGGCGGTCCATCACGTCGCCGCCGGGATCTGCCCCGAGCGCGAGCGCCGGGAGACCGTCGGTGAGCAGGTTCACCCACAGCAGCTGGACCGCCGGAAGGATGAGGTAGCCGAAGAGGGACGCGACGAAGACGACGGCGACTTCCGCGGCGTTTGCGCTGAGCAGGTACGCGACGAACTTCCAGATGTTGTCGAAGATCGTCCGCCCGCGACGGATGGCGGATCTGATGGACGTGTAATTGTCGTCGAGCAGGACGATGTCGCTGGCCTGCTTGGCGACGTCCGTCCCCCGGATACCCATCGCGATGCCGACGTCCGCGTTCTTCAGAGCCGGCGCATCGTTGACGCCGTCCCCGGTCATCGCGACCGCGTACCCGCTCTCCTGGAGTGCGGTGAGAATCCGGACCTTGTGACTGGGTTCAGCCCGTGCGAACACGTCGATGTCCGCGACGCGCTCTCGGAGCGTTTCCTCGTCGAGAGCCTCGATCTCCTGGCCGGTGAGGACGTCCGACTCGATACCGACCTGCTCCGCGATGGCACGAGCCGTCACCGCGTTGTCGCCGGTAATCATCTTCACGTCGATGCCCGCCCGGTGTGTGTCTGCGATGGCGTCTCGGACCTCGGCCCGTGGGGGATCGAGCAGCCCCTGGAGGCCCACGAACACGAGGTTCTCCTCCGGACCGCCGGCGTCGCCAGAGTCCTTGAACGCGAACCCCAGAACCCGGAGTGCGTCTCCGGCGAAGTCCGCAACTTGCGCTTCGATCGTCGCTCTCGTCTCCTCGTCGAGCGGGCGGGGACCGTCGGCTGTCAGCACGCGCGTCGAGCGATCGATCACGACCATCGGCGCGCCCTTGACGAAGACGATGTCCTCGTGAACAGTTGCCATCCGCTTTCGCTCGGACGAGAACGGCACCTCGTCACGTCTCGGTCGGGCACTGCGACGCTCCTCGACATCGATTCCGTAGTCGACAGCCGCGTTCAGGAGTGCGCGCTCGGTCGGATCACCGCTCTCGGGCGTTGCGTCGTTGCAGAGCGCGCCGATTTCGAAGAGGTGTTCGAGACGGTCGCTCACGACGAGTTCGTCCGTCTCGCTGCTGTTGGTCGCTGTCTGCTCGAAACCAGTGCCGCCGACATCTATCACCTCGTCGTAGACCCACGCGGTTCGAACGCGCATCTCTCCCTCGGTGAGTGTCCCGGTCTTGTCCGTACAGACGACGTCGACGGAGCCGAGCGCTTCGACGGCCGGGAGCGTCCGGACAAGCGCGTTCTCATCTGCCATCTTTCGAACGCCCAGTGCGAGCGTCAGCGTCACGACGGCCGGGAGTCCTTCCGGCACAGCGGCGACAGCGAGGGAGACAGCTGTCAGTCCGGCCTGGAGGAGTCCCCGACCGGAGAAGAGCAAAAGCGGGACGACCAGCGCCGAGAGCGCGACGACCCCGAGGCCGAGTCGCCGACCGAGCTGGTCGAGGTTTCGCTGGAGTGGCGTCTGGCGGTCTTCGACGCTGACCAGAGCCGTCGCTATCTTCCCCATTTCCGTCTCCATCCCCGTCGTCACGACGACGGCCACGGCATGCCCGCGGGTGACGTTCGTCCCCTTGTACAGCATGTTCTGGCGCTCGGCGAGCGGCGTCCCGGAGTCCATCACTGCCACGGCCTTCTCGACGGGGACGCTCTCACCAGTCAGTGCCGCCTCGTCGACCTCGACGTTCTGCTCTTCGAGAATCCGACAGTCCGCCGGGACGACGTCTCCCTGTCCGAGAACGACGACGTCGCCAGGGACGAGATCGACCGCGTCAGCGTCGTGCTCGACGCCCTCGCGGCGGACGGTGACCGACGGCGTCGCCATCTCGCGGAGCGCGTCGAGGCTGCGTTCGGCGCGGTACTCCTGGACGAATCCGAACACCCCGTTCAACAGAAGGATGCTACCGATGAGGACGGCGTCGACGACGTGCCCGATAGCGAACGAGAGGACGGCTGCAACGAACAACACCCCGATGAGTGCACTCGAAAACTGAGCGAGGAAGATCCGGTGTAGACTGCGGCCCTCCTCGCCGGTTATCTCGTTCGGCCCGACGGCGTCGCGGCGCACGTCGGCTTCGCTTCGGCCGAGTCCCTCCGGCGACGTGTCGAGTTCCTCGTAGACGGCTTCGAGCGAGCGGGTGTGCCAGTCCATACGATCTCCGGAGACAGATACTCGAAGGTCCCCCGTCCGGTAAATGAAACCACGTGCTTCTCCTCAATAGTTATACAGGTCAGCGTGGACTGTTCGAGCAGGGAGAGGGGTGGTATATTATTGACAGACCTTATGACGATGTTTTATGACCTCTGATCACGATATCAGCGCATGGATGACAGAATCACCCGCCGGACGGTCCTGGCTGGATCACTCGTGGCGTTGAGCGGCTGTTCGTTCCGTGGTTCCGATAACGGAGACAGAAACGGCACACCGACACCGGGCCCGGACAGCGTGACAGTCGGCGAGGGGGGATCGTTCGACTCGGTCCAGGCGGCGATCGAAACCGTCGCGGCGGGCGGGCGCGTCGAGATCGCGGCGGGCCGCTATCGCGAAGCGATCAGCGTCGACAAACCGGATCTCACGATCGTCGGAACGGGCGAGGTGACCGTCTCGCCCGGCGAGACGGTCGATACCGCGGGGATCAGCGTCGCGGAGTCGGCATCAGGGGTGACGATCGACGGCGTTACCGTCACCGGTTTCACCGGCTCGCGCGGGACGATCAGTATCCGGGGCGACGACGCGACGGTACGGAACACCGTCGTCACCGACGGGTTCCTCGGAGTCAGGACGTTCGCGAGCACCGTCACGATCGAGGCGACCGAAGTAAGCGGCTGCAACACCGGCGGCGTCCTCGTCAGGAACGGCGAGAGCGCGACGTTCACGGACGTGACAGTCGAGTCGAACGGGGGTCCGGGGATCGACGTCGATCGGACGACGACGGTCGGGATCGAGGGGGCAGTCGTCCGGAACAACGCCTCGCGTGGGATCGACCTGGACCGGGTCGACGTGGCGACCGTACGCGACAGCACGGCTACCGGCAACGAGAGCTACGGCGTCGACATCGAACAGTGCGGGGAGGTAACCATCGAGGGGGTCGTCGCCGACGAGAATCGCAACGGCATCGATCTCGAGGGGAACGATTCCGCCGAGATCACGAACACCGTCACCCGGACCAACGGGTTCCACGGGATCGCCATCGACCAGGTCGACACGGTGACCATCGACCGAACGACAACCAGCGACAACGGTGCGGCCGGGATCGACTGCAACCGGGCCTCGGACGTGACGCTGTCGGGCGTGGCGAGTACGGCCAACGAGACCAGCGGCGTTCGCCTCGTACGATTCGACGAGGCGAACGTCTCGTCGTCGAATCTGACCGACAACGGGGGGATCGGGCTGTCACTCGCGGACGCACGGATCGGCAGCACGGAGACGTTCGCGGTCTCGGAGACGATCCTCGCGAACAACGCGATCGGGCTGGACCTCCAGCCGCTGGTCAGTGCTGACGGAAACGTGGTCGAAACGTGTCAGATCGCAGGCAACGAGACCTACGGAATCAGGAACGGGAGCCGGTCGCAAACGCTGCTCGCAACGGACAATTGGTGGGGCACCGAGGACGGTCCCGGAACCGATCCCGAGATCGACCAGCTCGTCGACCCGGAGACGGGCACAGCGGCCGACGGGGACGGTAACTGGATATCGAGCGGGCGGACCGCCGGCGTGGCGAGCGTCCGATTCGATCCGGTGGCCACGTCGCCGCCTCCGGAGCCGACCGCGGGTGCCGAGACGGCCTAAGCAGTCTCAACCGTCAGCCGCCGTCGCCGGGAGGTCGTAGGTGACGCCGGTCGCGTCTTCGGAGACGTCCCACAGTCGCGTCGCGGTGTCCCGGTCGTAGGATCGGTCACTGGACCGCTGTACGTCGGGCGCGCCGCGCATGTTCAGGAAACCGCCGGGTCCGACGTAGCTCCCGCCATCGAGATCGTCGACGACGGCGGCGTAGAGCATCGGGAGAGCGCCCTTTCGAGCCGACTGCGCGAAGACGGTGTTTGCGAGTTTCATCGCCGCATACACGAGTTTCGAGCCGGATTCGCGACCCGTCCGGGCCTGGAGGTTCGTGTCCGCGTAGCCGGGATGGACGGCGACGCTGGTGACCTCGTCGATCCCCGCTGCGTCGAGCCGCCGCTGGAGTTCGTAGGCGAACAGGACGTTCGCGAGTTTGCTCTGGCCGTAGGCGTCCCACTTGTCGTAGTTGCGTTCCCCGTGGAGGTCGTCGAAGTCCATCTCCCCGCGCTCGTGCATGCCACTGGACTGTGTGACGACGCGTGCTTCGCCGTTGCTCGTCCGCAAGAGATCGAGCAGGTGGCCCGTGAGCGCGAAGTGTCCGAGGTGGTTGACGCCGAACTGCGCCTCGAAGCCGTCCGCGGTCTCGCGTCGTGGGATCGCCATGACGCCGGCGTTGTTGCAGAGGACGTCGAGCGAGTCGTAGGTCTCGTGAACGCCTTCGGAGAAGTCCTGGATCGACTTGCGGTCGCCCAGATCACACTCGCGGACGTCAAGGTGGCCGTCCGGATCCGTAGCTTCGATCCGCCGCCTGGCGTCGTTGCCTCGCTCGACGCTCCGGCAGGCCATCACGACGGTCGCCCCGCGCTGTGCGAACACCCGCGTCGCCTCGAACCCGAGCCCGCTGTTCGCCCCGGTGACGACGATCACATGATCGTCGAGGCGCGGCACGTCGTCGACTGACCAGTTTCTCATGGACAGCCAAACGGGCCGGAAGGCAAAAACGGACACGACGCGAAGCACGGTCGATGACCGATCCGGTCCCGATCACCGTGTATCGCCGCCAGCCCTGCGAGCTCTGCGAAGAGGCCATCGAGACGATCGAATCGGTCGCCAGCGCGGCGGAGATTACCGTCGAAATCGAGACTGTCGACGTGGATGGTGACCCCGACCTCCGCGAGCGGTACGGCGACCGCGTGCCGGTCGTGGCCGTCGACGGTCTCGAGCGGTTCGAGCTGTTCGTCGACGAAACCGAACTGGCCGGCGCGCTCAGGGACGCCAGCTAAACGCTCCGATCCGACGAGACGCGCTCGTCGAATCCGTCGAGCCGGTCGAGGACCACGTCGCGAACCTGCCGAATCGGTCGAGGACAGCATCGTGCGCCTCGCCGCCGGTCACTCGTCGAACCCATCGGTCAGTCGAGACTCACTCGTCGAACCCGTCGAGTCGGTCGAGAATGGCGTCGTGCGCCCCGCCGTTGGTCGCGACGATCCCGTCGCTGTCGGGCGTCCACGAATCGCCGGCGAGATCGGTGACGGTTCCGCCGGCACGCTCGACCATGTGCGCGCCGGCGACAGTGTCCCAGGCATGCGGCGGGAAGGGGCCGACGGTCGCGTCCAGCGACCCGGCAGCGACGAGCGCGAGCGTCACCTGCGCCGAGCCGAGCCGTCGGACGTCGCCCAGTTCGGTCACCAGTCGGGTCGTCAGTCCGGCGAACCGTTCCCTGTCGGCCCGACTCCCGCTGTACCGGAGGATCGGCGCGACGACGAACGAGTCGGGGTCGGATCGGTCGCTGACGGCCAGCGAAGCGCCGTCCCCGGTCGCGCGTTCGGGCCCGGCGAGATACCGCTCGTCCCGGGCCGGAGCGACGACAGCACCGGCGACGGGGTCGCCGTCCCGGACGACTGCCACGGCGGGTGCCCACGTCAAAAGCCCGTGGACGAAGTTCGTGGTGCCGTCGATGGGATCGATCACCCAGGCTTCGCCGCTGTCCGGGACAGTCTTTCGGAAGTCCTGTTCTTCGGCGACGATGGCCGCGTCCGGATCGTACTCGCGGACGACCTCGACGATTCGTTTCTGGGCACGCCGGTCGGCCTCGGTGACGAGATCCATCGACGTCGCCTTGGTCTCGACGGCGACATCGCCGCGGAAGTACTCCATCGCGAGGTCGGCTCCGGCGTCGGCTGCTCGTTCGGCGACCGCCAGCAGGTCGGACATATATCGACTGACGCGCAACCGGGGAAAGAACCCGTCGGCTGGCGTCCCCTCGTTACGGATCGATGTGCGGGGGGATCGATCCCGGATCGTTCAGTGCACGACCCGGTAACCACTGCCGGCGCAGATACATTTATTATTAATCGTTAACTATTGAGCCATGGCATTCTCTGCGTCGGAACGACAGCAAAAAGGGAAAGGGGAGAATGCCAACGGGAGACCAGGGGTGGTACCCAGACGCACGCCGACCGAACGAACGGGACCGAAGAACGAGTGTTTGACCGGCACCCAGGGGATGAAACGAGCCAATCAGGAAAGTAGGTGGCAGCGGCCTTGTGCGTGGGATCCAGGGGGTATTGTCGTCATTTCCAGGGTGATTGATGAGACGCTAGAGGACCTCGCGCTGGCACGAGCCACAGAGGTGCTGTTCCTTGACGTCAACTTCGCGGACGGTCGGCGAGAAGCTCATGACACAGCGCTTGTTGTCACAGTGTTCGAGCCCGAGCGTGTGGCCGATCTCGTGGACGACCTCCTTGCGGACGCGCTCGGCGAAGACCTCACCGGACGAGCGGTTCGTGAGCCCGCCGTCGGAAGACGTCTGCAGGCGATACGTCGAGATGACCGAGCCGTTGCCGTCGAGGTAGGCGAGCCCGAAGACGTAGTTGCGCCGCCGGTAGAACAGGTCCTTGTCCGTGATAGCGATGTTCTTCTGCCCCTCCCCGATGTCGCTGGCGAGCTCGATGAACTCCTCGGCCCGGTACTGCTCGCGGTTCGAGTCGTACGCGCCCGTCGGAATCGGCTGGGTGTCGTGGACAGTCACGTCACAGTCATAGACAGAGCGCAGTCCGGCCGACGCCTCACGCTTGACGGAGGCGGACACGTCACCGACCGGCACGATATCGACGTGCATGTATCCCGGTATGGGGGACAGCAAAGTGAATGTTACTCCCGCGAGGCCACATTCCCGACAGCAATCCCTATCAACGAGGACGCCGAGTGAACAGACATGCACGCAGACACACTCGTTCTCGACGTCGACGGCGTCCTGGTGGACGTCGCCGGGTCCTATCGCCGTGCGATCGTCGAGAGCGTCGAACGGGTCTACGGGGAGGCGATCGCCCAGCCCGCGATCCAGCAGTTCAAAGACGCCGGTGGGTTCAACAACGACTGGGAGTTGACCGACGCCGTCGCGCTGTACGTCCTGGCCGGTCGCGAGGGGTTCCCGCTGAGCATCGAGACCTTCACCAGCCGGATCGACGCCTCGGGTGGCGGCCTCGCCGCGGCCCGGTCGGTCGTCGACGACGAACTGGATCCGGCCCCGCGCGAGCGCGTCCTCGACGCCTGGGACCGAGACCGACTCCGGGACGTCTTCCAGCAGCTATATCTCGGGGCAAATCTCTACCGGGAACTCGAAGGCGGCTCGCCAGAACTGCACACCCGAGGCTACATCCACGACGAGCCAGTCCTGCTGGATCCGGAGACCCGCGAGGCACTGACCGAGCGGTTCGAGATCGGCGTTTTGACCGGTCGTCCAGCCGCCGAGGCCGACATCGCGCTCGAACGCGTCGGGCTCGACGTGCCGGAGGAACACCGGTTCACGATGGACGACTGGGAAGCGGGCAAACCCGATCCGACCGCACTGGTGACCCTTGCAGAACGTCTTGACGGCGAGGTGATCGCCTTCGCGGGCGATACGCTCGACGACGTCCGGACGGCACAAAACGCCGCCGACGCGGACCCGGACCGAACCTATCACGGAATCGGCGTACTGACTGGCGGGCTCAGCGGCGAAAGCGGCCGTGAGAAGTTCGAACGCGCCGGCGCGAGCGCTGTCGTCGAGTCGGTCAACGACCTGCCCGAGTTGCTAGAGTGCGTCGAAGAGCCGCCGGCGAACTGATCGCGGAACGCTTAACCACTTCTCGGCGAAGATACCGGTATGCGAATCGCGATACTCGGCGGTACGGGAGACATCGGCGAGGGACTGGCGCTGCGGTGGGGCTATGACACCGATCACGAGCTCGTGATCGGCTCGCGCGAGGCCGACCGTGCCCGAGCGAAGGCAAACGAGTACGAGACGGAACTGGACAGCCGTGGCCTGGACGTGACTATCGAGGGAGCGAAAAACTCCGACGCCGCGGCCAACGCCGACGTGGTCGTCGCAGCGGTCCCGGCGTACCATCTTACGGATACGATCGACGCGGTCGCGGACGAACTGGACGACGCGGTACTCGTCAGTCCCGCGGTCGGCATGCAACGCGACGCGGACGGCTTTCACTACAATCCGCCCAGCGCCGGCAGCGTGACCGCACTGGCAGCCGACGCCGCACCCGAAGACGTGCCTGTCGTCGGCGCGTTCCACAACCTCGCGGCCGGCCGGCTGGCGAACCTGGACGCCGATCTCGGGATCGACACGCTCCTGGTCGGTGACGATCCCGACGCCAAGTCGACGGTCGCTGATCTGGCCGGCGGGATCGAAGGGCTGCGACCGCTCGATGCCGGCGGGATCGCCAACGCGCCCGAGATCGAGGGGATCACGCCGCTTTTGATCAACGTCGCCCAGCACAACGACAGACTGCACGACCTGGGCGTTCGGTTCGAGTAGCGACGTTCGAGCAGGTGGTCGCCCCGTCGACGCTCGACCGAGTGGCATTCGATTCGGTTCTGGAATGCTGAAGTTTATTAACTCACACCCGCTCGGTTAGTATATGACCGTCGCAAGCGTCTCGATGCCGGAGGAGTTACTCGATCGGATCGACGAGTTCGCCGACGAACACGGTTACACGGGTCGCAGCGAGGTCTTGCGTGAGGCCGCGCGGAACCTCATGGGCGAGTTCGAGGACAAGAAACTCGAAGACAGGGACCTGCTGGGGATCGTGACGGTGCTGTTCGACTACGAGACCTCGAACGCCGAAGAGCGGATGATGCAGCTACGCCACGAGTACGATCGGCTCGTGGTTTCGAATTTCCACAGTCACGTCGGCGACCACCAGTGCATGGAGCTGTTTATCCTGGAGGGCGGTCTCGACGACATCTCGACGTTCGTCGGCAAGGTCCGTGCGACACAGAGGACGACGACTGTCGACTATTCGGTGACACCGATGGACGTGAAAGTTACCTAGCGAATGTGTCGAAAGAAATGACAGTTGACAGAGTGCTAGGCCGTGACCATCCAGGTCGTCGAGGAGGAGTAGCCCCACTTTTCGATGTCGACGTCGAAGTCCCCCTCCTGAAGCGGTGCCATGTTCGTCCCGACCTCCTTGGCCGACATCCCGAGTTCCTCGCCGATGAGCCGCGACTTGAAGTAGGTCCGGGAATCGGCGTGCTCCCGGAGGTATTCCAGGATCGCGCGCTGTTTGTCTGTCAGCGTGGACTGGGTGGCCCCGCTTGCCTGCTGTCGTGCTGTCGCGCTCATACTACCCGATACGGACGACCCACTAATAGTGGGTTTGGTACGATCGGTCAACACGCCGCCTTCGTGCGCTTTTCGGAGCTGCGCCGATCGCAGACAGACGGATGAACGGCCTGCGATGTGAGATTGGTACGCGGAGGAAACAGAGCCGCTCCCCCGAGCACTAGTCCGAACCATCACCCTCGCAGAGCACCAGTCCGAACCATCACCCCTCGTGACGAACGTATCGCGCGCAGTAGGCGTCGGGCTGGATCTCACCGGCGACGATCGCACACGCTCCGACGCCGTCGCCGTTCTTGTCTTCGATGAAGTACCGGCAGTTCGAGCACTGGCGATCGCCACTCGGCGACTCCTGGTACGCTGCGGCGTTCTTGCTGGAGAGGCTGTCGGGGTCGCGCTCGTTGCCGCCGATGCTCGTCGCCGTCCGGTACTCTTCGGGCACGCCCCCGTCGTCGTCCCCGCCCGCACAGCCAGCCAGTGCGATCGCCGTCGCCGCCGTCGCACCCGCGACGAACCGCCGCCGGGTCGAACGTTGTTCGCTCATCTGTAACTCTACGCACTCCGGAAACAAGATTCTATGGTCGAGAACGGCACCAGACCGGGAAGACCGCACTCGTGCGGTTTCCCGAATCGAGTCGGTCAGGCGACGTTGAACCCTTTATCGCGCAAGAAGTCCTCGACGCGACCGGTGTGATTGCCCTGGAGCTCGATCATGTCGTCTTCGACAGTCCCCCCACAGGCGAACTTGGATTTGAGATCCGAGGACAGGCTGTCCATGTCGACGTCGTTCGGGTCGAATCCCTCGATGATCGTTACCTCTTTACCGTAACGGCGCTCGTCGATGCGGATGTTGATTTCCTGGGACTCTTTGGCGACGTCTTCACAGACGCAGAGCTCCTCAGGCAACCCGCACGTCGAGCAGACTTCCGACATTACACATCCCGGTACGAAATCGACCTATTAAACACTATCGGGACCTGCCACGACGAACCGGACGTGTTCGGCGACGACTGCGTCCGCGAGCGCGACGGCGCGATCGGCTGCTGCCGGATCGACCTCGCCGGCGTACCGGGCCTGCTCGTATCGCCGTCGGACTGTCATCGCGCGCTCGTCTGCCTCGATCGCCTCGAAATACTGCCGCGGCGTCTCGCCAGCGCGACGGGGGCGGTGGACGCGCTCGAAGAGATACTCCAGCCGGTCGTAGGCTCGCGTGAGGTCGGTCATCGGATCGGATCGGGGCTGCCAGCGCAACCAGATCACACGGTAGAGACGTCCGAACGCACCGGAGCGACGGACGCCAGCGAGCAGGCCAACGACGACGATCGATCCCAGCAGGAGTCGCTCCCAGCCCGGCCGATCCGGCCGGTCGACGGACGGAGCGTTGATCGCGGGATCCTGGAGTGTCGGTCCCGAATCGTCAGCCGGAATCGGCGTCCGCGTGTCCGTCGCATCTGACTGGCCGGCCGGATCCGATCCCCCTGAGTCGGGATCCGGAACCCAGCCGGGAACGCGACCTGCGTCCGGCGTCGGCCCCGAACCGCTTTCTTCGGAGTTCTCCCCGGTATCACTCTCGCTATCGGACGCTGTCTCAACGTCAGGGAACTGTTCGCTGGCGGCCTGTTCGCGCGGCTGTGACGGCGTCGGGTCGAACTGCACCCAGCCGACTTCGGGGAAATACACCTCGACCCAGGAGTGTGAGTTGTAGCCGCGGACGCGCCAGGTGTCGTCCCCGACCCGTTCGCCGGGCGTGTACCCGACGGCCAGGCGGGCCGGGACGCCCTGCGTGCGAAGCATCACGACCATCGTCGTCGCGAAATACGTGCAGTAGCCCGCCTCCATCTCGAAGAGGAACGAGTCGGCGATGTCACCTGACGGGCGATCGATCGACAGCGAATAATCCTTGGTGTTCTTGAGCCACCCCTCGATGCGAACGGCAGTTCCGTACGGCGTTTCCGCGTCACCGGCGACGGCCTCAGCCGCCTGTGCGACGCGATCAGGCGTGCTGTCCGGGACCTGAAGGAACCGCGAGGTGACCGTCTCCGGGTAGGAGTCGCCAGCCCGTCGCAACTGACTGGGGGAGGGATCGATGACGCGACTCTCAGCGACGTACGATTCCCCGGGCTGTAACGATCCGATCGGCTCGAATCCGCGAAACACGGTCGTGCGCACGTCGATCCCTTCGACGCCGATCGGACGCCACGCGGCCGGTACCGTCGCGATACGGGACTCGGCCGTGAATCGCTGCGTGACGGTCTCCGCGGCTGCGCGTCGAACGGACGTCTCGGCGATCGAATTGGGCCGTCTGATCCAGCCCTCGCCCGTATAGAGGTCGTACGCACCGACACGCCAGTACCGCTCGCGGTCGCTCTCGACCGTCCAGCGCGTCTCCGCGGAGAGTTCGGTACGTCCACCGATTCTGACTCGATCGTTCGTCGCGAGCAGATCCGCTTCGAGCGTCCCCTCGGTCGCGTACTCCGTCGCGCGCTCGAATCCGACACCCGGAGAGTAAGTCATCGTCGCCTCCTGAGGGACGAGCGTAATCGACAGCGAAGCTCCGACGGCGACCGCGAGGACAACCACCACGACGTCGGCGTCCGAGATCGTCCCGCCGGCCCGTTCGAGCGTCCCGAACCCGAGCAACGCGAGGGCACCGACGCACCCCATCGTCGCGACCGGCAGCGTCGCGTCGCCGGTCAGCACGACGAAACCGACCGCCGATCCGCCCGCGACCGCCGCCAGCACGTAGCGATGACGGAGCGCGAGAAACCACGTGAGAAAGACCGGTGCGGGCGTGACGGCGAGGAGCCACTGCTCGACGTTGACGATCTCCAGAATGGATCGACCCGATAGCAGCGCCAGGACGTACTCGACGTGGACCGCGAGCGCGAACGTGTTCTCGGTGGGGAGTTCGGCGAGATACCACCCGAGCCCCACAGCGAGGAGGCCGCCGGCGGTGATCGCTGCCTGCCGGACGCCGAACAGTCGTGCGCCCAGCGTCGCAGCGACGATGATAACCGCCGCCAGCCCGAGAACGTCGGTCGGGTCTCCGACGACGTCCAGCACGCGGTAGACCGTCGCGAGCACCGACACGAGTACCAGCCCCGCGGCGAGCAACGACGCAAGCCGAAGTGCCGACATCCGGGGAGCGGCGACGTGACGACGCAGCGTCTCGGGCAGGAGCGGTCGGTCGGTCGAGCGTCGACGACTCCCCCGCCTCGCGTCGGACTCCCGGGCAGTCGAATCGCTCACTGTCGAATCACCTCCGTCCACCTGTCGGACTTGTCGGTCTGCTCGGACAGAGAGTTCAGCCCTACCGCCCTGCTGGCCCGCATGGCCTCGAAGGTCGTCTCGCGGCCGTCGGCGGTGACCGTGACCGTGCCGGATCGGTGCGCTTCGACGGTGATGTCGGCGTCGCCGACGGCCGGGCGGCCGTGATCGGTCCGGGCCAGCAACGACAGGATCGCCATCCGATCGCTCGCCGTGCCGTCCCGGACGGTGACCTCCACGTCCACCCCTGCCCCGAGGAGTGCGACGGCGATACTCGCGGTCGCAGCCGCCATCGGGTCAGCCGCACCGGCTGGAGCGCTGGCGGCGATCGTGGCCGTCTCGTCGTTATCGGCGTCGTACTCGGCGACGAGCAGCGAATCCGGCCATCTGGCGCTCGCACGCCAGTGAATGTCCCGGGGTGAGTCGCCGGGGACGTACTCTCTGAGTTTCGAGACTGTCTGGCGGTCGGTCGAGCGACCCCGGTCGAGCCACCGTGCGAGTACGTCCCGCTCGCGAACGTCGTGCACGGGCGGGTAGACGAGGTGTGCTCGCTCGGTCGCTGCCGTGGTCGTCCGCTGGAACAGCCCGAATACGTCGTGGACACGGACCGTCGTCGGACCGAAGACGTACTCGCCGCGGTGCTCGTGGCGGACGTCGTAGCTCACCGTCGCCGGCGCGAGAACCGTCGCTGTCGGATCAGACGCAATTGCGCCCTCCGGGACGGCATCGTCGAGCGTGACGACCCCGTGGCCCCCCTCGACATCGAGGGAGACTGTGTGGTCGTCGCCAGGGAAGGTCGGCGAGAGGGGGCGACGCCGAACCGAAGGATCGGCTGCGAGCGCGAGCTGGAGCGCGCCCGCAGCGAGCGCGACGACCGCGGGGACCGCGACAGCGTCGAGACTGCGGGGGCCGAACAGCCGGGCAAGCACGACCCCGGTGACGGCGAGCGCGAAGACGACAACCCCCCGTCGTGTCGGTTTCATCATACTGTGGGCCAGTTCGAGTACGGCATCGATCACACGACCGGAACGGCCTCAAGCGCGTCGCTCACGAGTCCGGTCGGCGTTTGTTCGCCCGTTTCCGTCCGGATGCGATGCGGCCAGACGACCGGTGCCTCCACCTGCACGTCGTCAGGCGTGACGTACCCGCGACCGGCGAGCAGTGCCCGCGCCTGGGCGGCCCGTAACAGCGACAGTGACGCCCGCGGACTCGCCCCCAGCTGTGCGTGTTCGCGGGTGTAGGTGGCCAGCTCGGTGACGTACTCCTGGACAGGTCGTTCGACCGTCACCGCGGCAGTCGTGTCGCGTGCCGTCTGGAACTCCGGGAGCGTCACGACCGGTGAGATGTCCTCGATGGGGTGGTGGCCGACGATCCGGTCGAGCATCGCGACTTCCTCGTCGGCGTCGGGGTAGCCGAGCTGGAGTTTCGAGGTGAAGCGATCGCGCTCGGCCAGCGGGAGTTCGTACGTCCGGTTCTGTTCGACGGTGTTCTGGGTCGCGATCACGGTGAACGGCGTCGGGACGGGCCGGGTCGTCCCGTCGACGGTAACCTGCCGTTCCTCCATCGCCTCCAGCAGCGCGGACTGTGTCTTCGGCGGGGCGCGATTGATCTCGTCGCCGAGGACGACGTTCGCGAAGATCGGCCCCTCGTGGAACACGAACTCGCTCGTCTGCTGGTTGTACACGTCGACGCCAGTGACGTCAGCCGGAAGCAGATCAGGCGTGAACTGGATCCGTTTGAACGTCCCGTCGAAGGACGTGGCGACAGCCCGCGAGAGCATCGTCTTGCCGACGCCGGGCACGTCTTCCAGCAGGACGTGCCCACCGGCAAGCATCGCTACGAGGACGTGCTCGATTTCGTCGTGGTGGCCGACGATAACCTGTTCGACGTTGTCGATGACGCGGTGAACGGTTTCGGCGGCCGTCTCGACGCTGGAGGCCGTTTGCGACCCGGCGTGTGTCTCGGAATCCGTCATTGTATGACCTCGGGTGCTCGCCGGGCGTCCGGCTTCGAGCGGGCCACGGACGCTCGCTCGGCCGCTAGACGCTGCCGTCCGGACTCCCGACGTAGTCGTTACCGCGCCTAGCGGCTGAGGATATGTTAACGTTTCTTAATGGCAGTCAGTTGAAATAACCGATCGTCCGAGCTACCAGGTCTTGCAGTCCCGGCAGACCAGTCCGTCGTCGTCACGCCATCGGCGCTCGACGACCGTGCCACAGACCGCACAGGCACCGCCACCGGATCGGTAGCTCATCGCCGAGGTCGCGATATCAGCGTCGTCCGGCTCCGCGGTGTCAGGCGTTTCATCATCTCGGTCCGCGGTATCAGGCGTTTCATCATCTCGGTCCGCGGTATCAGGCGTTTCATCATCTCGGTCCGCGTCTATGGGTCCACCTGACGCCGTATCCGGCGGGTCGCCCTCGCCGGAGTCGAGAAAGTCTTCGAGAGTGGCGTCCCGTTCCATATCCACGAGTTACGGGGAGCAGCGAGAAAAGTTCGCGGGACGAACACACAAGTACCAAGCCCGGCAAGTGGTGGTATGGTATCCCTGGAGACGTTCCTCTCGGAACTGCTCGAAAGCGTGCAGTCGATCGGCCCGGAGTTCGTCGACGTGGCGACGCGGGATCCACTGGCGGGAATTCTCGTGCTTTTCGGCGCGCTGTTCGTCCTCGTGGCGGTTGGCGTGCTGGGCGTGCTCACGCTGGGAGCGATCGTGGATCTGGTCACGCCGAGTCGATCCGGCCGAACACATCCCCCAGGAGCTCGATAGCCGTCCCGACGTCCGGGCCCAGCGGTGACCCGGCGACGAAGCTGTCGACGTACTCGAGGACGGCCTCGATCTGTTCGGAGACCGTCTCGGGCGTGCCCGTGATGCAGAAGGCGTCGATCATCGCCGGCGTCACGGCCCCGAAGGCTGTCTCGAAGTCCCCACTGGAGATGGCCGCGCTGATCTCCTCGGCACGCTCGCGGTCGAGGTCGTGCCGATCCAGCAGCGGCGGCGCGGCACTGCCAGCGATGAAGGCGACCGGTGGCCGGGCCGCCTCCCGCGCGTCGTCCTCGTCTTCGGCGATCGAAACCGACGCGTACGCGCCGAAGTCGAACGCCCCGCGGTGCTCGGGCCGCTCGTCGAGTCCGTGCGCGACCTGCTCGGCCGCCCACTCGTAATCCCGCGGGTGCGAGCCGTTAAACAGCACGCCGTCGGCGTGTTTCGCGGCCATTCTGGTCATGTGTGGCCCCTGCGCGCCGACGTAGACCGGGATCGATCCGACCTCGTAGTTGAGAGCGGCGTCCTCGGCCTGGAACGTGCCGTCGTGATCGACGCGCTCGCCGGCCCACAGTTTCTGGGCGACCTTGAACGTCTCCAGGGTCCGGCGAAGCGCGCCGTCCTGGTCGTAACCGAGGTTCGCGAGCGTCGACCTGTCACCCGGACCGATCCCGAAGAGGCCCCGGCCGCCGGAGAGTTCCTCGAGCGTGGCCATCCGCGAAGCCAGCGTCACGGGGTGAGTCTCGTAGGGGTTGGCGATGCCCGGACCGACCTGTAGCGTCTCGGTCTCGCGGGCGATATCGGTCAGCGCCATGAACTGGTCGCGGTTGTTGTAGTGGTGACTGGCGAACGCGGCGTCGAAGCCGACCGATTCGGCCGTCACCGCGAAGTCTGAAAGCGTTTCGACTGGATGCTCTGGGGTGAGTTCGAGTCCGTACATCAGTAACTCCACTGGCGTAGCGCCTGTCGAACGAAGTCGGTCTCCGGATCCCGGAAGAGCCGGTCGTGGCCGTCGTGATCGCCGAAAGTCCAGTCCCGGACGACGGCGACCGGCGTCCCGCCGTCACCTTCGCCGGTGACGAGGTTCGCGGCGCCGGCGAGTTCGTCGACCACGGACTGGACGGTGACGCCGAGTTCGCGCCCGTCACGATCGGGTTCGCCGCGCCAGTCGCGGTTGGCAGCCATCCCGGCCCAGCCCAGCGCGACCGCACGCTGGCCGTGGCGGAACGGCCGACCGGAAGTGTCGGTGACGACGACGGGCGCATCGACCGACAGTCCCTCCCGAATCGCCCGGGCGCTGGCAGCGGGATCCTCGGGCAACATTAGCAGGTCCGCGCCGGGGACGTTCGAGCGGTCGATCCCCGCGTTGACCGTGATGTGACCGAACCGGGTGACGGTCAGCAGGAACGGGGCAGTCATCAGCAGCTCCTCGCTCTCTTCGAGGACTGCCTGGGCGAATCTGGGGTCCTTCCGGTCGCCGGTGATCCCTTCGAGTCGGCGGGCGATGCCCCGAGCGCGGTGACTCGCCTCGAAATCCGAGAGATCGAACGCCCGTCCCTCCGCTTTCGAGACGATCGTGCTCGCGACACAGAGCACGTCACCGTCCTGCAGGTCGGCCTGCCGGGCGATCAATGCAGCGACGTCGTCACCGGCCTGCACTTCCGGCAGCCCCGGGACCGCGAAGACCTCCATGTCCCTCTCTCGGGGCAGATCCGCAAAAAGTGACCCGGTAGGAGCGCAACCTGCCAGGTGTGAGAAGAGTTCACAATATAGGTGCATACCTCATCGGCACCTCGGCCTGAAACCATCGACAACCGTTATATCCCGTAACTAAAATTATATTAGATTGTGATGGACAGGGAGGACGATTGCACACTCTGTGGGGAGGGGCAAATAGATGATTCCTGCTCGCGGTGTGGGGTGAGATACCACGTGGCCTGTGCGCGAGCGAGCGGGAACCTCGAGGTGACGCGAGAGCGCGGTGGAGTGCTCACGTCGAGTACAGTCTACTACGACTGGACCTGTCCGGAATGTGGGTGGTCGATCAGCGTGAAGGCACCCGCCATCTAGCACGGCAGCGATCGTCACAGATCCCGCCAGGAAAGCGAATCGCGATCCTCGACCGGCTCCGACAGTCACCATCGCTTCCGGTCGGCTGCGTCACTCTCGATGCACCGTCACGTCCAGTTCGCCGTCACTGGCTTCGGCGGTCAACATCGTCGCCGCTTGGGCTGGAGCGGCACCGGTGACGCTCCCGGGATTGAGCAGTCGGACGCCGTCGACAGTCGTATCCAGCAGTTCGTGAGTGTGTCCGGCGACGCCGACGACGGGCCCGTCGACGTCCTGGTCGTCGACGATCCGGGCGACGCGATGTTCGTAATCCCGACGGTTTCCTGTGCCGTGAGTCACGACGAACGTGACGCCGCCGAGCCGGACGGTCCGGACGTCCGGCAGGTCGAGCCCGCGGGGGTCCATGTTCCCGCCGACGGCCGTGAGCCGGGAGGCGAACTCGCGGACGTCAGCCAGCGCCTTCGTGGAGTCGAAATCACCCGCGTGGATCACGTGATCGGCCTCGCTGACGCGTCGGCGCGCCCACGCCGGGATCGAGTGGGCTCGCGACGGAATGTGCGTATCGCTGATGATCGCGACGTTCATGGGCGAGGATAAACGAGCACGGGTCAAAAACGCGGCGCTGGCGTTTTGTCGACTGCCCCCGAGCGCGCGTCGGCGCTTTGTCAACTGCCCCTGAGCGCGGCGTCGGCGTTTTCCCAGTCGGCCGTGAAGCGGGGGTATGGACGAACACGAGGTCGTCACGTGCGTTCTGCGCAACGAGGGGGCGGTCCTGCTCGTCCGTCGTAGCGACGACGCCGGGTCGTACCCGGGTCGGTGGGGAGCGATCACCGGCTATCTCGCGCCGGAACGGGGTGCACCACCGGACAGTCCGGAGACTGCCGCACGACGAGAGATCCGCGAGGAGACTGGCCTCCAGGACGTGGCGCTCGTCCGGCAGGGCGATCCGTTCGCGGTCGAGGACGCCGACCGGGGGACTCGCTGGCGCGTTCATAGAGATTGCGAGGCGGATACCCCGACCCTTGAGGTCGGGGAGGAAGCCGACACTCGACGACACAAACCTCACGCGATGGCAAGTCCGACTCCCCAACGACTGGAGAAATACTTTCAAGTATCTCTAAGCATACTGATGAAGTATGGAGGTCGTTCGCAACATCCAGCTAAAGCTCGACGTTCCCGAGGACGCTCATAGCATCCTCGATGAGACGTTCGAGCAATTCCGTCAGGCGGCCCAACACGTCGCTGACGCTGGATGGAACGACGACCCCACAGAAATCGAGGACACAAAGAACACGCTCCACAACCAAACCTACACGGAGGTTCGGGAGCAGACCAGTCTGCAAGCCAGTCTCGTCCAATCCGCCCGCAACCTCGCCGCCGACGCACTCGGCAACTGCAAAGACCGCATCCTCGACGACGGCAAAAAGGCAAGCAAGCCCGAGTTCCGAGGGAGCGTCGTCGTGTACAACGGGCGAACCATCACGTACAACGACGACCACGTGACCCTTGCCACCGTGCGCGACCGCGTGACCGCCGAGTTCGTCACGCCCGAAGACGACGAGGGCACGCCGTTCGCGGAGTATTGGACAGATGACTGGGAGCGCAAAGAAGCAACACTCCACAAGCGTGACGGCACGTACTCCCTCCACGTCGCAGTCGAGAAAGAAGTCGAACCCGCTGATTCTCGTGATGAATCGACCGAGAACGGAGTGGTTCTCGGCGTCGATTTGAACGTGGACGGTTACCTCGCCGTCACCAGTACAGGAGCGTTCTTTGGCAATGCAGACTATCTCAACCACAAGCGCGACGAGTATGAACGTCGGCGCGGTAATCTCCAACAGACGGGGACTCGTTCCGCGCACCTCACAATCAAGAGCATCGGCTCACGGTTCGCTCGGTGGAGTGCAGACTACCTCCACCGCGTCTCGAAAGCGATTGTGCAGGAAGCCGTCGAGAACGACTGCACAGCGATTGCGTTCGAGAACCTGACGCATATCCGGGAGCGCATCTCGAACGCTTCGAAGTTCCAGCAGTGGGCGTTCCGTGAACTTCAGCACCACGTCGAATACAAAGCCGAAGAATACGGCATCGATGTTGACGATGTTGCGCCTGCCTACACGTCGCAACGGTGCAGTCACGGCGAATGCGGGTTCACGCACGAGGATAATCGTGATGGTGACGAGTTCGAGTGCCTGAAGTGTGGAAAGGAACTCCACGCCGATTATAACGCCGCTCGGAATATCGGGTGGCGGCTTGTCCAGCACTGGCTCAAGTCTGGGGCTGGACGGGCCACCAGTCAACTGGCCCTCAAGTCAGGGACGCTGAACGCGAACGGCCAATTCCGGCCTTCCGCCCTGCGCGGATAGAGCGGGAGTCCACTGACAAGCCTCGGGGCTTGACCCCGGGGCAGTTGACCCGTTCCTGTTCGAGGCCGAGACGCGCGAGATCGACCCGAACTGGGAGCTCGCGGACTGGGAATGGTGTCACGCGACCGAGATCCGACGACGCGAGACGGTCCCCAAGCTGTGGCGTTCCTACGACCGCGTCCGGCCGACGGTCAAGACCGTCGCGGCCGACGACGAACACGGGTCGGCCTGGCTGTCGGTTCGCGCCCTCGAAGTCCTTCGCGACGAAGCCGCGCTGGCCGAGGACTGGGACGGTGTCGCCGGCGTGGCTCGCGAGTTGCTCGCCGCTCGCCCGTCGATGGCGGTCGTCGAGAACCGGCTCAACCGCGTCATGAGCGAAGCCGACGAGCACGCGCCGGGGGCCGTCGAACGGTCGGCTCGCGAGGGGATCGCGAGCGCCGTCGAGGCCGATCGAGCGGCCGCGGCCGTCGCCGCGGACCGGATCGACGGTGCGCGTATCTGTACGCTCTCGCGATCCGGAACGGTCCGAGCGGCACTGGAGCTGGCCGATCCCGAGGCCGTACTGGTCGCGGAATCGCGCCCCGGCGGCGAGGGGATCGGCGTCGCCGAGTCGCTGGCGACACGCCACGACGTGACGCTGACGAGCGACGCCGCGCTGGCCGGCCAGCTCGCCGAGTTCGACGCCGACGCGGTGATCGTGGGCGCCGACACGATCCTACCGGACGGTCGTGTACTGAACAAGGTGGGAACGTACGGGCTCGCGCTGGCGGCGGTCGCTCACGACCTGCCGTGTTACGTCGTCGCCGCCGCGGACAAGATCGCACCCGAGACCGACGTCGAGATCGAGCAGGCACCGACGGCGCTGTACGAGGGTGACGCCGATATCGCGGTCGCGAACCCGCTGTTCGAGGTGACACCTGCCGACCTGTGTGCGGACGTCTGCACGGACAGGGGGACACTCGACGAAGCAGACGTGGCCGATGTCGCCGCCCGACATCGGTCGTTCCGCGAGTGGTGAGGCGGGAGAACAGCTGTCGGCCCCGGTGTCGAAACGCAGCCGCCCGTCTGGCTACTCGCCGGCGTCCAGCACCTCGTAGCTGATGCCGTTCTCGCGCAGACGGTCAGTGTGACGCGAGAGCTTGGTCGTCGTCGCCACCAGCAACACGGTCAGGCCCTTGGTCGCGGCCTCCTGGACGGCCTCGGCGGTGCCGAACCGGAGGTCGGGATCGAGTCCGGCCGTACGGACTGCGACCAGTGCTTCGGTGCCCGCGGCCGCCACGAGATCGTGGTCGTCGGCTTCAGCCTCGACGCGTTCCGGATCGACCGCCCGAGAGCCGCCGTTTCGAACGTGTGGAACGGCGACGACTGTCACTGTCCCCAGATCGTACTCGACGACCCCCTCGAAGTTCGTGACGCCGACGTCTTCGCCGGCCGACGCGTCAGTCATCACGACTGCCGTCGCGTTGCCGGCCTCGCCGGCCTCGGCGTGCAACAGCCCCTCCTGCATCGTCAGCGTGACTGTCTGTCCCTCCTCGAGGTCCGTCGCGGCGACCGCCGTCTCGACTTCGACCTGGCCGATGACGTCTTCGGAGACGTGATCGAGAAAGTCCTGGAGCGACGCCGTCTGTGAGATCAGCCAGTCGACGCCCTCTTTCGTGACCTCGTAGCGCCCCCGGCCGTGCTTTTCGACGTAGCCGTCCTCGACCAGTTCCTGCAGGTAGTCGCTGACCGCCTGTGCGGTGACGCCGATCTCGTCGGCGATCTCCTGCTGGCTGACCGCCGGCTGGCGCTCGGCGATCTCGACCAGAATCTGGTATCGCGTTGCGGTGCGCTTGCTCTCCAGGACACCGGCGTCTTCCTCGGGCGCGGCCATGGCGGACGTTCGGGACGCCCCCCGCATGTATCTTTGCCACGAGTGCGCTATCGCGTACAGTACCGGCCGTCGTCAGGGCCCGAATGCGCCGCCGAGGCGACTGACGGCGTTCTCGCTGAACGCTCGGTGACGATCAGGCGTCGTCCGCGGTGATGTTTGACGGTCGCCTCGACGCCGTAGACCGCCCGGATCGTCTCCGGGGTCAGCACGTCCGGCCCACCGACGTCGTATATCTCGCCGTTGGAGAGCAGCGCGACCCGATCGCAGTACCGTGCCGCGAGGTTCAGATCGTGGATGGCGACGATCCCGGTCACTCCCCGGTCGCGAACGTGTTCGCCGACCAGTTCCATCACGTCTAGCTGGTGTTTCAGGTCGAGCGCGCTGGTCGGTTCGTCCAGTAGCAGTACGGACGGATCACCCACGAGCGCACGCCCGAGTCGCACTTTCTGGCGCTGGCCGCCGCTGAGATCGGCGACGTTCCGACTCGTGAACGCCGCGAGGTCGAGCTGCTCGATCGTCCCCTCGACCGCCGCGCGATCGACCCGGCCGGGCGACCAGCCGCCGTGTGGCCGTCGTCCCTGCAGGATCGTCTCGTAGACCGTCGCCGGGAACGCGCCCTGTTCGTCCTGGGGCACGTATCCGACCCGGCGGGCGAGTTCCGTGCGATCAAGTTCCGAAACACGATCGCCGTCCACCAGGACCGTTCCCGCGTCCGGCTCGTGGATCCGGTTGAGCGACTGCAACAGCGTCGACTTGCCGGATCCGTTCGGCCCGAGCAACCCGAGCAACTCGCCCGACTCGGCGGTCAGGTTCACACCTTCGAGTACCGATTCATCTCCATACGCGAACGCGAGATCGCGGACGTCGAGCGTCACCAGTACTCCCTCCCGTTGATGACGAGGTAGATGAAAAGCGGTGCGCCCAGAAACGAGGTGAGGATTCCGACCGGCAGGACGACCGGCGCGAGGACCGTCCGGGCGAGCGTGTCAGCCGCGACCAGCAGCGCACCGCCGACGACGGCCGTGATCGGCAGCAGGTGTCGCTCGGTCCCGCCGACGAGCATCCGGACGACGTGGGGAGCGACCAGTCCGACGAACCCGATGATCCCCACGAACGAGATGACGATCGCCGTCACCAGCGAGGCGACGGCCATCCCCCTGACCCGCAGTGACTCGACCGGGACGCCGAGGCTCTTCGCTGTCGCCGTCCCCGCGTCCATGACGTCGTAGTTCCAGGCATTGACCAGGAAGTACGCCAGCCCGGCCGCCACGACCGCCGTCATGAGTGCGACGTGCATCCAGCCGGCGCGACCGACGTCGCCGAACGTCCAGTAGACGATAGCGGCAACTTCGGTGTCACTGGCGAAGTACTGCAGTAGCGTCATGCCGGCGGTGAACAGCGATCCGACGGCGACGCCGGTCAGGATCAGCGTCTCGGGGGTGGCCTGCCGGTAAGTCACCAGAACGAGGATCAACCCCGTCGAGACCATCGCCGCCAGAAAGGCGGCGACGGTCGTGAGATAGGGTCCGATCGATCCGAGTTCCGAGGCGGCGCTGCCGAATCCGAGGACGACTGCGACGGCCGCGCCGAACGCCGCAGCCTGGGAGATCCCCAGCGTGTAGGGCGCGCCCAGGGGGTTCCGGAGGACGGTCTGCATCGCCGCGCCGGCGACGGCGAGTCCGGCCCCGGCGACGACCGCACCGAGGACTCGGGGGAGCCGGAGGTTCCAGACGATCGCACGCTGAGTCGGCGTTCCGCCACCGGCGAGAGCGGCGACGACGTCGGCGAGCGGAACGTGTACCGATCCGATCGCGATCGCCGCCAGCGACGCGAGCAGGAGCACGAGCGTCGACCCACTCGCGACGGCGTAGACCCGTCGAGTCGTCTGCGTCCGATTCTCTCGGACTGTTTCTCGGCCCGTCTGTCGACGGGCTGGCTCCTCCGATCGACGGTACTGGCCCGGATCGCCGTCCCGCACGGTTTCGCTAGCCATCGAGATCACCGAGGCGCTGATAGGCCTCGTGGGTCTCGAGCAGATCGTCGTACAGCGGTGCACCCAGCAGGGTCTCGAAGATCGAATCGACGCTTTCCGAGAGATCGGCGTCGTCGAATCGATCGGGATACAGCGTCGTGCCGACGAAGTAGGCGTTGGCCAGGATCGACCCGTAGTTGTGGTTGTAGCTGGCGTGGGGAAGCAGGGTGTATATCTCCCCGCCGGAAACGGCCGTCAACTCGTCGTACGCGGCCGTCGTTTGGAGATCCTCACGAGCCCGGTCGAGGTTGTGAGAGTCGACGAAGATCGCCTCGGGGTCCCACTCGAGCAACTGTTCCTCGCTGAGCTGGACCGACGGCGAATCGGATCCGATCCCGCTCGCGACGTTGTCGACGCCGGCGTACGCGAACGGCGGGAATCGCTTTCGCGTGGTCGCCAGCCCGTGTGCACCCTTGTAGCTGACCGCCCCGGCGTAGGCGTCGACTCGCTGCTCGTCCGGGAGGTCTGCCGTCCGATCGCGGAGGTCGGCAACCGTCTCCTCGACGAACGTCTCCAGTTCGGCGGCCCGATCCTCGAGATCGAGGACGTCGCCGACCAGCCGCCAGGTCTCGTAGATTCCCTCGCGAGTCGCCTCGCCGCCGAGATCCATGAGTTCCAGAGCGACGACAGGCGTGTCGGTCTGGGACTGCAGCGTTTCGGCCCGGGAGGTATCGCCGTAAAAGAAGATGACGTCCGGGTCAGCAGCGAGGATCTCCTCGCCGTTGCCGCCCGCGTTCGGACCCGCCGAGCCGGTGACTCGCTTCTCGCGGAGACTCGGATTGGCCATGTTGTACGGAACTGTCCGTATCCAGCCGCTCTCGGCGTCCTCGACGCCGACGACTCGATCGGTCGCGCCGAGATACGCCACCTGCCGCAGGGCTCCGGGTCCGACCGCGACGACCCGATCGACCGACTCGGGAAGTGAGACGTCCCGACCCGCGTCGTCGGTCACCGTCCGGGCGCCTGCAGACGAGTCGCCCAGCACCGAACAGCCAGCCAGCGCGGCTGTCGCCCCCGCGCCGATCGCCTGCAACAGCGTGCGTCGGTCGTACATGCTCGTTGTCTGACGATACCCAACGCCCCAATAATACTTTTTCGACGATTCGTAATACTCAGGAACAGGCACGACGGGAGTAGGGACGGGTGGCGTCTCTATCCGTGTGGGTTCGAGGGTCACGCCGACCTTACAGCGTCAGAAACGTTCCTGAAGCGGCAGACAGAGCAGGCAGTCAGGCCGATGGCACGGCCCGTGCGGTTCGAGTGGGACGACCACGACTGGTCGGAGTCACCACGCTCTCCCGCGAGGGAAAGTCCCAAAGAACAGCGCACAGACCCGAGTACCGTCCACCACAACGGGAATATTGCCTCCGGGGACGCTCAGACAGTCTGAGACTCCCACGTCGGAGGGGAAACCGCGCCGTCGTCGGGCTCGCCCGACTGCCTGCGGGACGTAGTCCCGCTCTGTTCACGGCGCGGAGGATGTCATCGCCACCGTCAAACGCGCCGAGCCATAACACGGGTTCGATGGACATCCGGTTTCTGGGCGGCGCTGGCGAGATCGGCCGAAGTGCGATCCTCGTCAACGACTCGCTGTTGCTGGATTACGGCATGCAGTCGGCCACGCCGCCGCAGTACCCGCTCGGTGACGTCGACCCCGACGCAGTCGTGGTCAGTCACGGCCACCTCGATCACGTCGGAGCGCTGCCGTCGCTACTGAGCGGCGACGCGCGCCCGTCGATCCACTGGACGCCACCGACCCGGGAACTCGCGCTCACGCTCTCCCGGGACACGCTGAAACTCCACGGGAACACCCCGCAGTGTCCGTTCACCGAAACGGACGTCCAGCGGGTCACACAGGTCTCGGAGGCGCACGGCTACCGGGAGCCGTTCGAGGCCGCGGGTCACGAAGTGACGCTCTTCGACGCCGGCCACATCCCCGGATCGGCGCACGTACTCGTAGACGACGGAGACACGCGCTTGCTCTACACGGGGGATTTCCACACTGACGATCAGCGGCTCGTCGCCGGGACGACCGAGCGTCCCGAAGCCGACGTAGTGGTCTGTGAGAGCACGTATTCCGATGTCAGCCACGACGATCGACAGGCGGTCGAAGCAGCGTTCGTCGAGAGTCTGCGGACGACTCTCTGGGAGGGCGGGACCGTCGTCGTCCCGGCGTTCGCCATCGGACGGACCCAAGAGATGCTCATGGTCTGCGAGGCCCACGACATCCCCTGTTACGTCGACGGGATGGGCACGGACGTGACCGAGATGCTCCGACAGTATCCGGAGTTCGTTCGCGACCCGGGGGCACTGCAGCGGTCGAAATCCCACGCCCGGATCGTCGACGGTCGCGACGGCCAACGACGACGGATCGCCGAGCAGAACACAGTCATCGTCACGACCAGCGGGATGCTCTCGGGCGGGCCGGCGATGACGTACGTCCCGGAGATCGCCGATCGGCCGGTCAACAAGATCGCGCTGACCGGCTACCAGGTCGAGGGCACGCCCGGCCGCGAGCTACTCGAAACCGGCAGCGCGGAGATCGACGGCCGGCGGATGCCCGTCGCCGCACAGGTCGAAGCCTACGACTTTTCGGCCCACGCCGATCGAGAGGGACTGCTGGACTTTCTCGACGCGTATCGCGACGCCGAGATCCTGGTCAATCACGGCGATCGCTGCCCGGCGTTCGCGGACGAACTCCGCGAGGACGGCTACGACGCGAGCGCACCCGACCTCGGGGCGGCCAGACGGGTGTGAGAGGTCGGCTGCCCGACGAAGCAGTATTTCGATAATATCCAAGTTGGCGTAGAGCGTCCTTCGTTCGAACCGCAAGGAGTTCGATCCAAAGAGGAAGTCGCGTCGCGGACTACTTCCCGAGAGCCCCTTATATTGTATCGATCAGCCTAGATCGGTACCGACTCACTTAGGGCCAGACATAAATACAACAATCAGGAACAGTTATCCGTACTATGAGTTCGAAAGCAGAACCAAAATCCGAAATAACTACGGAATCTTCCACTAAAGTCCTATGTTTCTGGTCGAAGACTGATTCAGACTGGAACGCCGAGTGACGGGCCGTCGCTGGTCACACCAGATCCGGGAGTTCGGAAAGTGACTCGATGTGGTGGGTCGGTTCCGGGTTGCCGTCGGGCACGTCGCCGTCACGAGACAGCAGAGCAGCGTCGATCCCGGCGTGGTGGGCGGCCTCGATGTCGGTGTGACGATCGCCGACGAACAGCGCGTCGTCGGCCTCGAGTCGGTCGAGCGTCCACCGAAGCAGGTGCGCGTCGGGCTTGAGCTGACCGAACTCCGACAGCGTCGGAAATCGGCCGCGTGCGGCCTCGATCGGCCAGTCGAAGTGGTCGGCAGCGAATCGGACTGTTCCCTGGCGATTGTTGCTGACGACGGCGAGCGTGCGGTCGCCGGCGAGATCAGAGAGGACAGGGGTATCGTCGAAAGGCACGCGGTCGCCCGCGACGATCTGCTCGTTTTCGATCGTCGTCGCGGCCCGCTCGCGATAGGCCCAGGCCGGAGCAGCCGGCAGGCCGAGGTCGTCACAGGTCGTCCGCACTTCTGCGACGTCGTCGGGGCCGACCAGTCCCGGTGGCGGCTCGCCCTCGTAGTCGATCCCGAAGTCCGCGAGCGTCGCAGCCGCTGCCTGGCGGTAGACGTCGGGATCGGTGTGGTAGCCAGTCAGCAACACGCCGTCCATGTCGAACAGGATCGTTTCGTATGCCACAGCATCACTCAGGGTGGGGACAGTAAATCAATTCTGCCGACTGTACTGACAGGACAGTTGGCGCGATCGACATCCCCAGTCGCGACGGCCGAAAACACCCGGTGCTCGCCGCTGTGCGGGGACTTATCACGATTGATCCCTTTCGAAGAGTGATGCGCCCGACCCCGCCTCAGCCCAAAGGCGAGCCGCTGTTCGGCAACGCCAGGCAGTACGCCGACGACCCGTTTCGGTTTTTGACGGCTTGCGAACGATCGTACGGTGACGTCGTCAGTCTGGATCTCGGCCCGCTGGAGACGTACATGCTCACCGATCCCGACGAGATCCAGCAGGTGCTCGTCGCCGACGCGGACAGTTACGTCAAACCGGATTTCCAGGACGACGCGATCGGCGACCTCCTTGGCGAGGGGCTGCTACTGAGCGAAGGCGACACCTGGCGGCACCAGCGCGACCTCGCCAATCCCGCGTTCGCGATGACCCGGCTGGGCGAGTTCACCGACACAATCGCCGGTCACGCGGAAGCGATGATCGACGCGTGGCGGGACGGGGACAGCCGCGACGTCGAACTGGAGATGACACAGGTGACCCTGGACGTCATCTGTGACCTCATGCTGGACGTCGAGTTGACCGAGGGCCAGCGCGAGACCATCCGGGAGAACCTCGCGCCGATCGGCGCGCGGTTCGAACCCGATCCGATCAGGTTCATCACGCCCGACTGGGTCCCGACGCCGAACAACCGCGAGTACCAGGCGGCCCTGGACGAACTGGACAGGGTCGTCTCGGAAATCGTCGCCGAGCGTCGCGGGACCGAGGGTTACGAGGACGACGAGGACCCGCCGATGGACGTGCTGTCGATCCTGCTGCGTGCGCGGAACCGCGGCGAGCAGTCCGCCAAGCAGCTGCGTGACGAGGTCGTGACGATGCTGCTGGCCGGACACGACACGACGGCGCTGACGCTGACCTACAGCTGGTATCTGCTGGCGAACCACCCGGAGACCGAGCGGGCAGTCCAGGCCGAGGCCGACGCCGTCGAGGGGCCGGTCACGTTCGAGGCCGTCCGGGAACTGGACCTGATAGAGCGGGTGATTCAGGAGTCCATGCGGCTGTATCCGCCCGTCTACGTGATGTTCCGTCAGCCGACACGCGACGTCGAACTCGGCGGCTACCGCGTCCCGAAAGGATCGGCAGTCATGCTTCCACAGTGGGCAGTCCACCGATCGCCCGATTTCTGGGACGACCCCGACCAGTTCGATCCGGATCGCTGGCTCGACCAGGGCGACCGACCCCGGTTCGCGTATTTCCCGTTCGGAGGCGGGCCACGCCACTGTATCGGTAAGCACCTCGCAATGCTAGAGGCGCAGGTCATCCTGACGACCGTCGCCCGCGAGTTCAGCCTCGACACCGACCGCGAGGGGGAACTCGACCTCCTGCCGTCGCTGACGGCCCATCCGCGTGGCGGGATGCCGATGACGCTCCGGCGACGGTAGTCGTGGTCGGGCGCTCGCGGAGCTGTTGACACTGGACGTAGTCGGGCGCTCGCAGAACAGTTAATACCGGACGAGCTGATACGGATTATTGTACCGATTTACCGCTCTGACCGCCCCATATCGGGCGGTCGATGCGGAACAGACGTACAATAATCCGTATGCGCTCTTGGGTAAGCGATTGTTGGTGGCGTCATAGTGCGGTTTCGAGGATGATTTTGAGTGCTTCGTCGCCGGGTTTGCGGCGGACACGTTTTCGAAGC
>NZ_JAOPKC010000009.1:0-105531 GCF_025517535.1 Halapricum hydrolyticum
CGTTTGCAAATAGTTTCAGCCATGTCGAGCTAGAGACAGCTGAAGAGTGGCTCGAAGCCTTCGCTGTCTATCACAACTCACGCCAAAGTTAACGCGACCGGAGTAGTCCGCTATCTATAATTAATGATTTTCCGGGAAGGAAACCTTCATTCGTGTGCCACGACAGGGGACGCACGTTATGAACGTCGACGACATCACGAGGGTCGCGGTGCTCGGCGCCGGAAGCATGGGCCATGGGATCGCCGAGGTCGCAGCGCTTGCAGGCTACGAGGTCGCGTTGCGTGACATCGATGAGGACCTCGTGCAGGACGGCTACGAGAACATCGAGTGGTCAGTAGAGAAGCTGGCAGAGAAAGACCGACTCGATGAGGATCCCGAGGTAGTATTGGATCGGATCACGCCGCTGGTCGACCTGGAGGCGGCCGTCGGGGACGCCGACGTCGTCATCGAGGCCGTCCCGGAAGTCATGGACATCAAGACCGAGGTCTACGGATCACTCGAGGAGTACGCCCCGGACCGGGCGATCTTCGCGACGAACACGTCCAGCCTCTCGATCACTGACCTCTCGGAGATGACAGATCGACCCGAGCAGTTCTGTGGGATGCACTTTTTCAACCCGCCCGTGCGGATGCAACTGGTCGAGGTCATCACCGGCAAACACACCAGCGAGGAGACGCTGGAGACGGTCGAAGCCCTGGCGGAATCGTTCGACAAAACGTCGATCAGGGTGCGGAAGGACAGTCCCGGTTTCGTCGTCAACCGGATCCTCACGCCGCTTTTGAACGAGGCGTGCTGGGCCGTCAACGAGGGCGGTGCCGACATCAGGACCGTCGACAGCACGGGCAAGTACGACATCGGCATCCCGATGGGACCGTTCGAACTCGCCGACCGGGTCGGCAACGACGTCGCACATCACGTGCTGGAGTACCTCAACTCCGAGCTGGGGGAGGCATACGAACCGTGTCCGTTGCTCACGGAGAAAATCGACGAAGGGAAATTCGGCGAGAAGACCGGCGAAGGGTGGTACGACCACGACGAAGGCGTCGAAATCCCGGCCGACGCGGGCGAGGGAGCAATCGAACGCCGACTGCTCGCGGTGCTGGCCAACGAAACAGCCAAGTTGATCGAGGACAGCGTCGCACCGATCGAGGACATCGACGAGGCGATGATGCTCGGGGCCGGGTTCCCGGACGGCCCGGGCAAGCTGGCCGACGCGGCTGGCGTCGAGACGCTCGTCGAGACGCTGGAAGGACGACACGCCGAAACGGGACACCCGCGCTACGAAGTCAGCGACGGGCTCCGCGAGATCGCTGACAACGGCGGCTTCTACGCGGACGACGAAGGCGAGGCGAGCGGTCGTGCCTACGAGCAGATCAGCGTCGAGATCGACGGACGCGTCGGCCACATCGAGATCGACCGACCCCACCGGATGAACTCGATCACCGTCCAGATGCTCGAGGAGATCGAACACGCGGTCGAGGCTCTCGAGGAAGACGACGACGTTCGCTCGTTGCTGGTCTCCGGTGCGGGCGACCGGGCGTTCTCGGCGGGATTCGACGCCGCCTCGGCCGCACCGGGCAGCGGGCTGGAAGCAACCGAGATCTCCCGGTACGGCCAGCAGGTCACCGGCGCGTTCGAGGAGTGTCCCAAGCCGGTCGTCGCGGCGATCGACGGCTACTGTCTCGGCGGCGGGATGGAACTGGCCACGGGCGCGGATCTGCGGGTCGCCAGCGAGCGCGCGCAGTTCGGCCAGCCCGAACACAACCTGGGCCTCCTGCCGGGCTGGGGCGGCACCCAGCGACTCAGCGCGATCGTCGGCGAAGGGCGCGCCAAGGAGATCATCTTCACCGCGCGCAACGACTACGACGCCGAGACGATGGCCGACTACGGATTCGTCAACGAGGTCGTCGAAAACGAGTCCTTCGAGGAGCGGGCCCGGGAACTGGCCCGGGAACTGGCCGCCGGCCCGCCGATCGCCCAGAAGTTCACCAAGCGCGCGATGCACGCGGGTCGCGACGACACCGGCGCCGGCCTGGAGGTCGAGGCCGCTGCATTCGGGCACCTGTTCACCACTGACGACGTCTGGGAGGGGCTGGCCGCCTTCCAGCAGGACCGCGATCCCGAGTTCGAAGGGCAGTAGTCCCGACGACTGCCTCCCGCTTCCAGGTCCGGCGAGTTAGTTCCGTCCCTGGTCCAAAGAGTTACCTCTGTCCCCGCCGCCGCTGACGGTATGGGTCGTCAGACGCCACTCTACCAGCGCCACGCGGACCGGGACGCCAGTTTCACCGACTTCGGCGGGTGGGAGATGCCGGTCGAGTTCGATTCGATCCGGTCCGAACACGAGCGCGTCCGCGAGTCAGTCGGCAAGTTCGACGTCTCGCACATGGGCCAGATCGAGGTCACCGGCTCCGACGCGGAACGACTCTTGCAGCGGCTCACGACCAGCGACGTGACCGCACTCGATCCCGGGGAGGCACAGTACGCCGCGATCACCGACGAAGAGGGGATCATGCTCGAGGACACGGTCGTCTATCGCCTGCCCGACGGCGAGACGTACCTGTTCGTGCCCAACGCCGGCAACGACGAGGCGATGGCCGAGCGGTGCCGGTGGATTCGCTCCGAATTCGATCTCGACGCCGAAATCACCAACGCGACGACCGACTGGGCGATGATCGCGGCCCAGGGACCGGACGCGCCAGAGCGCTTCGAGGAGGTGACTGACGCGCGATACACGCTCGACCGGTTCGAGATCGAACGCGCCGATGTCGCCGGCGCGGACTGTCTGGTTGCGGCCACGGGATACACCGGCGAGGACGGCTTCGAGATCCTGGTTCCGGAGGCGGCTGCGACGACCGTCTGGGACGCCTTCGACGTACAGCCCTGCGGGCTCGGTGCCCGAGACACGCTGCGCCTGGAGATGGGCTATCTCCTCTCCGGACAGGACTTCGACCCCGAGACGGAGCCGCGAACGCCCTACGAGGCGGGGATCGGCTTCGCCGTCAAACTCGACACGGAGTTCGTCGGTCGCGACGCGCTTGAGGGAGTCGCCGCAGAAGGCCCCGAATCGAAACTCCGGGGCGTACAGCTGATCGACCGGGGCGTCCCGCGACACGGACAGCCCGTCACGACGCCCGGCGGCAAGGAGATCGGACACGTCACGAGTGGGACGATGAGTCCGACGCTCGGTGAGCCGATCGGGCTGGCCTACGTCGACGTTGCACACGCGGATCCGGACACCGTCGTTCGCGTCGTCGTCAGGGACGAACCGAAGAAGGCACGTATCAGGACCACGCCATTCATCGATAGATGAGCTTCGATATCCCGGAGGAGTTGCGATACCTCGACTCCCACGAATGGGTCCGCACGACCGACGGCACCGCACGAATCGGCATTTCCGATGTCGCACAGGACGAACTGGGCGACGTCGTCTTCGTCGAACTGCCCGACGAGGGCGAGGAGATCGACGCCGGCGACGACTTCGCCGTCGTCGAGAGTATCAAAGCCGTCTCGGACGTCTACGCCCCGGTCGCCGGCGAGGTCACGGCAGTCAACGAAGCCCTGTTCGATCAGCCCGAGTTGATCAACGAAGACCCGTACGGCGACGGCTGGCTCGTCGAGGTCGAACTGGCCGATCCCGACGAACTCGCGTCGCTGCTCACTGCCGAGGCGTACGCCGACGAGATCGACTCGTGAGCGAGACGGCGGAATTCGCGCCGACTACTCGATTAGAACAGCGTTGACCTGTCCGTCCTGTCCGGGGCGAGACGTGACGCGTGCCTCGCCTTCGCTGGTCTCGATGACAGCGCCTTTCGTGATGATGTTTCGACGGATGTAGTTCAGGTTCGCGGGGTTCTCGACGACGTTTTCGATCTCCGCCTCGACGACCGTATCGCCGTCGGCGACGCTGGCGACGTTCGTGCTGAGCGCCCGGACCTTCGTCGTGTTCCCGCGGGCGTCGATCGTCTTCAGCGACGGGTCGTCGAGTTCGGTTTCGGTCGGTTCGTCGCCGAGTTCGTACTTGCGCTTGTTTCGGGAGTGGCGACGGCGGCCACCGGTTCGCTTGCGTGTCGAACGGCCCTGGAATTTCATACCTGAGAGAAACACCAGCGGATACTTGAACCTCTCGACTCGCAGAAACGGTAGTATTTACACCACGGGGCCACCACCAACGCGTGATGAGTCTTCGGACAGCTGTCGGCGCACCGTTCGTCCAGGCGGGCACCGATCGGCTCGGCCGTAGCGATTTCGTCGTCGCGCTGTCGCTGGATCGGGACTGGTTCTCGCCCGATCAGGCCAAGCGATTGATCGACGTCGCGGCGAGCGAAGGGCTCCTCGAGCCCGACGACGACGAGCTGGTCGCGACGTTCGACGTCGGCACGGTGACCATCCCCGAGGGGTTCACGCCCGAAGAATCGATTCTCCAGCAGCGGACGACCTTCGAGCGGATCCTCGACGCGGTCGTCGAAGCCGGAGCCGACAAGCGGGAAGCGGTCGCGGCGATCAACGGGCTGCAGAGCGACCTCGGCGTAACTCTCGAGACGGCCGCAGTCGTCTACGCTCGCCGACAGGGCCTGTCCGTCGACGACCACGTCGAGCGGGTGCGGGGGGATCTGTGATGGTCGAAGAGCGCATCACGGACGGCAAGCGAATCGCGCAACTGCTCGCGTCGGAACTGTCGGCCCGCGAGACCGGGCCACTGGCACGCGTCGAGGTGATCGACGCCGACCGCGACGCGACGCCGAGCGAGGACGGCACCCCGGCATACGGGATCGCGGTCGACGAGGTTGACGTCGGAACCGCCTCGCTCTTCCCGGACTACGTCCGGGTGACCGTCTCGGTCGGTACAGACGCAGTGATCGAGACTGCCGGGAACGCCGGCGTTCCCGCCCGGCGTGAAGACGACATGGCCGTGCTGCAGGTCGAAAGCGGTGCGGCCGTCAAGCCCGCGGTCGACGTGATCGCTGCAGCCGTAGAGCACGGCGCGTGACTACTTCGTCGCAGCCGTGGAAGACAACGCGTGACCACTGCAGGTGGAACACAACACCAGACCGGCGCAACGAAAACAGAGACGCGAAAGAATCTAGTGGAACGTCCGCGAGACGTCTTCGTCGTCATCGGCTTCCTGCTGAATCTTCTCCCAGGCGTCGTAGAAGTCCTGTTCGACGATCTCCAAGCGGTCGTCGCGGATCGCGAACATCCCGGCTTCGGTACAGATCGCCTTGATGTCCGCCCCGGAGGCCGCGCCGGTCTCCTCGGCCAGCGACTCGAAGTCCACGGTCTCGGCGAGGTTCATCTCGCGGGTGTGGATCCGGTAGATCTGTTCGCGACCCTCCGCGTCGGGCTTTGGCACCTCAATGAGGCGGTCGAAGCGGCCGGGCCGGAGGATCGCCCGGTCGAGCATGTCGAAGCGGTTGGTGGCGGCGATGATCCGGATCTCACCACGGTCCTCGAAACCGTCCATCTCCGAGAGGAGTTGCATCATCGTCCGCTGGACCTCCGCGTCGCCGGAGGTCTTCGATTCGGTCCGCTTGCTCGCGATCGCGTCGATCTCGTCGATGAAGATGACGGCGGGTTCGTGCTGGCGGGCCAGTTCGAACAGGTCCCGGACGAGTTTCGCGCCCTCGCCGATGAACTTGTGGACCAGCTCCGAGCCGGCCATCTTGATGAACGTGGCGTCAGTCTGGTTTGCGACGGCCTTGGCCATCATCGTCTTGCCCGTGCCGGGCGGACCGTACAGGAGGACACCGCTGGGCGGGTCGATCCCGACATCCTCGAACATGCCGGGGTTCTTCAGCGGCATCTCGACGGTCTCGCGGACCTCCTCGATCTGCTCCTGGATACCGCCGATGTCCTCGTAGCCGACGTCCGGGCTCTGGTCGACTTCCATCACGCGAGCACGGACGTCGGTCTCGTCGTCCAGGGACTTGACGATCGACAGGGAGTTGTTGACCGCGACCCGGGCGTCCGGCTCGAGGTCTTCCCGCATCTCCTCTGTGACCTCGGTCAGCGCTTCCTGGTTGTTGCCGTGCTGTTTGATGATGACGCCCTCGTCGGTCATCTCCTGAACGGTAGCGATGAACAGCGGCGACTGCTTGAGTTTCTTGTTCTCGTGGGTGAGTCGTTCGAGCTTCTGCTGGTATTTGTTGTTCTCGGCGTTGGCATCGAGCAACTTGTCCCGCATCTCCTCGTTTTGGGCCTCCAGCACTTCGAGACGCTCCTGCAGGGCCTCGATTTTCTCCTGCTGGGAGGCGTCGTCGTCGTACGGGAGACTAACGTCGTCGACGGTGTCCGTCATTACCCCCTGGGTAGTGGATGTGTTCATAAGAGGTTTCGGGTGGTGTCAAGCGATGCCACGCCGCCGATCAGGACTATCGGTGAATGAGTGATGCGCATATTTTAGAAGAGAAAATATTATTACCTTGTATCCACTCGTTCGGAGTACGATGAGCACGACCGAGACGGTATCCACGGACGCACCACAGGACAACGACTGGGACGCGGTTCGAGAGCTCCCCCCGAGTGCGAAACTCGTCGCGAAGGTCCTGGAGTACAACGGACAGTTGACCCAGAGCCAGCTCGCCGAGGAGACGCTGTTGCCCGGCCGGACGGTTCGGTACGCCCTGAACCGCCTGGAAGATATCGGCGTCGTCGACGCCCGGTTCTCCTTTACCGACGCTCGCAAGCGCGTCTACTCCCTCCAGATCGAGTAAAAATACGGCGGTCGATTTTACTTTCAGCCTGGTCTCGGAATCCCTTTAGGACGGGACGGCCTACGGCCAGTCGATGACGCGGGTGATCCACACGGGCGACACGCACCTCGGGTATCAACAGTACCACGAACCCGCCCGTCGAGAGGACTTTCTATCTGCGTTCCGACAGGTGGTCGAGGACGCCGTCGCCGAGGACGTCGACGCGGTCGTCCACGCCGGCGACCTGTTCCACGACCGGCGCCCGGGACTGGCCGACATCATGGGAACGCTGTCCGTCCTGCGAACGCTCGAGGACGCGTCGATCCCGTTTCTCGCCATCGTCGGTAACCACGAGACCAAGCGCGACGCCCAGTGGCTGGACCTGTTCGAGTCGCTCGGGCTGGCCACCCGGCTAGGGGCCGAACCCGTGACGATCGGCGAGACGGCCTTCTACGGGCTCGATTACGTCCCGAAATCCCAGCGGTCCTCGCTGGCGTACGACTTCGAGCCACACGACGCCGAGTACGCGGCGCTGGTCGCCCACGGGCTCTTCCAGCCGTTCGACCATGGCGACTGGGACGCCGAAACGGTGCTCGCCGAGTCGTCCGTCGCCTTCGACGCGATGTTGCTCGGCGACGACCACACGCCAAAGCGGGCGGAGGTCGACGGCACGTGGCTGACATACTGCGGGTCGACCGAGCGCACGAGCGGTTCCGAGCGGGAGGACCGCGGCTACAATCTCGTCACCTTCGACGACGGGGTCGACATCCGACGACGCGGGCTGCCGACCCGAGAGTTCGTCTTCGTCGACGTCGAACTCAAAGACGGTGAAGGGTACGATCGGGTCCGCAAGCGCGTCCTGCAACACGAACTGGAAGAGTCGGTCGTCATCGTGACGATCGAGGGCGACGGCGAGCCGATCACTCCCGCGGAGATCGAGACGGTCGCGCTGGAGGCGGGCGCGCTGGTCGCCCGCGTCAACGACCGCCGGGAAATCGAACCGGCCCAGGAGGTGTCCGTCTCGTTCGCCGACCCGGACGACGCCGTCAGCGAACGGATCCGCGAGCTGGGGCTGAGCCCGGCCGCGCGGGACATCGACGAGACCGTCCGGGCCAGCAAGGTCGCCGATTCGAACGTCGCCGACCGCGTCCAGCAACGCGTCGCCGAGATCGTCGAGGAAGCCGACCCCGGCGCGTTCGAGGCGGCCGACGACGAACCCGACGCGGGCACCGCTGAGGACGCATCCGACGCCGGCGACGACACACCCGACGCCGAATCGTCCGACGACGCACCTGACGTCGGATCGGCTGAGGACACACCCGACGCAGACACTGCTGAGGACGCACAGTCTGCCGACGGCGACGGGCAGGCCACGATGGAGGAGTACCTATGAAATTCACGCGGATCGCTCTGAAGAACTTCAAATGCTACGGGGACGCCGACTTGCGCCTGAACCCGGGGGTGACGGTGATCCACGGTGTCAACGGCAGCGGCAAGACGTCGCTGCTGGAAGCGGCGTTTTTCGCGCTGTATGGGGCCCGCGCGCTCGACGCGACGCTGGAGGACGTGGTCACGACGGGGGCCGAGGAGACGATCGTCGAACTGTGGTTCACCCACGCCGGCGGCGACTACCACCTCAAGCGCCGGGTCCGGGCGACCGGCGACCGCCCGACGACCGCCGAGTGCGTGCTTGAGGGGCCGGAGGCGACCTACGACGGGGCCAGAGACGTCGGCGAGCGCGTCGCGGAGTTGCTCCGGATGGACCACGAGGCGTTCGTCAACTGCGCGTACGTCCGCCAGGGCGAGGTCAACAAGCTCATCAATGCGACCCCGGACGAGCGCCAGGACATGATCGACGAACTCCTGCAACTGGGCAAGCTCGAGGGGTACCGCTCGCGTGCCAGCGACGCTCGCGTCGGGGTCGGCCGCGTCCGCGACGACAAGCAGGGAGCGCTGGCACAGCTCGACGAGCAGATCGAAGCCAAAGAGGAGAAAGACCTGCACGGGACGCTGAACGACCTCCAGACGGAGCTACAGGAGGTCGAATCCGAGATCGACCGCTACGAGGAGCAGCGCGAGACGGCCGTCGAAACCCTCGAAGAGGCCGAGGCGGTCCTCGAAGAGTACGAACAGAAACGTGACGAACTGGAGACCGTCGAGTCGGAGATCGAGGAGCTGGAGGACACGATCGCCGAGACCGAACGCGAGCGCGAGTCGCTTCAGTCGGAGGTCTCCGAGTTGCGCTCGGCGATCGAAGACCGCGAGGAGACGGCCCGAACGGCGCTCGCCGAGTCCGAGCTCGACGCCGACGCGACGACTGCGACCGTCGAAGCACGACTCACAGAGCTGGACGAGCGCGACGAGGAGCTCCGGGACGACCTCGAAGAGCATCGACTCGAAGCCAGCGAGCGTGCGAGCGACGCCGAAAGCGCCCGCGAGCGGGCCGACTCGCTGGAGTCGCGGGCAGCCGAGAAGCGACAGCGAGCCGACGAACTGGCGGCCGAGATCGAATCGGCCGAGTCGAAGCTCGAAGAGCGACGCGAGCGGGTGAGCGACCTCGAGGACCGGATCGAGGAGCTTCGGGAGGAATTTGCGGACGCGCCGATCGATGTGGGGGCGGCCGAAGAGCACCGCGAGGAGATCGACGCCGATCTCGACAGCGTCCGGGACGAACTGGCGGAGCTGTCGGCCGAGATCGACCAGCAGCGCGAATCGATCGAGGAGGCCGAGTCGCTACTGGAGGCGGGCAAGTGTCCCGAGTGTGGCCAGGACGTCGAGGGGTCACCGCACGTGGAGTCGCTCGACGAGCAGCGAGACGAACTCGAACAACTGCAAGCGGAGCGTGCCGAACTCCGGGATCGGCGTGATCGACTGACCGAGCGTCTCGATCGGGCGGAAGAACTCCTCGAAGCCGAAGACGAGATCGACCGCCTGCGCGAACGCCGCGAAACGATCCAGCAACTGCTCGATGAACAGGCCGAGGATCTCCAGGACGACCGCGAGCGCGTGAGCGAACTCCGGGAGTCGGCGGCCGAACTCGAAGGAGAGGCAGAGGAAGCGCGCGACGATGCCGAGGAGGCCGAGGCGCTGGCCGAACAGGCACGCGAGCAGATCGGCACCATCAACGAACGCCGGACCGACCTCAGGGAGCGCCGACAGCGACTCGAGCGGGCACTCGACGCGCTCAAGGCGATCGAAGACGCCGAAGGCGAGATCGAGCGACTGCGCGAGCGTCGGTCGGATCTCGCCGAGACGAACGAGGAGCGTCGCGAGCGACTCGCCGAGAAACGCGACCGCCGGTCTGAACTCGCACAGGCGGTCGACGAGTCACAGGTCGAGGCCGCCAGAGACCAGAAGCAGGACGCAGAGCAGTACATCGAACAGGTCGACGGGCAACTCGAGTCGCTCCGGGAGCGCCGTGACGACCTCCAGAGTCGGATCGGTGGCGTCAAACAGGAACTCGAAGAACTCGAAGCTCTCCGGGAACGGCGCGAGGAACTGGAGGCGGTCGTCGAACGTCTCGAGTCGCTGTACGAGGAGACCGAACAACTCGAATCGATGTACGGGCAGCTCCGGGCGGAGCTGCGCCGGCGAAACGTCGAGACGCTCGAACGGATGCTCAACGACACGTTCGACCTGATCTACCAGAACGCCTCCTACTCGCGGATCGAGCTGAGCGGCGACTACGAGCTGACGATCCACCAGAAGAACGGCGACACGCTCGATCCCGAACAGCTTTCGGGCGGCGAGCGAGCGCTGTTCAACCTCTCGCTGCGGACCGCGATCTACCGGCTGCTATCCGAGGGGATCGAGGGGACAGCCCCGATGCCGCCGCTGGTGCTCGACGAACCGACCGTCTTCCTCGACTCGGGCCACGTCTCACAGCTCGTGGCGCTGATCGAGCAGATGCGCGAGCTCGGCGTCGAGCAGATCGTCGTGGTCAGCCACGACGAGGAACTGATCGGCGCGGCAGACGACCTCGTCCACGTCGAGAAAGACCCCACGACCAACCGATCGCACGTCGAACGGCTCGACTCGCCGGTGCTGGCCGAATCCGTCGGGTCGGACTAGTCGAGATCCGGCGGCGAATGAACCTGGACGCCACCCGTCGATATCTCGTCCCGTGTCGCTTCTGTCGCCCGGTAGCCCCGCTGGCCGTGGACAGTCGTCGTCTCGATCAGTCCGGCCGCGCGGAGCTCGGTTGCAGTCCCGTGGAGTTCACTCTCGCATGCGTCGAACCGATCGAGCAGCTGTCGTACCGACGCGGCACCGCCGATCGCCAGTTCGAGCAGGAGTGCGAGCGCCCGCCCGGACCGCTCTCGCGGCCCCGACACGCCGATAGGTACGTCGAACCTCTCGGCAAACCCGCCCGGATCGACCGGCGTCAGCTCCGAGCACGGCCTGGTCGTCACGGCTCCGTCCGACAGCTCTCTGACCCGACACTCCCCGCCGCTCGAACGCCGGTGGATACAGTAGGCCTCTCCGTCGCTGACCAGCCGCATGGTCGATCGAACGAAACGCACGCGCAAAGCGATTTCGACAGGGGCAAAGCGATTGCATCCGGGATCGGTTCGAGCGAGAGCCGTCGACGACACAGTCCCGAAAGACACTTACAGCACGATATAATTATATCTAATTACACAATGTCGAAGCGCATCGAGTTCCCCGAGTATCTCGACGTCGACTACACCGACGGGAAAGGGCAGAACCCCGAGGATTACAAGAGTATCGAAGACAAGATTGAGAAGGCTATCGAGGTCACCCGCGAAGGCCTGGAGCAGTACGAGAATCCGGTCGTCATGTGGACCGGCGGCAAGGATTCGACGCTGACGCTGTACTTCGTCAAGGAGGTTGCCGACCGCTTCGATCTGGAGGTCCCGCCGGTCGTGTTCATCGACCACTACCAGCACTTCGACGAGCTCATCGACTTCGTCGAGTACTGGGCCGACGAGTGGGATCTGGACGTCATCTGGGCCCGCAACGAGGACGTCGGCGCGTACGTCGACGAGAACGGCCTGGAGCCGGGTGACGACATCCCGATCGACGCGCTCAGCGAGCACAACCAGCACCACGTCCGGAACCTGCTGGAGTACGAGGAGGAGACGTTCCCGTTCCTGCTTGACACCTACGTCGGCAACCACCTGCTGAAGACGGTCGCGCTCAACGACACGCTCGAAGAGCACGACGTCGACGCCGTCCTCTCGGGCGTCCGCTGGGACGAACAGGAGGCCCGCGCCGACGAGACGTTCTTCTCGCCGCGTCACGATCCGGACATCTACCCGCCCCACGACCGCGTCCAGCCGATCCTCCAGTTCGCCGAGGCAGACGTCTGGGAGACGTTCTGGAACTTCGTCGTCCCGGACACCGTCGCAGGGTTCCCGGAAGACGGCTACGTGCCCCAGGGCCAGGACGACCTGCCCGAGGGCGTCGAGAAGGAAGACGTGCCGGTCAGCCCGAAGTACTTCGCCGGGTTCCGATCTCTCGGCAGCGAAGTCAGCACGGACAAGTCCGCCGAGGAGCCTGCCTGGCTGCAGGACATGGCCAACACCACCGAGCGCGCCGGCCGCGCCCAGGACAAAGAGGACCTGATGGAGCGGCTGCGCGACCTCGGCTACATGTGAGCCGTCGCTGATCGGTTCATCAGCCTTCGTCGACGTTTTCGACCACAAATCAGGACAGACAATAGTGGAGCGGCTGGCCTCTCGCGCTCTCGACCATCACACTCTCGGCGATCACTCGCGAGTCACGCGTTTCCGGTCGCTTTCCGCGCCGCTGTAGGCTTCGCTTTCCTCGACGGCTCTCGTCAGCGAGACGTTGAGCCAGGCCATCGAGACCAGCCCGCCCGCGAGCGTCACCAGGTTCTTGACGGCGTGATCGACGATCGCGACGCTGATCGCGAGTGCCCCCCCGATCGGCGTCAGGCCGACGACGATGATCGCGAACGCCCCCTCGTAGAGCCCGAGTCCGGCGGGCGTCAGGGGCAACACCTTCGCGAGGTTGCCGACGCTGACCGCGAAGAAGGCAACGCCGATGACGAACGGTGTGAGTTCGACGCCGAACGCCGCCAACACGATGACCGCGGTGAACACGTCGATCGTCCAGATCAACAGGCTCGTCGTCCCGACCAGCGCGAACGCCCGTCGGTCGCTAGCGACCGTCTGGACGTCTCCCGCGAACTGTTCGATCACACCTGCGACGTAGTCAGCGTAACTGTCACTGCTGAGCCTGGAAACGGCCTCCCGGACGTAGTTGCGGTCGCTCCGGGCGCTGAAGACGATCCCCAGGGTCGCGACGATGGCGGCCACACCGACGCCCGCGGCGACGACCATCGCGGTCCGGCCCGCCTGTTCCTGACCGCCGGACAGTTCCGTGCCGACGATGGCGGTCTGCAACTCTGTCGGGGACATCGTCATCACCATCCCCAGCACGACGACGCCGGCCAGGAACGCGATCGTCAACAGATCGAACACCCGTTCGATCGCCAGCGAGGCGAACCCCGAGGGGTACGGCACCGACCGACGAGCTTTCATCACGTAGGCGCGGACGGCGTCACCCAGCCGTGCGGGAAAGACCAGGTTTCCGGTCTGGCTGATGAATATCGCGCCCGTCAGGAATCCCGGATCCGAGCGATAGCCCAGTCGTTCGAGGATGTCCCGGTAACGCGTCCCGCGAAGCGGCCAGGAAAGGACGTACACGAGCGCCGAGACACCGACAACGAGCAGGTCGGCCTCGCGCATGTTCGCCCACACCTCTCCGGGATCGAGATACGTCGTCATCAACACCAGTGCGAGGGCGACCAGTCCCGTCCCGACCGCGGCGTTCACCCGGCGGTCGATCCGTGGTGAGACCGATACCTGCCAGAAGGTGCGGACAATCTGGCTGCCCATCCCGAAGACGTCCCGAACGAGATCGACCTTCGAATCGCCCTTCGGCGTCCACTCGACGGGGAACTCCTTGACGTCGTATCCGGCACGCTGGGCGTGGACGAGTACCTCCGTGTCCCAGAACCAGTGGTCGTCTTCGACTTCCTCCAGCACGTCGAACAGGGCCGCCCGATCGAAGGCCTTGAAGCCGCACTGGTGGTCCTCTATCTCCGAGCGCAACAGCAACTGGACGAGGGCGTTGAACCCCTTGCTCGGGATTCCGCGCTTTGGGGGCCGATCCGCAGTGTTGCCGGGGATCCACCGCGAGCCGGTCGCGAACTCGTAACCGTCGCTGCGAACGCTTTCGACCAACTCCTCCAGATGAGACATGTCCGTCGCAAGGTCGGTGTCGAAGTACGCCAGCGTCTCGCCGCGGGCCTGCCGGAAGGCATACTCCAGCGCGCCGCCCCGGCCGAGTCGCTGGTCGCTGTGGACGTGGCGCACACGCTCGTCGTCGGCAGCCAGTCTGGTGGCGATTTCGGGCGTGCGGTCCTCACAGCCGTCTTCCGCCACGATCACCTCGAAAGCGCCTGCGGGCAGAAACTCCTCGAGCGTCGCGAGCGTGACCTCGACGGTCCGCTCGATCGTGTCCGCCTCGTTGTAGGCGGGCAGGACGACGCTCACCTCGACCGCACGATCCATTGTAGGTCTAGATCGGTCACGTCCGGCAAGAACCTTCTGGTGGCCGCCGGGAGACCTGCGCTATCCGAGTTCGTGCCCGTCCTCGCGTGCCAGGCCTTCGAGCACGTATTCCGCGGACGTCCGAGTGGTCGCAAGCGGCGTGTCGTGGACGTCACAGATCCGCAACAGCGCCGAGATGTCCGGCTCGTGGGGCTGTGCTGTCAGAGGATCGCGCAGGAAGACGATCCCGTCGATCCGGTCGTTCGCGGCTTCGGCACCGATCTCCATATCGCCGCCCAGCGGCCCCGACTGCTTGCGTTCGACCTCCAGCCCCGTCGCCTCGGCGATCCGCTGGCCCGTCGTCCCCGTACAGACGATGTCCACCGTCGAGAGATACGACTGGTAGCTCTCGACGAGGTCGATCATCTCTGGCTTCTCGTCGTCGTGTGCGATCAGCGCGATGCGCGTCATAGTTCACTGTCTCGACGCACCGTGAAACAACTTTCGCGCGTTCGAGAGCCGGTTCGGTCGCGTCTGATCACTCTTCGGTGACTTCGACGGCACCGTCCCGATCGACGGTGATGGTCCAGTCGCCGATCGAGAACGTCACTTCCGGGGGTCGCTGTTTGCCCGTCAACACGGCCCGGAGCGTCTCGAAGTCCACGTGCTCGCGTAGCGGTTCGACGTCGCCACGTTCGAGGTCGCTCTCGGAGATGATCGCGTCGGTAATCACGTCCGATGCCGGCTCCGGGGCGACCCACGCCGCTGCGTCGTCCGCGTCGCCGTCCTCGTCGCGAACGATGTACGGCTCGTCGGCGCTCATACCTCTCTGTACCCCGTGCTCGATATATAGTGTCCGCGAGCGGTTTCAGACTCAGAAAGAGCCTGCCTGTCCGGGTTTGGAGACCGCCTTTCCGTGCAGTCCAGGCAGTGATTGTCATGACATCATAGAAATCCATAGATTGCGCCTGTGAAATCGATTACCGCCGCGGAATCTTCGAATTGTGATAATAAGCGCTATCAGTAAGATGGTAGGTAATCCCCGCCGAATCGGTGTACACTGATCATACCGCCTGCCAGGGTTTAGTAGGACAAGCGTACCGAGATGGGGTCACACAGCCGGATCTGTGCGTCGCACACGTGGTGTTGTTGGTCGTTTTCGCCTACTCTGACGATGAGTCACGCGGCTACATCTGTCTCTCTCGCACGTTTCATCTGATAATGCAAATGACTGTTTATTATCAGATTGGTTTATATTACTACTATACGTATTGTCATAGATGAGCGAACGAGATTCACTCGCGGAGACCGGAGGTGCGGCCAGCGGCGACTCGACGGCAGTGACGGAGCTCCCTGCCGAAGACGTCTTGAGTGACGAACTCGCGTTGCCGGAGGACGTCGGTAGCGAGATCGTCCTCTACGACCACCCGACGGTCGCCGAGGTCCTGGAGGACGTCAGGGCGTACTTCGCGGCTCACGCCGAGGAAGGCGTCGAACCGCCCGCGGAGGAGTTTATCGTATCGCGTTTCTTCGATTTCAGTTATCTCGACCGCTACGAGGAACTCGAGTGGAAGTGGGTGCACAAGCCGTTCGCTTACATCGCGATCCTGCACGACGAGGAAGAGAACGAACACCGCTACCACGTGGTCGAGCCCGTGCTCGACGACTTCGAGCGATACGTCCGGCGCGATCTCATCGAGTTGCTCCGAAACAACCTGATGTACCGCGACTTCGAGGAGAACGACCGTGAAGCGGCGTTCCGCCGCGAGGCACGGACGCTCATCGACGAACAGGCCGCGACGATCGAACCGGGTACGATCCACAAGCTCCTGTATTACCTCATCCGGGACTTCATCGATTTCGGCCCGATCGACCCGATCATGCGCGACGACGACATCGAGGACGTCTCCTGTGACGGCCACGACATCCCGGTGTTCGTCTACCATCGGCGGTACCGCGACCTCCGGACGAACGTGCGACTCGACGCCGACCGGCTCGACGCGTTCACGTTCCGGCTGGCACAGCGCGCCGGCAAGCAACTGACGATCTCGAACCCCTTAATCGACGCGACACTGCCGAACGGCTCGCGAGTGCAACTCACGCTGGGCGGCGACGTCAGCACGCGCGGTTCGAACTTCACGATCCGGAAGTTCTCCGATATCCCGTTCACGCCGGTCGAACTCATCGACTGGGGAACGTTCTCGATCCAGCAGATGGCCTACTTCTGGCTGGCCATCGAGAACAACAAGTCGCTGATCTTCGCCGGCGGGACCGGCTCGGGCAAGACCTCCAGTCTCAACGCGGTGTCGTTTTTCGTCCCGCCCTCCAGCAAGGTCGTCACGATCGAAGACACCCGCGAGATCGACCTCCCCCACGAGAACTGGATTCAGAGCATCACGCGCGGCGCCGTCACCGCCGAAGGGCAGGGCGAAGTCACGATGTACCAGCTCCTGCAGGCCGCGCTCCGCCAGCGCCCTGAATACTTGCTCGTCGGCGAGATCCGCACCGAAGAACGGGTCGCCCTAACCTTCTTCCAGGCGATGTCGACCGGTCACACCTCGTATACGACGCTGCACGCGGATTCGATCGAGACTGTGCTCTCGCGGCTGGGGAACCCGCCGCTGAACGTCCCGGCCCAGATGGTCCAGGAGCTGGACGTCGTCTCCGTCCAGGAACAGACGTTCATCAACAACAAGCGCGTCCGCCGGACTGACTCCGTGACCGAAATCCTGACCGATCCCGACGATCCGAACGCCGTCCAGACCCGCGAGGTGTTCCGACGGGACCCGGCCAGCGACACCCACGAAATGGTCGCCGACTCGCACCTCCTGCAGGACATCGCCGCCCATCGTGGCTGGAGCGACCGTGATCTCACCCGCGAGTTCGACCGCCGCCAGCGCGTCCTCGAGTACCTGCTCGACAACGATATCACCGGCTACGGTCCCGTGTCGAGCGCGATCCGTCGATACTCGCGTGACCCCGACGCGCTGCTCGAAGCGATCGAGGCCGGCACGCTCGATCGCGCCGCTCTCGCCAACGGAGCGCCGGACCCGTCGACGATCGACCCGAGCGATCTGGGCATCGAAAACCTGGTGGAGCGGCTATGAGCCGGGAGAGCAGCGGAGATACCGAACAGAGCGAGTTCGGCTTCCAGCAGTTCCCGTACGTGCAGGAGGCACCCGGACTGGACGAGAAGGAACTCCGGGAGACCTACGGCTGGTTCCGGAGCTATTACAAGGCTCGTCCGCGCCGGTATTTCGACCTCCAGCAGCGGCTCAATCAGGCCCGGTACGGCCAGAGCTTCGACGTCTATCTCGCCCGGAGCGCCTGGTACGCGGTGGGCGGCGTAGCCGCCGGAGCCGTATTCGGGCTCGCAGTCGCCTGGCTGCTCGCCGCCAGTGGCGCCGTCGAAGGACTCACGAATCCCCTCGCCTACGACGGGGCCGTCGTCTACTACATCGCCGACTACAAGTCACTGTTCGCCGGTGCGGCGATCGCGACCGTCTTCGCCGCGACGCTCGGGCTCGGAACCTGGTATGTCCGATATCACTACCCGCGACTGATCGTTTCGTCCCGCCAGCGGAACATCGACGTCACCCTGCCACACGCGATCGTCTTCATGTACGCGCTCTCGCGTGGCGGGATGGATCTACTCGAAACCTTCGGCGTGCTCGCCGACTCCGAAGAGACCTACGGCGAGATCGCGAACGAGGCCGAGATGATCGTCCGCGAGGTGGAGTTCTTCGGCAACGACATGTACACCGCACTGCGGAACGTCCGCAACCTCACCCCGAGTGAGAACTTCGAGCGGTTCCTCGACGACCTCCTGGGTGTGCTCGATTCCGGAGGCGACGTCACGGTCTTCTTCGAGGACGAGTCCGAATCGTACCTCGAAGACGCGCGGGACGAACAGCAGTCGTTCCTGGAAGTGCTGGCGCTTTTGAGCGAGTTCTTCGTCGTCCTGTTCGTCGCCGCGCCGCTTTTCGTCATCGTCATCCTGGTCGTGATGAGTCTGCTCGGCGCCCAGACTCTCACGGAGTTGACGCTGCTCGTCTACGTGATGCTCCCGCTTGCGATGATCGGCTTTCTGGTCTTGCTGGATACCCTTTCGGAACCGTACGTCCAGCCGGACGTCCACTTCGACGAGGAAGACAGCGGGGTCGAGTCCGGCTTCGCGCTGCTGTGGGCTGTCGTCCGGGATGCTCTCCCCGGCGTCGAGCCCAGACCGTCCGCCGCAACAGCGATGCCGGCAGAACTGGAGTCCCGACAGGGGAGCTATCTCGCCCACCGCCGACGCCAGGTGCTGCGGGCGAAGTTCGCGGATCCGCTCGCCGCGTTCCGCTCGAAGCCGGTCTGGTCCGTGCTCGTCACGCTCCCGCTGGCCGTGCTCGTCGGCGCGGTCTTCGTCGCGACCGGCGTCGCGACGCCGACGTGGGACGCGATGCTCGAGCGGCCGATCCCGACGACGACGTGGCTGTTCGTCGTGCCGCTCCTGGTCGTGCTCGTGCCGCTGTCGACCTTCCACGAGCGCAAGCGCCGCCGCGAGCAGTACTTCGCCACTCGCTTTCCCGACACGCTCTCGATACTGGCCAGCGCAAACAGAATGGGCGTCCCCATCGACGACGCGCTCGGTCTGGCGTCGCGGTGGTCCAGCGGCCCGCTGTCCGAAGAGATGACCAAGCTCCGCAACGACCTGCGCTGGAACTACGACACGCGATCGGGGCTGCGCGCGTTCGCCGATCGGGTCGGCGTCCCGCAGCTGTCCCGGACGATGACGCTGATCGCCGAGGGGGTCCGATCGAGCACCGACGTCGCGGCCGTCCTGGGCATTGCAGCCAGAGACACCAAAGAGCGGTTCAAGCTCGACCGCGAGCGCCGCCAGGAGCTGAGCCCCTACATCGCCGTCGTCGTGATCGGCTTCCTGGTGTTCCTGCTGGTCGTGGTGTTGCTCGACACCGCCTACCTGGCACCGATAGCCGAGGCACAGGCCGAACCGACCACGCCCACGACGGCCGGGTCGGGGCTGCCCCTGTCGATGACGAGCGTCCCCGTCGAGTCGTACAAGGCGCTGTTCCTGCACGCCGCCGTCGTCCAGGCGCTGGGTAGTGGCGTCCTCGCCGGCAAGCTCGCCGACGACGCCTTCAGCGGCCTGAAATACAGTATCCTCCTGCTCGTCGTCGCTATCGCGGCGTTCGCGCTCATCTGATCATGATTCCGACCCATTCCACCCAGTCCGATCGCCCGTTCCGAACCGACAGCCGCGCCGTCTCCGAAGTGATCGGCGCGATTCTCGTGTTTGCACTGCTGTTTCTCGTCATCGCGCTGATCCAGCTCAACGCCGTCCCGGCCGCGAACAAGCAGGTCGAATTCGAACATGACCAGCGCGTCACTCAGGACTTCCAGACGCTGCAGGACGAGCTCTATCAGGTCGGCACGACCGGGAGTAGCGCCACCGTCTCTGTCGAGACTGGTGTGGTCTATCCGAGCCGGTTCTTTCTGTTGAACCCTGGCCCCGCGACCGGTTCGATACAGACGACCGACGCGCAGTCGCTGACGATCCACAACGCCACCGCAGTCGGCAACGTCGGCGACTACTGGAACGGCTCGTCGAAGACGTTCACGACGAAGGGGATCACTTACCGGCCGGACTACAACGAACTCGCCAATCCAGGAACGCTCACCTGGGAACACTCGATGTTACACGCCGGGTACGACGACGGTCAGCACTACTTCTACGACGGGTCGAGTTTCATCGACGGCCGACAGATTCAGCTGACGCTGCTGGACGGGTCACTCTCCTACGGTGGACTCTCGACGTCGGTCCAGATCGCCCCTGTCAGCACCCGGACCGAAACAGTGACGATTCGCAACGCACCGGGTGAAACCCTGAGTATTGACATTGCGACGGACCTCACGCCCGACGAGTTCGCGGACGCGGTCGACGAAATCAACCGGAGTCAGATCGAGGCGCGTGCTGACGGCCTCAGAATCAACCTCGAAGACGACACGGAGTACGAACTGAGCATCGCAAAAGTCCGTGTCGGTCCGACAGCTACTCTGGAGCCGGGTCCGCGGTACATCACTGACGTCGCCGGCAACGAGACGAGCGTTCCGGAGAACACGACTCACCGGTTCACCGTCGCCGTCCGCGACGAGTATAACAATCCGGTGAGCGGCGTGCCGGTGACGACGACTCCGACCAACGCGGATCTGGTGGGCACGGTTGAACCCGTGGATACCTCTCTTACTGGTAGCGACGGCCGGACGACATTCCGGTACATTGCTCCCGAGAACGTCGATGGAAACCAGGACGTCCGGATCAGGACATCGATAGGCGACGGGACGGATCCGGGTGATAGGATCGACCTACTGGAGAACGCCACGTTCCACTTGACCGTCATCGACACGGATCGTTCTGGTAGTCCACCCAGGAACACGACTGACGACGGTGTGTCAAGGATCAATCCGGGTAGCGATGGAGTCAAGCTCACGGACGTCTCGTCTCCTGGCGGGGCCAATTCTCGCGCTGTCAATGTGACGTTCGAAAACGATGCAGGCAGAAACATGACGTTCGACGAAATGCGCCTCCTGTTCTTCCGAACGGACGATGCTGGTGTGGGGACGGCACTTAACATCACGGCACCAGTCACTTCCGGTTCGATCAGGGTATATTCCGATTACACGGACGTCCCCGACTTCACCATCTCGGACGGCGACGAGCTGACAGTTGCGTTTGAAGCAGACAAGACGGCGGTGAAGGGCGATTTCATTGGGCTGTCTGTGTTATTCGATGATGGGACAGTGAACAACTACTTCGCCGACGTTCGGTGATCGAACTCCGATAACCGTCACTCGATATTCTCGCCGTGATAAGACCCATCGTAGGTCCCCTCGTGGTCGGCCTCGGCGAGAACCAGTTGAGCGATCCGCGCGCCGGCTTCGAGTTCGATATCGTGATAGACTTCCAGCAGCCCCTCACCGCGGCCCTCGTAGCCGGCGTCCCAGACCGCCGTGTCCAGCATGCAGGAGTTGCGTAGTAGCGACGACCGCGGGTACAGAAAGCCGATGTGATCCTCGGGAATGCGAATCCGGTCGGCGTATCGCACGACGTACCCGCCTGGCGAGAGGTGGTAGACGCCGTCGTCGGCGTCGATCTCCTCGCGCTCGCCGATCTCCTTGCCGTCGGTCCCGATCCGGCCGGGCGAGACCTGCTCGAAGACCGTATCGAGCGTCAGATCAACGCCGTTGGGCTGGACCTGCTCTGAGGCGACGCTGTCGAGGTGTTCGGCCACGAACCGGCCACTTCTGAACATGTCCAGACAGGCGACCACCGGCGACTAAACGACTCCGATTCCCACCTCGTCGCCGTCGGTCCGCTCGGGGCAAGTGGCCACCTCGACCCCGCTGATCCTGCCCGGACCTTCATCGTCGATTCGTATCAATTATCGAAACCGCAAGACGGGAACCAGGCAGTTTTCGCGCCAACACGCGGGATTTATGTCTGTCCGCGGCGGACTCTTGGACGTTATGGGACAGACGCTCACGGAGAAGATCCTCTCCGATCACCTCGTCGAGGGCGAACTCGAGCCCGGCGAGGAGATCGGGATCGAGATCGATCAGGTCCTCACACAGGACACTACGGGCACGCTGGTGTGGCTGCAGTTCGAAGCGCTGGATCTGGACGACGTCCAGACGGAACTGGCGGCACAGTACTGTGACCACCAGACGTATCAGTTCGACTTCAAGAACACGGACGATCACCGGTTCCTCCGGTCTGCGGCCGGAAAGTTCGGCGCGCACTTCTCGCGGCCGGGCAACGGGATCTGTCACAACGTCCACAAGGAGAACTTCGCCGCCCCGGGCAAGACGATGCTCGGCAGCGACTCGCACACGCCCACGCCCGGCGGGCTGGGCGAGCTGGCGATCGGGGCCGGCGGGCTGGACGTCTCCGTCGCGATGGGCGGCGGCGCGTACTACATCGACATGCCGGAGGTCGTCAACGTCCGCCTGGAGGGCGAACTCCCCGAGTGGGCGACCGCCAAGGACGTCATCCTCGAGTTGCTGCGCCGGCTCTCGGTGAAGGGCGGCGTCGGCAAAGTCCTGGAGTACACGGGTCCGGGCGTCGAGACCCTCTCGGTTCCCGAGCGGACGACGATCACCAACATGGGGACGGAACTCGGCGCGACAACCTCGATCTTCCCGACCGACGAGAAGACCAAAGACTACCTCGAACGGCTGGGTCGCGGCGAGGACTACGAGGAGATCGGCCCCGATGCGGACGCCGAGTACCACGACGAGATCGTCGTCGACCTCTCGGATCTGGAGCCGCTCATCGCCGAACCCTCGATGCCGGACAACATTGTGCCGGTGCGCGAGGCCGCCGGACAGGACGTCGAGCAGGTCATCATCGGTTCCTGTACCAACGGTGGCTACGAGGACATCCTTCCGGCAGCGAAGATGCTCGAGGGCCGCGAGGTCGACAAGACCACCGAGATGATCGTCGCGCCTGGCTCGAAACAGGCCTCGGAGATGCTCGCCCGCGACGGGTGGGCTTCTGAGCTGATGGCCGCCGGCGTGAACTTCTCGGAGTCGACCTGCGGTGCCTGCATCGGGATCGGTCACGTGCCGGCCTCCGATTCGGTGAGCCTGCGGACGTTCAACCGCAACTTCGAGGGCCGTTCGGGTCTGGAAGACGACAACGTCTATCTCTGCTCGCCGGAGGTCGCCGCCGCAGCCGCCATCAAGGGCGAAATCGTCGATCCGCGCGATCTGGCCGAGGAACTCGGCGATATGGAAGCGCCGGGCTTCGAGATGCCCGACGTCTACGACGGCTCGAAAGCTGACCTCATCCCGCCGGAAGAGGCCGTCGACGACGAGCTCGTGAAGGGACCGAACATCGGCGACGTGCCGCTGAAGGATCCCCTCGACGCACACCTGGAAGGGCCGAGCCTGCTGAAAATGGACGACAACATCACGACCGACCACATCATCCCGGCCACCCAGGACATCCTGATGTATCGGTCGAACATCCCCAAGCTCTCGGAGTTCACCCTCTCGCGGGTCGACGAGAGCTTCGCCAGCCGCGCCCTGGAGAGCGACGGCGGTTTCCTCGTCGCCGGCGAGAACTACGGGCAGGGTTCCTCGCGCGAACACGCGGCACTGTGTCCGATGTACCTGGGCGTCGAAGGCGTGCTCGCACAGAGCTTCGCCCGCATTCACAAGGCGAACCTGTTCAACTTCGGTCTGCTGCCTCTGGAGATCGATGAAGACACCTACGAGAAGATCGAGCAGGGCGACAACATCGAGATCGTCGACGACGTGGCCGAGGCAGTCCGCTCGGGCCAGGAAGAGTTCACCATCCGCGTCAACGACGACTGGGAGGCGACCGGCTATCTCGATGCGTCCAAACGCGAGCGCGAGATCCTCGCCGACGGCGGCAAGCTGTCGCACACCAAAAAGCAGTACGAGCAGGAGAGTTCCGACGCACCCGCCGACGACTAAAGAAGTGTCGACCGGCAGTCCAGCCGGGAGACGAGTAGTGTCGACCGGCAGTCCAGCCGGGAGACGAGTAGTGTCGACCGGCAGTCCAGCCGGGAGACGAGTAGTGTCGACGGCAATTCAGCCAGGAATAGGTTACCGGCGTCAGAACGGCCGTGTCGGTTTTTGATCGCCCCGCACACGGTTGTCCGACAGCGATAGCGACCATCAGGACGTCGCGTTCCGAAGCGACGAGTAGCGGTTATGTGATACGTCGTGATGCTCTGTCCGGAAGGGTAGGCCATATAAGCGACGGCAACTTATGTAGAGACGACCACCAGCGCGGGCGGCCGACTGTGACCGCCGATTCCCCCCCACAACTATGACCAGTCGCGTATACCGACTCCATTCGACACTCGAACTGCCGCTCGAAGACGTGTACTCGTACTTCGAGGACCCAGATCTCCCGGAGGAGATCGAGGACGTAGAGATCACTAGGCGAAACAACACGCTCATTCTGAGTGCTGTCGCCACCGACACCAGCATGAGCAAGTACACGCCGACAGCCCAGTTGAAGGCCAGCGTGACAGAGAATCGCGTCTACGAAGAGGATCCGGAAGACTTCGACGGACCCGGCCCGTCGCGAACCGGGGGCGGCCCGCAGTGGGGTGCGCTCGAAGAGGAAGAGGAAGAAATCGAATCCGAACTGGTCGAGTACGCCTGTTTCAAAGGGGATCGGGAAACCGTCCTCCAGAACACTGCCGTCCAGTACCCGATGTTCACGGTGCTTCGTAACATCGCGAAGATCGCCGAGAAAGGGACGTTGACGGCAATCGTCGTCAACGAGGACGACGAACTCGAAGCCGTCCGGATCGTCGACGGCGAGCCCCGGCCCGCGACGATCACGGTCACGGAAGACCCTGCAGAGGAACAGGACGGCAACGGCGTCGACTGGCGCAACAACGAGTTTATCAGCTAGGTCGGGCTGTCACCGACTGTGTGGTGCCATTATCGTCAAGCAGCAGCGCGAACGTCTTTCGCTGTGCGGTCCGGAGGTGCTGGAGGAACGTCGTCTGGGAGACGCCCATGAGTTCTGCGATGTCTTCGCCCGTGTTCTCGCGCGGCCACTCGAAGAAGCCGCCCAGATAGGCTGTCCGGAGCGCTTCGAGCTGGCGGTCCGTCAGTTCCGACTCGAGCTGTGACCGGATCTCCTGGTCGGTTCTGACGGACCGTTCGTGCTCGCGGCGAGCCAACAGGTCGATGCCGTCGTGGGAGGCAGTCACTGATTCGACGAGCGATCGGACGTCAGTCCGCCGTGGGAACTCGACCGTCAGTCGCCCCGATCCGTCCTCGACCGTCTGGCTGGTCACGACGCCGCCGTGATCGAGGAACGTCGACTCGACGCTCTCGTCGGTCAGATCGAGCCGGAAGAGACCGCCGTCGTCGTGATCACAGACGAACGCGGCGTCGGCGATCGCCGGCACGTCGTCGATGGCAGCCTCGACGTCGGTTCGGGGACAGCCCGTCAGCGTGGCGTAGGCGACGAGGTGGCCGTCGGGCGAGCGGGTGAGACGCTCCAGGGTCGCGTCGGCGTCGAGCGCTCGCGCGAGCGTCCCGAGCCCGTCAGTTCCCGAAAGCTGGAACTCCAGCTCGACGACGCTGTCGGCCAGCAGCGCCTGCTTGCTCTCGGTCGCATTGATCGCGTAGGCGATCGTCCGGCCCAGATCGACGAGCACGCTGGTATCGATCGCCTCGAACGCCCACGGTTCGGTCGAGGCGATTTCCAGACCGCCGTAGACCGTGCCGTCGTAGATCAGGGGGACGGCAGCGACCGAGCGATAGCCCCGACTCGCGAGTTCGGCCTGCCATCGCTGGTCCGGATCGTCGATCTCCTGGAGAACCTGTGGGGATTCGGTCCGGATCGCCTCGCGCAGGAGGTCTTCGGCATCGCTATGGTTGTGCGCGTCCACAATCGCCCCGATCGCGTCGCTGTCGATGCCGGCGTGCCTGCTGGCGCGTAGCGAGTCGTTGACCATGTTTCGCGTCCCGATCCAGGCTAAGCTGTAGGGCTCGGCGTCGGCGAACTCCGCACAGACCGCCCGCTCGATCTCGCCGCGGCTCTCGGCCTGCACCAGCGCCTGGTTGACGTCCCTGAGAATCCTGTTCGTGGTGTTCAACCGCTGGAGCATCTCGTTCTGGTGTTCGATGCGCTGCTGGCGCTCCTTGCGTTCGGTCACGTCGGTGTCGACTGCCACGAACCGCTCAATGTCGCCACTCTCGTCGGTGATCGGCGCGATCGTCATGTCCACCCAGCACCGCTCGCCATCTTTGCGTTCGTTGACGATCTCCCCTTCCCAGACGTCGCCGTCCGCGATAGTCTCCCACATCGCTTCGTAGAACGCCCCGTCGTGTTCGCCGGACTTCCACATCCGGGGGTTCTCGCCGATGACCTCGTCGCGGTCGTACCCGGTCAGGGTCTCGACGGCCGGATTGGCGTACTCGATCGTCCCGTCGGTGTCGGTGATGAAAATGCCGTGCCCGACGTGGCGGATCGCCTTCCTGAACCCGCGAAGCTGGTCGTTTTTCGCCGTGAGGCGCGCCTTGGTTCGCTCCTCCTGGCGGACGTACTGTGAGAGGTAGTAGACAGTCAGCACCGCCAGACCGCTGACGATCAGCCCCGGGAGCTCCTCGATCCCGGGGTTCGCGACGCTTAGCGTCAGTGCCTGCCGGACGGCCATCAGCGTCAACATCAGCGTCAGAAAGCCGAATCGGAGGTCACGAACCCGATAGAGCAACAGCGCGGAGTAGCCGACGCCCACGACGCGAAGCGAGACCGAGAGCAGCGCGATCCCCAGCGGGAGCCAGTCGGTCACGGCTGACCACCCCGTCTGTGTTCCGTTGCGTGCCAGTCCATACGCTATCGTTCCGGGCCGCGCCGATAAATGTCGCTCACTCGTTTTCAGTTCCCGGGACCGAGCTGTATTGGGCCGTCTGTTATAAAGGCCGGCGTCGGCCCAAGCGATATTGGTGGTACGCTCTCCCCCGCGTCCGTGCTATCTATAGGTGTATGTCACAGCATCGACCGGGCTGGTCGGGTGTTCCCCGATGAGCCAGTCCAACACACCGGGCGTTCCGGACGTAGACGCGATGGACGTGGATCGGATGGTCGAGAACGAGCGCGAGGACCCCGAGTCGGTCCTCGCGGAGGCCGACCACAGCACCGACCTCGGGTTGGCGATGGCCGAGGACGCCAAACGCGTCGGGCGCGGCGAACTGTCCAGCGAGCAGTTCTGGGCGAAATACGACGAGGCCGCCCGCGCGGAGTTCGGCGAGGCCTACGAGGTCACGCCAAACCCCGCAGTCGACAGCGACGACCAGACGATCGACGAAGCGGCCGCCGAGAGCCTCTCGTGTTCCGTCGGATCGATGGACTCGGTCGCCGCGGAACTCGACGAGTCAGAAGCCGTCGAGGCATCGACAGCGGCAGCCGACGTGGACGGCGATTCGGACGACCCGACCTACGGAATGGTGATCGACCTCCAGAAGTGCGTCGGCTGTGACTCCTGTACAGTCGCCTGCAAGGCCGAGAACCGCACGCCGCCGGGAGTCAGCTACAACGTCGTCATGGAGGAAGAGCACGGGGAATTCCCCAACGTCTCCCGGACGAACATCCCGCGGCCGTGTATGCAGTGTACCAATCCCCCGTGCGTGCAGGTGTGTCCGGTCAGCGCGACCTACAAGATGGACAACGGCGTGGTCAACATCGACTACGAGCGCTGTATCGGCTGCCGGTACTGCATGATCGCCTGCCCCTACGGCGCGCGGTACTTCGACTTCGGGGAGTCCTACGACGACGAGATCACGGAGGCCGACGAGATCACCAGCCCCGAGTACGGCATCGACCGCCACGAGGAAGGGCGCGTCGAACCCGTCGGCAACGTCCGGAAGTGCCACTTCTGTCACCACCGGCTGAACCGCGGCGAGGAGCCGGCCTGCGTCGAGACCTGCGTCGGTGACGCGCGCAATGCCGGTGACCTCGACGATCCCGAAAGTGACGTCGCACAGATGGCCGACTCCGACCGGGCCTTCCAGCTCAAAGAAGAGGGCGGCACCGATCCCAACGTCTACTACCTCAAGTAACCATGGCAACAGAGACAGACACCGGTCGCCTGGAGTTCGACACCGACTTCGGCTTCACGAGCGACCGGATACGGTACGGCTGGTACGGACTGCTGGCAGTATTGCTACTCGTGGGCGCGTACGCCGTGTACCTGCGGATCACGCAGGGCATGGCGAGCACGAACCTCACCAGCACTACTCCCTGGGGCGCGTGGGTCGCCTTCTACATCTACTTCGTCGGCCTCTCGGCCGGAGCGTTCCTGGTAAGCACGCTCTCGAACGTTTTCGGCATGGAAGGCATGGAGAAGGTCGACCGCGACGCGCTGTTCGCGGCGGCGATCAGCATGGCCGTCGCGCTACTGTTCGTCTGGATCGACCTGGGACGGATGGACCGGATGTACCATCCGTTCATCTGGCGACAGATCACCTCGCCGCTGATGTGGGAGGTCCACGCCTACGTGGCCTACATCGCGGTACTCGTGACCGAGCTGTACTTCGCCATGCGGGTCGATCTGGCCCGACTGGCCGCACGGGTCGGCGGCTGGCGCGGGACACTGTATCGCGCGTTGACCCTCGGACGGACCGATACTGGCGAGCGCGCACGCGAGCGCGACGAGACGTGGCTCAAGCGCGTCGGCATCCTGGGGATCCCGCTGGCGATCTTCCTGGTCCACGGCGGGACGGGCGTGCTGTTCGCGGTCGCGAAGGCCCGCCCCTACTGGAACAGCGGCCTGTTCCCGATCATCTTCGTCGTCTCCGCGATCGTCAGCGGGGCGGCGCTGGTGATGGGCCTGTACGTGCTCCGGAGCAAGGTCCTCGGCGGGGATCTCGATCGGTCGTTGCTGGATCGGCTCGCGAAGCTGACGGCCGCGTTCGTGCTCGTCGACCTGGCCTTCTTCCTGATCGACATGCTGATCGCGCTCAACAGCCTGCACCCCCACGATGTCGAGACCTGGTTGTTGATCCTGACCGGCGAGATGGCCTGGTCGTTCTGGCTGGTGATGGCCGGTCTCGGCTGGGCAGTCCCGCTCGCACTCCTTTCGAAGCGGTCCTGGCGCCGGACGCCCGCGCTCATGCTGCTTGCCGCACTGAGCGTCGTCATTGGGATCGTCGGCGTCCGGTTCAACATCGTCGTCCCGCCGCTGATCGTCCCCGTGATGGAAGGGCTACCGGCTGGCGAGTACTTCCCGAGTCTCGTCGAGTGGACGACCAGCGCAGGCATCGTCGCCGTCGGGCTCGTGCTGTACACGCTCGGCGTCGAACTGCTCCCCCTCGAACCTCTCGGTGATGACAAATGAGTACTGACGACACCTCGAACGACGAGTCGGACACGACAGCGGACGCATCGGTCTCCAGACGCGAGTTCGTCGCCGCCGTCGGCGGCATGGGCGCCGTCTCGCTGTCGACGAGCGCCACAATGAGCGGGCTCGACCTCTCCTCGCTGTGGGAGGACGACCCCCAGCACTACGTCGGCACCGACTACGGCGACTACGAGGCCGGCGACGTGCTGTATACCACGTGCGGGCAGTGCAACACCTTCTGCCCGATCAAGGTCCGGCTGGCCGACGACAGCGGGAACGGGGAGTACGCCTCGCTGATCCGCAAGCTGGCGGGCAATCCTTACTCGTTCCTCAACACCCAGCCGTTCTCGCAGGTCCCCTACGGCAGCGATCCCGAAGACGTCGTGACGGGCGATCTGGAAGGAACGGGCGACGTAGACGCCGACCGATGGTCGCTCTCGGGCGGCCGGATGTGCCTGAAAGGCCAGGCCGGCATCCAGACCGCCTTCGACGCCTACCGCGTGCGCAAGCCGATGAAACGCGTCGGCGAGCGCGGCTCCGAGGAGTGGCGGACTATCTCCTGGGAGCAGGCAATCGAGGAGATCGTCGAGGGCGTCGACGGCGAGCACGTCAGCCACGACGGGCTCCGGGAGATGTACGGCTACGCTCCTCAGGGGGAAGTCATGGACGACTGGGAGGCCGTCCAGAACGGCGAAATGGACGAATCGGCCTTCGACGAGAAATACGAGGGGAAACTGGTCGACACCGACCACCCCGATCTCGGGCCGAAGGCAAACCAGATCGTCGACGTGGGCGGGTTCCGCCGGAACTTCATCCGGACGCGGCTCTGGAAGCAGGGCCTCGGATCGATCAATAGCCACCACCACGCCGGGACCTGCGGGTTCTCCAGCGTGCTGGGCAACGTCCGATCCTACGGCGCTGGCAAGAAGCGCCAGTACTCGGACATCGAGAACACGGAGTATCTCATCGTCTGGGGGACCAACCCGATGGTCGCCAACAAGGGGCCGACCTGGCTCGCGCCGAAGTTGACGAACGCGATCCAGGACGGCATGCGGATGGACGTGATCGACCCGCGGATGTCAAAGACCGCCGAGAAGGCCGAGAAGTGGGTGCCGGTCGATCCCGGCTCGGACGCCGCGCTGGCGCTGGGCATGGCACGCTGGATCATCGAACACAACCGCCACGATCTGGCGTACCTCCGCAATCCCGACAGCGAGGCCGCCGAGGCCGACGACGAACCCACCTGGAGCGACGCGACGCATCTCGTGGCCGTCGACGAGGACGCCCAGCCGAAGGCCCGGGCGGGCGATCTCGGGCTGGACGGCGAGGGCTACGTCGTCGTCGACGCGGAGACCGCCGAGGTCCGGCCCGCCAGCGAGGTCGACCGCGGCGCACTCGACGTCGACATCAGGATCGACGGCGACCGCTACCGGAGCGCCTGGTCGCTGTACCGCGAGCGCGTCTTCGAGCACACCCTCGAAGAGTACGCCGACATGGCTGGCGTCAGTGCCGACGACATCGCCGAACTGGCCGACGAGTTCACCAGCCACGGCAAGCGCGCCGCGATCCTGTCCTACCGAGGGCCGGCCAAGCACAGTAACGGGTTCCAGAACACCCGTGCGATCGCCACGCTCCAGCACCTGATCGGCAACTACGACTGGCAGGGCGGCCAGATCACGCCCTACGCTGGCTACGACACCATGAACGGCCGGTACGAACTCGGCACGGTCCCGGAGGGGAAATCCCCCTGGGGGCTGCCGATCCTTCGGGCCGGTACCAACTACGAGGACACCTCGCTGTTCGATCGCGACGACGGCTACCCGGCCGAGCGGCCGTGGTTCCCGGTCGCGCCGCCTCACCAGGTCCAGGAACTGTACGCCAGTGCCGGTCACGAGTTCGAGGCCGGCGGCGAGCGCCGGAAGGGATACCCCTACAGCATCGAGGCACTCTTTATCCGGCCGTACTCGGAGAACCACGTCATGGCTGCTTCCGGGGGCGACAAGATCCCCGAGGCGATGACCGACACCGACGCCATCTCGCTGCTGGTCGCGTTCGACACGGTGATCGGCGAGACAAGCAAGTACGCCGACTACGTCCTGCCCGAACCGACGTACCTCGGTCGGTGGGAGAACTTCGGCACCTACCCCAACAAGCGTCTCGCCGACGAGAAGATCAGCCACCCGACAGTCGACGTCGTGCCCGACGCCCGACCGGCCGAGGACGTGCTGATCGACATCTGGAAGGAGATGGACTTCCCCGGCGTCGGCGAGGACGCGATCCCGGACGCCGAAGGCGAGTTGTGGCCGCTCCACCAGGCCGAGGACTTCTATCTCAAGCTGGTGACGAACCTCGCGTACGCCACCAAGGACCATCCCGCGGCCGACGCGGACATCGAGGGCATCTCCCTGCCGGGCGACGCGACGCTCGACGACCTCGGCGAGGGGCCGGTCCCGGACGCCGACGACGAGGAGCTTGCGGTCTTCCGGCAGGCCCACGAGAAGGGGCTCGGCGATCGGTTCGACTACGACCGCTGGAAGCAGGCCGTGCGGAACGAGGAGTGGCGCAAGGCCGTCACCGTCCTCAACCGCGGTGGCCGCTTCGAGGAGCCGGTCGTCAACTACGAGGAAGCCTTCGCCGAGCACGGCCACGACTACGACTACGTCGATCGCTACGAGCCGTCGAACGGGTACGTGGACGGCAAAATGCGCTACAAACTCGCCAGTCGGGTCAACTTCTACAGCGAAGTCCCGCCCCAGGGCAAGGACGCCTACTCCGGCGAGCGATTCGACGGGCTGCCTGGCGTCGAGGACGTCACGCACTTCGACGGCAGCGTCGAGGTACCGATCGTCAGCGACGGCGAGCCAGACCGCCCGCTGCATCTCATCAACTGGAAGCCGCGGACCCAGGGGATGCATCGCACGACGAACTCCCCGTGGCTCCGGGAGACCCGCCCGGAGAACCCGCTGTGGATCAACCCCGTAGACGCCGGCGAGCGCGGCATCGACAACGGCGATGCGATCGAGATCGACGCCGGCCGCCGGAGCGTCGAGGGGACCGCGATGGTCACCGAAGGGATCCGGCCCGGCGTCGTCGGCGCGATGTGGGGTTGGGGTCGCGACGGGGACGGCGCGACCGAGACGGTGATCGACGGCGAGACGCGCCAGCCCGCAGGCGACGACGGCCACACGCCCTACGAGTTCGACGAGCCGATGACCGACGACGCCGGGATCGCAGGGCCGCGCGACGCCGGTTTCGCGATCAACCACCTCCAGCCGCTGGACAACGACCTCGGCGACATCGGGATGAGCGACCCCGTCGGCGGGAGCAACGCCCAGTACGACGCCTTCGTCGAGGTCCGCCGGAGGGACTGAGATGGCCGCAACTGCATCCGACGGAGCCGGGCCGGACGTCGCCTTCACGCGGGCCCGCGCCGCGGTCTACGAGTTGCTCGCGTCGGCGTTCGACGGCGACATCGAGACGCTGGCTGAGGCGATGGCCGACGGCTCCTTTCACGAGTTGGCGTCGGTACTGCCGGTCGCGGTCGAGGTCGACCCGCTGGTGGCCGACGACCCCGATCCGGAGGCACTGTCGATCGGCTACGACAACCTCTTCGTCGTGCCCGGTCCGCACTACGTGCCGCCGTTTGCCTCGGCACACGCCGACGAGCCGAGTCACGAGTTCGAGTCCGACTCGGCGTTCCACGAGGCCGGGAGCGCGGGCGAACTGTACGGCGACCCCGCCGCGCGGATGGCCCGTCGCTACGAACGACTCGGCTTCACGCCCGAACGGGGCGACGGCATCCCGGATCACGTCGCCGCGCAGCTGTCGTTTCTATCCACGCTCGCAGCGGCACGAGCGGACGCCGACGACGCAGCGGGGGACGCGCTCCAGGAGATCGAACGCGAGACGCTCGCGGCGATGGGCTGGCTCGACGCCTTCGACGAGGCTGTCGCTGGCCAGGACCGCGCAGAGGGAGTCTTCGCGGCTCTCTCGCGGCTCACGCGGACGATCGTCGCGTGGGACGCGAAGCGAGCCCGCGGTGAAGACGACACGAATCCGCAACGAAGACGACACGAATCCGCAACGAAGACGACACGAATCCGCAACGAAGACGAGACGCAGCCTGACGGCTTCGACCGCCGGTAGTACTGCCGAAAACGAGACCGGGCGACTGCGCGGTGGACGCGCGTCTGTCGCTGTCACCCTCTGAACTCTTTTTCCTCGTCGATGCCTGCGGTTCCCTGTTCGACGCGCTCGAGCATCGTCGCGATAGTCGCCGAATCGGGTTCGGTCACGCCCAGGCGATCCCGCTCGGCAGCGACGGCGTCACAGACCAGCGCGACGCTGCGACGGTAGAACGGCGCGTCGGCGGCAGCGTCTTCGACACGGTGACGGAACGCCGGTAGCCAGTCCAGGTGTTCGTCGACGAACGTCGCGTAGACGTCTCGATCGGCGCTCTCGACCAGCAGCGAGGCGTACTCTAGCAGCAGCGCCAGGTGGTCGGGCTGGTAGGCGACCGGAGGCGAGGCGTCGAGCGCCGCGTACTTCCGGCGCATGTCGTCGGCGGGCGGTCCCCCGAGCAGTCCGTCGCTGCCGGCGCCCTCGTGCCACTCCTTGTAGGGCGATTCGATCGGCGGCGCGTAGGGCGTCTCGAAGGCCTCGAACAGCGAGATGTACTGGTTGTCCAGGGCCGCCCGACTGTCCGGCAGGTGCTCGGCCGAGGGGGCCGCGTCGGCGTCGAGTCCGAGCGCCGAGGTCAACTGCTCGCGTTCGGCGTCGAAACGACCCGCCGCGACGTCCTCGTAGAACGCCTCGTCCGGGTGTTTCAGACACTCCGATAGCAGCGAGTACAACTGTGCCAGCTCCGCCGTGCCGTGCGTGTCTTGGTTCATCATTGTGTGGGCGGTCAGGCAGGCTGTGTCCGGCCGTATCGGGAGTAGATCCCGTAGCCGATCGCGACGACGCTGCCGATACAGACCAGCGCGGCGAGGTTCAACCCGAGGAAGTACACGAGTCCCAGCGTCCCGCCCGGCAGCGCGTTCGGTGCGATGTGCTGGCTCAGGCTCGGGCCGGTCGGCAGCGGTGAGAGGACGTACTGGAGGATGACCCCGGTCCAGATGATAGCGAACAGCAGTACGGTGACGATCATCCCCGTCGTCAGAACCGACGAGTGGGTCCGTTCCTCGCAGGGCACTCTCGACGCGCCGATCTCCTCTCGGGCCCAGGACTGCCACTCCCGGCACGCCTGGCCGATCCCGACGGTCCCGTCGAACATCGACCGGTCCATCGGGAACTCCTTGACGTGGGTCATGAACAGGTGGAACGTCACGCCCATCAGCATCGTCACGGCGACGATCGCGTGGACGTCCCGGACGATCAGCATCACCAGGTTGGGCGACGTCGACGCGAGCACGCCGATGTACCACATGACCAGTCCGGTGACGATCATCACGCCGACCTCGAAGGCGATGATCCAGATCTCGGCCTTCTGCAGGAACGTGTACTTCCCCGATTCGGGCTCTGCGCCGAGTCCGGCGAGCCACTGCAGTTGCTGGAGGACCTCGCGGACGTCGTCGAGGCCGAACATGACGTGCCGAAGGGTCGTGTTGCCGGTCGTCAGCCCGAGTGCCATGTACACGGCATAGTATATCATGACGGCGATCAACCCGACGCCAGCCACGACGTGGATCAGGACCACGTTCGAGTGGCCGAACAGATCGATGAGCCATCCGAGCGGTTCGTAGAACGTCATCGGCAGTCCCGTCAGCCACAGCAGGAAGATGCTGATCGCCAGCAGAGCGTGGACGTAGACCTGGACGCTGTTGAACCGCTCGATGACGCCCCTGCCCGTGTCGGTCGCCCGGGCCGTCATGGTTCACCTCCTTCGACCACATACCGGCGCCAGTGGCCAAGCAACTGGCCAGCGATGACGAAGAACACGAACGAGATGTACAGACCCATGACGGCTCGAACCGCCAGCCAGATCGCGTTGAACTGGTCGTAAGCCGTCTCCCGGGTCACGTGGCCGCCGACGATCGGCTCCCAGCCGTTGACGATCTCGGGAAGCTGGTCGAACGCCACCAGCACCGCCGCCGTCCCGATGGCAGCGGCGACCACGGCTGTCAGACTCCGCCACCGATCGGCTTCGACGAGCTGTGACCGGATAGTATCGCTGTCTGGCATAGGTCTCAGTCACCGAGCGTCTCCGGGTCGACCTCCTCGGTCGGTTCGACGATCAGCTGCCGGTCGTTCTGTGTGAACTTCCGGACGGCCGCGTCCGACGCGAGTTCCATCATCTCCGAGACGGGCCCGGCGTGGAGCGCGTCAGTGACGCAGTTGTCGACGCAGGCGGGCGTAGTGCCGCCCGCCTTCGGTCGCTCGCGTGGCGGCTTCCCGGCACCGTCGCCTGCGCCCTCGCCGAGACAGAGGTGACACTTCGACATCTTCTCGCCGTCGAACGTCGGGGCCCCGTACGGACAGGCCCAGCCACAGTAGTGACAGCTGATACACTTGTCCTGGTCGACCGTCACGATACCGTCGGCGTCGCGCTTGGTGATCGCGCCCGTCGGACACACCTTCTCGCAGGGTGCGTTCCCGCAGTGCATACACGAGATGGACACGGTCGTCTCCTCGTAGTCGGGGAACTCGCCGGTCCCCTCGTGTTTGACCGTTCGCCAGTTGTCGTCGGCGTTCTCCCGATCGTTCCGGACGTCACAGGCGACCGAGCAGGCGTGACAGCCGATACAGCTGTTCGGATCGAAATAGAAGGTCCACTCTTCGCTCATCAGTTCTCACCTCCGACCCTGGAGACTTCGACAGGGTGATTCCGTGCGGTCATTCCCGTTACCGGTTCGACGTGGCGTTCTTTGTTGAGTTTCATACTGTTTGCACCCGCCCCATCGGGGTGCGAAGACGTTTCGCCGAACCCGTTGACAGTGGCGACCCACCCGGGACGGGCACCCTCGTAGACGTGGGCCATCAGTTCGATCGAATCGTCGGCCGACTCGACGCGGACCATGTCGCCGGTCCGGATGCCGCGCTCGCCCGCGTCCACCGGGTTGATGTGCAACACGTTCCCGTCGTAGTCCCAGTCCTCGACGTCGTAGCGTTCCTGATAGGCCGCGACGGAACGTTCGAGGGCCTGACAGTGGCCGCGGCTGAGCTGCTCGACGAACACGTCCGTGAACAACAGCGGATAGTCGTCGTCGGTCGTCTCACCGTAGTGTTTGTCGTCCGGGGGCTGCCACTCCGGAGCCGTGCTCGCACCCATCTCCGCGGCGAGTTCGGCGTACTCGTCTTTGACGTCGAGATCGAAGTTGAACAGCCCGTTCTCGGTGTCGAACCCGCCGTCTTTCCACTGCTCGTAGCCGACCTCCGAGACGATCGCGTAGCTCTGATCGGCGAGTTCGTCGAAGGACATGTCGATGGCGTCCAGTTGCTCGTCCCAGTACTCGGCACCGCTCTCCCAGGGGAAGTACTCGCCCCAGCCCATCTCCTCGGCGAGCAGCTTGTAGACCTGGTAGTCCGGCTTGCAGTCGCCGATCAGGTCGATCGCGGGCCTGGAGGCGGTTACCCAGCCGCTCGTGCTGTAGGAACTGTCGCCACCGCCCTTGAGGAACGGCTGTTCGAGCTGGGACGCGCCCGGGAAGACGACGTCGGCGCGCTTGCTGACGGCGTCCCAGAACGCGTCGACGGTGATGACCAGGTCCATGTCGTCGAGCGCCTGCAGCCACTCGTCGGTGTTGCCGCTTTTCGGCGGTGACGACCAGTTGTTGACGAAACCCTTGATGTCGCCGCGTTCGACCGCTTTGGGGACGAGGTTGTGAGAGACGTCGCGGATCCCGTGTTTCTGGAACGGGTAGTCGTCGTAGTCCGGCGTCGGCTTGTCCTCGTAGTTCGCGGGGACGTCGATGCCCTGCTTCTCGTGAGGGTCGGCCAGGCTGAAGCCCTTCGACCACTGGCGCGTGCCGCCGGGGCGGTCGATGTTGCCGACGAGCCCGTTCAGCGCATGGACGTTCTGGCAGTTCTTGAACCCGTTCGCCTGGTAAGCCAGCCCGGTCCACGGGAACGCGACCGCGCTCGGGGCCGCCGTCGCGAACCCGATCGCGATCTCGCGGATCTCGCCGGCGTCGACACCGGTGATCTCCGCGGCCCACTCGGGGGTCTTGTCCGCGACGGCCTCCCTGTAGGCCTCGAAACCGTGGGTCCACTCCTCGACGAACGCCTCGTCGTACAGTTCTTCCTCAATGATGACGTGACCCATCGCTAGCGCCAGCGCGCCGTCGGTCCGGGGCTCGATCGGGATCCACTTATCGGCTTTCTGGGCGGTCTTGGTGTAGCGTGGATCGATAGCGACGACCGTCGCGTCATTGTTCTCCTTGGCGTCCATGACGCCTTTGGGCTCCCACTGACCGCGGAAACACTCCATCACGTTGCGACCCCAGGCGATGATGTACTCGGAGTTCTGCCAGTCGGGCCACTCCCGACCGTAGCCGGACATCCACTCCCAGGACGTCGAGAACGGCCCGTGACAGGTGGTCTTGCGACCCACCTTCAGCGGCGCGCCGTAGAGGTTCTTGAAGAACAGATCGTGCCAGGGGTGTTTCGCGAGCGGGTATCCCTGGTAGCGCAGTAGCTTCTCGGAGCCGTGTTCCTCCGCGAACGTCTCGAGTTCGTCGGCGGCGTACGAGAGCGCTTCCTCCCAGGAGGCCGCCCGGAGTTCGCCGTCCTCGCGGATGTGGGGCTGAGTGATCCGGTTCGGGTTGTAGGTCTTCTCGAGTTGGGCCATCCCCTTCGAGCACAGCGTGCCCTCTCGGTCGGGGCCTGCACTGGCTTTCGGGTGTCCGTCCACGCCCGTGAGATCGATCGCCCGTCCGTCTTCGACGGTGATCTCCTGGCCACACTCCGCACGACAGATCCAGCAGTTCCCGTGGACGACGCTGCGCTCGCCCTGTGAAGTGACGTCACCTGACTCCGCCGACCGACCGAGGCAACCGGCTGCCGCGCCGATCGCCCCGGCTGCGCTCCCCTTGAGGAACGTTCGGCGGGAGACAGTCAGATCCTGGCTACCCATCGATACCCTCCCCTTCCAAGCCGGGATCGCGTTCGTCTTCCCCGAACTCTTCGAGGACGTCCTCGTGGTACTTCGCGTAGAACTCCGACTGTGTCATCTCTCCGGCGGCGACTCGGCGGGCGTCTTCGCCCATCCGACGCCCGAGCTCCAGGTCGTACTCGGAAGCGCCGCCTCGGTGTTCGTCGCGCGATTTCTTTACTGGCAACTCAGACATAGGAGTAAAGAATACATGAGGGCGTTTCCACATTGCTCTTGACTGAGCAAGGGTTTATATGCTATCGGCAGCACGTCGACGTTTACAGCCGGAAATACCGACGCAGGAACAGCCATGTCCGGCGACAAGTCGGGTCAGCGATCGGGATTGTGGCACCCTCGATAAAGAAGTGTCAGGCCGGAAGATGATCCCGGATCAGTCCGGAAACAGCTGAGTGAAGACTCGTCGCTCGGCGGTGGCGAGTCGCTGTGACAGTGCCTGTTTGGAGATGTCCAGTTCCGAGGCGATCTCCGACAGAGAGACCTCGCTCGGCTGGTCGTAGTAGCGGTGCTCGACGGCGAGTTCGAGTGCTCGTCGCTGTTTGTCCGTCATCGTCTCCAGATCGACCGTGCGCGTCCGTTCGGCGGTGGTGCCCTGCTCCTCGATGATCTTCCGGAGGACGACCCGTTCGGAGACCTCTTTGAGGGCGGTGACGAGCTCCCAGATGACGTCGTGGCCGGGGAGATAGACACTGACCACGATGCCATCCGGCTCGACGCCGACGATCGTGGGCACGCAGTCGAACTCCGCGAACACGTGACAGCTACAGGGATCGGAATGGTTCTGGCTCGAGTGCTCGACGGCGATGTCGCCGGTCGTTTCGACGGCGAACTCGCAGTGGCAGACGTCGTTGGCGATCAGCATCTGCGCGTCGATCACGTCCTCGCCAGTTGTAGTGAGTGGACACTGCTCGCTCGGGCAGATCTCGAGGACCGCTTTCGTCGTTCGCTCTTCGGAGTGTTCCTGAACGGCCATCTTTGGATGAGGGCAACTCGCCGTCCGGTGTCTTCCGGGCAAGTCTGCCTCCGGGAAGAATATCAGTGGTGATAAAATATCCCTTTCCCGCTCTCTCAGTTGTTCGGAACACGCCCACATGTCCCGACGGAGCCCGAGACGGACAGCGATCCCGCCCGAGACGAGGGACGTCGCACAGGACGGCGCACTGATGATCACGGTCGCGGAATCCGACGACCCGCTGGAACTGCACCGCTACGATACCGAGGTCGACGGCGAGACGGTGCGTCTCGAACTAGAGACGCCTCGCTGATTGTCGTCGCTGCTTTCGAGAGTCCCGTGCCTGCTTACCGGACGCGGCACGAAGTGCTACCGGACGCGGCAAGTGACGACGGTATTCATTCCGTCCTGTCCCTCGACCGATTCGGTCGTGACGTTCACACCGAGGAGATCAGCGTCGTCGAAGACCTCGGCCGGGATCGAGCGTAGCTGCTCCGCGTCGGCCCGGTCCTCGCCGAGGACGATCCGGATCTGGTTGCGGTTTCGCGCGACATCGATCACGTCGTAGCCGCTGTCTTCGAACGCCGTTTCGAGCGCCGTAAGCTGGTCGTCCATACGAAGTGCCTCCGTCCCCGACGACGTAAAACCCACCGACGACGAGCGAGCAATTCGAGTTAATCCGGATTGAGTATCGCACCGATACTTGTCCCTGGGGACCGATCGCTCGGGTGCAGACATGGTTCCCGCATTCGAGAAAGACAGATTCGAACCGAGCCGCGAAACCGCACGCTCTATCGGCAAGCTCCTGTTCGGTGCCGTCGCGACGGTGTTCGTCCTGGCGCTCGTGACGCTGCTTCCGGGTATCGACCGGTTACTGCCGGGGACAGACGTCTCCGTCGAGGCGCTCGCCCGTGCGATCGCCGGACTCGTTGTCGCGGGCGTGCTGGTCTATACGGCCTCTGGACTGGCGACGCTCGTCGCGACAAGAGTCCGGGGAGAACTGACAGCGAACGCGGCGTCGATCGGCTACTGGCTGGTCGTTCTCGCTGCCGTACTGATCACCCACTGGGGACTTTCGCCGCTTTTCGCCGGGCTGTTCGGCGGCCTCCTGTGGATCTACGACATGGCGTTCTTGCTGGCGGCACTGGGATCGCTACTGGCGATTTCTGTCCGGCTGTACGCCTCGCTCGATCCAGCCGCGGACCTGTTCGCCGAGAAAGTATCTGGCGGAGGGAGCTAGATGGCGGCCCGATCGTCGGCTCCGACGGCGCAGTCGTCCCACCCGTCGCCCATCATCGGGTTCGTCACGGGCGCGCTGGCCTGGATCGTGGGCTATATCCTCACGTATCTGGTCGTCGCCCCGGACGTCAGGGATTCGGGGCTCAACCGTCTCATCGAGGCGCTCGACGGCGAGCCCGCCACGTTCGAACTCGTCGGCTGGGTGTTCTTCAACGCACACTTCGTCGAGACCGTCTTCCAGGGACTGCCGGTCCTCGGTAGCCGAACGGCGTCGTACGTCGGCGGCGAGAACGGGTTCACCGTCCTGCTGTATCTGGTCCCCGCCGGGACGCTGCTGATCGGTGGCTTCCTGCTCGGGATGGCGAACGGAGACACCGACGTCTCCGGGGGCGGGCTGTCCGGCCTGATGGCGCTCCCCGGATACGCACTCGCGGCGGCCGTGACGGCGATCGCGGTCGAAGTGACGACGGCCGGGGCGACCGCCGGCCCGGACTTCCTCGCCGCTCTGATCCTCGCCGGGATCGCGTACCCGATCGTCTTCGCCGGCCTCGGTGGCGTACTCGCGGCCGTGGCGAGCAGGGGACGTTCGCCGTCCCGGAGCTAGGACTGAACCTGTGCGCTTTTTGCGCCGAGCGCGGCCGCGACGAGGCCGCCGGCGATCGTCGGAAGCCAGTACGTCGCGAGCCGATAAACGAGTACGGCGGCGACGGCACCCCCGTTAGAAACCGTCGTGAGCGACACAAGAATGGCGGCGAACGCAGTTTCGATCGCACCGGAGCCGCCAGGAAGCGGCGTCGCCCCGGCGATCGAGCCGATCGGGACGGCGACCAGTGCGGCGGCCAGCGGAATCGACGCACCGACCGAGATCGCTGCTGTCCACAGCGCTACTCCGAGCGTGAACCAGCCGACCGTCGAAAACCCACCGGCGAGTGCGAGTGCCCGCCTGTCGGTGCCGATGCGGTCGATCGATTCGAAGAAGTTGCCGATCCGGTTTTCGACGGCCTGTGTCCCCGGCGGTGTCCGGCCGGGGACCATCCGCGAGACGGCGCGGACGATCGGGGTGACGGCAGTCGCGAGCATCTGTTCGATCCGGTGGTGGTAATGATAGACCAGGACAGCGGCACCGATGACGAGCACGAACAGGCCGACCAGGACCGCGACGGACAGATACAGGTCGCGTGAAGTCGCAACCGCCTCCATCCCGAACAGCCCGATCCCGATCAGCGCCATCCCGATCGACGGGACGAAATGGAGCGTGTCGACGCTGGCGATCGCCGCGAGCCCGGTCTCGTACTCGCTGTCGGCTGCCTCGGAGATGAGAAGCGCGCTGACCGGCTCTCCGCCGGCCTGCCCGAACGGGGTGATGTTGTTCGAGAACATGGCTGCCGTGAACACCAGCACGGCCCTGGGGACGGACACCGGCGCGCCGAGCGCACGCAGGACGACGTGCAGCGACAGCCCCCAGGAGACGAGCCACACGACCGTGAGGGCGACGACGACCGCAACGAGCGACAGGCGGGCACGTCCGAGTGCGGCAAGCGTCTCCTCGACCCCGGCGACCCAGACGAGCGCGCCCAAGACTGCAAGCGCTACGACGAACAGCAACACCGTCACCCACCGGTCGCCGTTCATTACCGGGTGCACGCCCGACGGCGGCTTTAACTCTCCGGATCGAGGTCCCGACCGCCGGTGCTTTTGCCACTCGACACTCAACCGGGTGTATGGACGAGCGGACGATGCTGGGCTTGCTCGCCGATCGCCTCCCACGCGCGGGCGACGACGCGGCCGTGATCGACGGGCTGGTCGTGACGATCGACATGCTGCACGAGACGACCGACTTCCCGCCGGGAACGACCCGATACACGGCGGGCTGGCGGGCCGTTGGCGCCTCCCTGTCGGACGTGGCCGCGATGGGGGCCGAACCGACGGCGGCCGTCGCAGTCTACGGTGCACCCGTCTTCGAGCAGGCGGAGATCCTGGCGTTCGTCGACGGTGCTCGCGACGTCTGTGAGGGGGCCGGGAGCGAGTACGTCGGCGGCGATCTCGACAGCCACGAGGAATTTACCGTCTCGACGGCCGCCGTCGGCCGGACTGACGACCCCGTATTGCGGTCTGGGGCTCGGCCCGGCGACGCGATCTGCGTCACGGGGACGCTCGGACGCAGCGCCGGGGCCGTCAGGCTGTTCGAACGCGGCGAACTCGAGCGGGCGAACGAGCTCTTTCGCTTCGAGCCGCGGATCGAGGCAGGGCGCGCGCTGGCACCTTACGCCAGCGCGATGATGGATTCCAGCGACGGACTCGCCCGCTCGCTCCACCAGCTCGCCGAGGCGAGCGCCTGTGGCATGGCCGTCGAAACGCCGCTGCCCGTCGACGACGTCGTCGATTCGGTCGCCGGCCCGGACGAACGACTCGAACTCGGTGCGTTCTTCGGCGAGGATTTCGAACTCGTCTGTACGATCCCCGAACCTCACCTCCCGAAGGCGAAATCGGCGACACCGACGCCGCTAACCCGCATCGGCACTGTCGTCGAGGAGGGAATTACGCTCGACGGGGAACCGATGCCGGATCGCGGATACACCCATCAGGGGTGACGCTCCGACAGCGATTTCCGCTCTGTGGACGAACGTCGGTCACCTCAGACGATGATCCGGAACGGCACCGGCATGAAACAGAGGACCCCGACAACGAACGTGAGCAGACCGACCGCCTGCCGTTTGCGGTCGAGTGGCTCCTCCCGTATCGGGGTCGCCGGGCCGAAAAACGCCAGCACCGTCGTGAACACGCCCCAGACGACCCAGATCCCGACCTCGACGGAGACGTCGCCGACCAGCAGCAACACACCGGCGAATCCGAACAGCACGGCCGGAACCGCGGCAGCGACGGTCTCCTGGCGTGGACCCATCAGCGCTCGCAGGACGTGTCCGCCGTCGAGTTGTCCGACCGGCAGGAGGTTGAGAAAGGTTACCAGCATGCCGAGCCAACCGGCGAACACCAGCGGATGGAGCTGTTTCGTCGGGTCGGCGTACGACATCGGCTGGCCGGTCAGCCACGCCAGCCCGCGCAACAACAGCGGCTCGGCGAACTCGATCCGGGCGGCGTCGCTCGTCGCGACCGACCGGGGGACCGTGATCGGGTCGAGGGAGAGTCCGATCACCGTCACGACGACGGTCGCGACGATGCCCGCAAGCGGGCCGGAGGCACCGATGTCGAGCAACGCCTTCCGGTTCGGGATCCGGCCACGCATCCGAATGATCGCGCCGGCGGTTCCGAACGGGGGCGGGATCGGAATGAAATACGGCAGACTGGCGTCGACGCGGTGAATCCGGCTGGTGAGGTAGTGACCGAACTCGTGGACGCCCAGGATCGTAAGGATCCCGAGCGAGAACGGCCAGGCTCGCAACAGGTTCAGCGGGTCGGCAGTCACGTCCACGTGATACCAGACTGTCCCCGCGTACAGCGTCGTCAGCACCGTCGCGAGCGCGAGGGCGAGGTTCTTCCAAGGGACGCCGTCGATCCCGATCGAGCGCTCGCTGACGACCAGGACGTGCTCGGGGTTCCCGTCCCCCGAGCGGGCCGTCAACTGCAGGTCGAAGCCGCGCTCGTAAAACAGCGGTGCGAGCTCCGATTCGACGGTCGATAGCGGTGCGCGCGGACGGCCGACGTAGAGTATCCGGTCGTCCTCGTGGCGCACCTCGAGTACCTCGAAGACCGGCGCGAGGTCCTCCGCCGTCGGGGCGTCCGCTGGCGGCACCGTCGACATTCCTGTCTATCGACAGGGGAGTGGTTCATAAAATATCGACGGTTCGAAACGGCGAATACCGCAGGAGCGACAGCCGCGGGGACACAATGTCAGACGGGTTGCTGTAGCGATTTACCGCTCCGACCGCCATTGGGCGGTCGATGCGGAGGGGACGTACAGCGATCCGTATCCATCAGGCTGGCTCGATCCGCCAGGTCGTTGCGCTCGTGTAGGACCACTTTTCGACTTCGATGTCGCTCGCCGACTCTTTGAGCTTGACCATCAGCGCGCCGATCTCTTTCGGCGAGAGACCGACCTCGTCGGCGATGAATTTGCTCTTGAAGTAGAGTTCGCCGTTCTCGGTCACCTTCTCGCGAAGATACGACCGGAGACGTTCCTCTTTGGACGCCGTCGACTCCGGCTCAGCACTGTCAGGGGAGGGCTGTGTCGTCGCACTCATTTGAAATCGCCTCAACATCCCGTATCGTCTGTGGGTGCATATAAGCGCAGGAAGCTTTGATGGAGTTCGGCCGATTTTAGCGCAGGCCGGTATCTCCCGGACGTTTTAAAACACTCTCAAAACCCCCGAGACATTTTAAAACAGCACATTAGCGTTTCTGATCTTCATCCTATTGTGATTTTATCGTCATACGATCGCGGGCTGAAGTACCCGAAAACCCCCGTGTTCGCAAAATCGAAAACCGGTATTACCGCTCGTGTACCCAGAAGGAGTCCTCAACGGTGATTTCTTTCTTGAAGATCGGGACGTCCTCTTTGAGACGGTCGATCCCGTCGGAAACGGCCTCGAACGCCTCCGTGCGGTGGCCTGCGAGCACGACGACGAAAACGATGTCCTCTCCGGCCTCGATCGTGCCGGTCCGGTGGTGAAGTTCAACCGACAGCACGCTGTCCCTGGATTCGAGGTCCTGCTCGATACCCGCAAGTCGCTGCTCGGCGACTCCCTCGTACTTCTCGAAGGCCAGGTGTTCGGTACGGTCGTCTTCGGGGCCGTCTTTCGCCCGGACCTGCCCGGTAAACGTCGCGATCGCTCCGGCGCGTTCAGCGGCGGGATCGTCTTTGACGCGCCAGACGAGCGATTCGAGCGTCTCGAACGGCTCCGTCTGTTCAAGCGCGTCGACGACGTCGTCGACGTCGACCGCGTCGGCCTCCGGCGCGGTCGCGATCGCGTCGCCGGCGTGGTCGCGCTCGCCGATGACGACCTGCGGGATCGCGGCCCCGCTGAACCCCTCGACGAGCGCGTAGTCGAACTCCGGAGCGACGTCCTCGAGGGCGTCCCGGAGCGTCCGGTCCGACCCTGTCGCGAACCACTCGCCGTCGTCGGTTATCCCGTAAGTCCGGTCAGCGCCGGCCGCGCGGTGGCGATCAGTGTCTTTGCCCTCGACGTCGATGTCGAACTCGTGGAGGTGCTTGATCGTCGCCACGCGCCCGCGTTCGGCCAGTCGCTCGGCCAGTCGCTCCAGCAGCGTCGTCTTCCCGGTGTCGGAGTAGCCGACGACACCCAGTACGTGCATGTGCTCCCAGAGGAGGGCCGACGGTTTGACAGTAGCGGTCATGCTGCAGCCAGCCGTCGATGTCCTCCCGTGGTGTTCGGTGACACGAGACGGGAGCACGTCCAGAGACTGCTTGACAATACTTAAGAGCGCATCGCGGCTACGCCGATCCAATGAAAACAGTCGTCTCTATCGGCGGGAGCGTGCTCGTACCGGATCTGGACGCCGGGCGGGTGGCGGAGTACGCCGACGTCGTCGAATCGCTGGCGGCAGCGGGCCACGACCTCGGGGTCGTCGTCGGCGGCGGTCCGACCGCCCGGGAGTACATCGGCGCGGCCCGATCGCTGGGTGCCAACGAGGGCGAACTCGACCAGCTCGGGATCGACACGACGCGGCTGAACGCCCGTCTCCTGCTGGCGGCGCTGGACGAGGATCTCGCATCGCCAACAGTGCCGACGAACTACGAGGAAGCAGCCGAGTCGCTCCACCGGGATCGCGTGGTCGTGATGGGTGGGGTCGTGCCGGCCCAGACGACCGACGCCGTGTCCGCGGCCCTCGCCGAATACGTCGACGCCGACCAGCTCGTGTTCGCGACCTCCGTCCCCGGCGTCTTCGACGCCGATCCGAACGAGGACCCCGACGCCGAGCGCTACGAGGAGATGACCGCGGGCGAACTGGTCGAACTGGTCGCCCGCGGCGAGTCGCTCGGCTCCGCCGGGTCGAACGCCCCGATCGACCTGCTCGCAGCGAAGGTGATCGAGCGCTCGGGGATCGAAGCCATCGTACTCGACGGGACGGACCCCGGGTCGGTCGGTCGGGCCGTTCTGGACGACGACTTCGAGGGAACCCGAATCACACCGGACCATGACTGAACTCGATCCCTACGAAGTCGGTCGATCGAGCGATCGGGTCTTCTGGGCCGACGCCGTGGCCGACGCGATCGAGTCGCGCGACCCCGACGAACCGATCGTGATCAAGGGCGGCGTCTCCCCGTCGGGCGTTCCCCACCTGGGGCACGTCAACGAGATTATGCGCGGGTATTTCGTCGCCGAGGTCCTGCGCGAGCGCGGTCACGAGGTCCGGCAGGTGTTCACCAGCGACGACCGGGATCGTCTGCGCAAGCTCCCGCGACGACTCGCGGATCTGGACGGGAACATCGTCGGGCTCGGCGAAGTCGACGCCGGGGCACTCGGCCGGAACCTCGGCAAGCCATACACCGACATCCCCGATCCGTTCGGTTGCTGTGACTCGTATGGAGCACACTTCACGAAGATTCTCGAACAGGACGCAGAGCGACTGGGCGTCCCGATCGAGTTCGTCTCGAACACGGAACTCTACGAGTCGGGAGCGTTCGACGACGCCATCGAACACGTCCTCGCGAACCAGGACCGCGCACGCGAGGTGCTCGGCGAGTACCAGGCGAAGATTGACGAGGACTACGTTCCGTTCCAGGCACAGTGTGAAGCGTGTGGACATCTCACAGAAGAGATCACGAACGTCGACCTCGACGCCGGCGAGATCGAGTACGTCTGTGCGGACGTCGAGGCCGGCGACGAGACGATCGAGGGGTGTGGCCACGAGGGGACGGCCTCGCTTCGTGAGGGGAAACTCCCCTGGCGCTTCGAGTGGCCCGCCCAGTGGGACGTGCTCGGCGTCGACTTCGAGCCCTTCGGCAAGGACCACGCCGAGGGGTCCTGGCCCTCCGGCGAGGACATCGCCCGGAACGTCTTCGACACCGAGCCACCGGTGCCGATGGTCTACGAGTGGTTCACTCTCGACGGCGAGGCGCTCTCTTCCTCCTCGGGCAACATCGTCACCGTCGAAGAGGTCCTGGAACTGCTAGAGCCGGAGGTACTCCGGTATTTCTTCCTCAAGGATCCGACGACAGCGCGGGACTTCTCGATCGACGGTCTCGATCAGCTGGTCGACGAGTTCGACCGCTTCGAGCAGCTCTATTTCGGAGAGGTCGAGACGGACGGCGATCGAGCCGCAGAACTCGCCGAACAGGAGGCCGAGCTCGCCGAGCGCGCGTATCCGCTACTCGAAGAGCCCCGGCCCGAGCGGATCCGCATCCCCTATACGTTCGCCGCGGTACTCGGGATGACCGACGACCCCGACCTCCGCGAGGAGATCGCGCGCCGTGAGGGGCATATTCCCGACGACGCCCCCGACTGGGCCGTCGAGAAGGCGCTGTCGCGGGTCGAGCGCGCCCGCGAGTGGGCCCGCCGGACGGACAACGAGTTCAACTACGAACTCAAGCGCGAATCGATCCCCGACGTCGAGTTCGACACGGCGACCGCCGAGGCTCTGGAAGACGTGGCCGACGTCGTCCAGTCGGGTGGCGACGGCGAAGATATCCAGGCCGAGATCTACGAGGCCGCCGACCGCCACGGCGTCGAGGTAGCCGATCTGTTCGCCGCCGGCTATCGACTCTTTTTCGACCTCGAAGAAGGGCCCAAGCTCGGGCCGTTCCTGGCGAAACTGGACCGGTCGTTCGTCGTCGACCGGCTCCGGCAAGAACGCTAGAACTGTCGGATTTCTCTTACTTCTCGGACGCGCGCCGCCGGTTGACGAAGCCCTGATTGTTCGCGGTCTTCTCGACGAACGACCGGAACGCGCCGGCGGTCTCGCCCTCACCGAAGACAATCGGCTCGCCCGCGTCGCCGCGCTCGCGGATCGCCGGATCGAGCGGGATCCGTCCGAGGAACGGCATCGACATCTCCTCGGCGAACGCTTCCCCGCCGCCGTCGCCGAAAATCGCGTGCTCGGAGCCACAGTCGGGACACTTGAACGAACTCATGTTCTCGACGATGCCCAGGACGGGCGTCTCGTGTTTGCCGAACATCTCCAGTCCTTTCCGGGCGTCGTCGAGTGCGACCTCCTGTGGCGTCGTGACGATGACAGCCCCGGCGACGGGAACGGTCTGCAGCAGCGTCAGCTGGGTGTCGCCGGTCCCCGGCGGCAGGTCGACGACCATGTAATCGAGATCGCCCCACTGGACGTCCTCCCACAGCTGCGTGAGCACCTTGTCGACCATCGGGCCGCGCCAGATCACGGGCGCGTCTTCGCCCATCAGTAGATCGATGCTCATCAGCTTCAGGCCGTGCTTTTCGGGCGGGATGATCTGCTCGTCGGGGGTCGCTTCGGGCCGCTCGTCCGAGCCCAGCATCCGCGGGACGTTCGGACCGTAGATGTCGGCGTCGAACAGGCCCACGTCGGCACCGAGGTCGGACAGTCCTGCAGCCAGGTTGACCGCGACGGTGCTCTTGCCGACGCCACCTTTCCCGGAGGCGACGGCGATGATGTTCGTCACGTTCGGCAGTACCTGCTCGTGGGGCTCGAGCCCACGGTCGATCGACGCGGACAACTCGACTTCCATGTCGAGGTCGGCGAGCGCCTCGCGGACGTTCTCGGCAATCGCCGTCTCCGTTGGCGAGTACGGCGCACCGAGTGCGAGGTCGATCGTGACGCTGTCGTCATCGATCGTAATGTCGTTGACCAGTCCCAGTGAGACGATGTCGTCGCCGAGATCCGGGTCCTCGACGGTTGCGAGCCGATCGCGTATCTCCTGTTCGTCCATGCCACGGAGTTGGCGCCGGACTGTCGATAAGGGTTGTGACAACGACCGCTCGTCGTGACGGTAATCGATAGGAGTTACGTCGAAGCCCCGTTGGGCGGCGGAGTTAAATCGCTCGTCCGAGAACACCTACAGGAGTAATGCTCGTCGACGGGTTCGGCCGCGAGCTGACCGAGATCCGGATGTCGCTGACCGACCGGTGTAACTTCGACTGCGTGTACTGCCACAACGAGGGGCTGGGCGATACCCGCGGACCGATGGCACCACGGGACGAGGAAATGACTACCGACGAGGTCGTCCGCGTGCTGTCGGTCGCCGCCGATCTGGACGTCGAGGCCGTCAAGCTCACCGGCGGCGAGCCGATGTTGCGGGAGGACCTCGAAGAGATCGTCCGGCGTGCGCCCGATGGCATGGAGGTCTCGCTGACGACGAACGGTTCCTTCCTGCCGGGTCGTGCCGAAGGGCTGGTGGAAGCCGGCCTCGAACGGGTCAACGTCTCCCAGGACGCGGTTGATCCCGAGGCGTTCGCCGAGATCACGAAAAGCGGTGCCTACGACCGGGTCGTCGAGGGTGTCGACGCCGCGCTGGAGGCCGGACTCGACCCGGTCAAGCTGAACATGGTGGTCTTCGAGGGCACTGTCGAGTACGTCCCGCAGCTGGTCGATCGGGTCGCCGAGCGCGACGGCCTGCGGTTGCAGCTCATCGAGTACATGCCCGAGATCGCGGGCCACCCCGAGTGGGCGGTCGACGTCGACCGCGTCCACGAGTGGTTGGACGACCGCGCCGACCGCGTGGAAACCCGGGAGATGCACGACCGCAAGCGGTACTTCGTCCGTGCCGAAGACGGCGACGGTGAGGGAATGGTCGAGGTCGTCGATCCGGTCGAAAACGCTGATTTCTGCGAAAGCTGCCATCGCGTGCGCGTCACCCACGACGGTTCGCTGAAGGGATGTCTCAACCGTCCGCGTGTGCATCCGATGGGCGAACTGTCCGAAGCAGAGATCCGGGCCGCGTTCCACGAGGTCGTCGGCGACCGCGTGCCCTACTACGGGGAGTTCATGGTCGAGGAAGACGGCGAATGGGTGCGAAACGACGAGTACGTCGGCGAACCGCTTGTCGTCGAACACGGCCGGGTCACGGCAGACGACGACTGAACTGTCGCCGTCCGCCAGCGCTAGACGACGGCTGATCTGCCGTCGACATGCAGCGCCCCACGACGGCTGGTTTGCCGTCGACATGCAGCGCCCCACGACGGCTGGTTTGCCGTCGACATGCAGCGCCCGACGGCGGCTGGTTTGCCGCCGTCCGACAGCGCCCCACGACGGTTGATCCGTTTTGACACGCGGCGGTCGATCCGTTGGGCTTATATGCCGGCACAACAGAGCAGTCACGTACGAATCGTGCAGGGGGACCGGCCCCCGAGTCCGAGAGGGCGCGAGTACACTGCAAGCGAGTCGTGGTAGCCAAGCGGCCCAAGGCGCATGGTTGCTAACCATGTGGCGTCAAGCCTCCGGGGTTCGAATCCCCGCCACGACGCTTCACCCAACCCACACATGAGTGCAGAAGACCCAGACGCGGACGTGCCGGAGGACGACGAGGACCTCCAGTACTTCGTCCGCATCGGACAGACGGACCTCGACGGCACCAAGTCGGTCGAGCGTTCGCTGACAGACATGAACGGTATCGGCCACCGCGCCGCTCGGATCATCGCCCAGAAGGCGGGCGTCGATCGCCGGGAAACCTTCGGCCGCCTCGACGAAGAGCAGATCGACGAGATCGTCGAACTGGTCGAAGGGTTCGCCGACGAGGTCCCGGAGTGGCTCGCGAACCATCGCAACGACTTCTTCAGCGGTGAGACGACCCACGAGATCGGTAACGAGCTCGATCTCACGCGTCGTCAGGACATCAACCGCATGAAGATGATCGACTCCTACAAGGGCGTCCGCCACAAGCGCGGACAGAAAGTCCGTGGCCAGCGCACCAAGTCCACGGGCCGTACCGAGGGGACGATCGGTGTCAACGTCGAAGCGATCAAAGAAGAACAGGCTGAGGAAGCCGCAGCTGAGGAAGAATAATGGCACTCGGATCGAACACCAAGTTCTACGAGACTCCGAACCACCCCTACCAGGGTGAGCGGATCGGTGAGGAGACCGGGCTGGTTAGCCAGTACGGTCTCAAGAACAAAGAGGAACTCTGGCGCGCCCAGTCCGAACTGCGCGGCTATCGCCGCGAGGCCCGAGAACTGCTCGGCCGTGCGGACAGCGGCGACGAGGAAGCCAGCGAGTTCATCACGCGGCTCAGGCGCCTGGGCATTCTCGGCGAGCAGGACACGCTCGACGACGTCCTGCGGCTGGACGTGACCGACGTGCTCGAACGACGGCTCCAGACGGTCGCCTACCGGAAGGGACTGGGCAACACGCCCGATCAGGCCCGGCAGTTCATCGTCCACGGACACGTCACCGTCGACGGTGCCCGGGTCCAGACCCCCTCGAAGAAGGTCGCAGTCGAGGAGGAGGGCGCGATCGCCTTCGACGAGAACAGTCCACTCGCGGACGAACTCCACCCCGAACGCGCGGAGGAACAATAACATGGCAGACGAAGACGACAGCAAGTGGGCCATCGCCCACGTGCACGCATCGTTCAACAACACGATCATCACGATCACCGACCTGACCGGCGCGGAGACGCTCGCCAAATCCAGCGGCGGGACGGTCGTCAAACAGAACCGCGACGAGGCCTCGCCCTACGCAGCGATGCAGATGGCCGAGACCGTCGCCGAGGACGCCCAGGCACAGGGCGTCGAGGGCGTTCACGTCCGCGTGCGCGGCCCCGGCGGAAACCTCCAGACCAACCCCGGTCCGGGTGCGCAGGCGACGATTCGCGCCCTGGCCCGGGCAGGCCTGGAGATCGGCCGCATCGAGGACGTCACGCCGATTCCACACGACGGTACGCGAAGTCCGAAATCCAGCGGGTAATCTACAATGGCAGACTACGACGTAACGTTCATCGAGCGCGACGACACCGAGGCGCGGTTCCTCGTCCGTGGAGTCACGCCGGCGTTCGCCAACGGCATCCGCCGGGCGATGATCGCCGACGTGCCCACGTTTAGCATCGATACCGTCCGGTTTATCGAGAACTCCTCGGTGATGTTCGACGAGCAGCTCGCGCTCCGGCTGGGACTGATCCCGCTGACGACGCCGCTCGGCGGCGAGTTCGACGAGGACGACACCGTCACGCTCGCGCTCGACGTCGAGGGCCCGGAGACAGCCTACTCCGGCGATCTCGTCTCCAGCGACGACATGGTGCAGCCGGCCGAGGAAGACGTGCCGATCATCGATCTCAAGGACGGTCAGCGTCTGGAGTTGGAGGCCGACGCCGTGCTCGGTTACGGTCAGGACCACGCCAAGCATCAGGGTGGCGTGGCCGTCGGATACCGGCACCTCCAGCGCGTCGAGGTGGTCGGCGATCGAGACGAGTTCCGCGACGACGAACCCGAAATCGTCCGTGGCGTCATTGAGACCGAAGGCGGCGAGCTGGTCCCGACCGAGGAGTTCGACAACGACCTCACCGAGCGGTACCCTGACAGCGAGGTCGAGGTTCACGACGTCGAGAACGCGTTCGTCTTCGACGTCGAGACCGACGGCTCCTTCGACGTCGACACACTCGTGCAGGCGGGGATCGATTCGATCCGCGGCCGCGCCGAGGAACTGAAAGAAGCGGTACAGCTATAACGATGAAAACTGCCCTTCGTCCCCCACGGCACCCGTCCGCTGCCCCCAGCGGTGCGAGCGCGACGGACCGCCGGACCGAAAGGGGTTTGAAGGGCCACGAAAAACAGACTAATGCGAGCAGGGATAGCCAAGTCTGGCCAACGGCGCAGCGTTCAGGGCGCTGTCCCGTAGGGGTCCGCAGGTTCAAATCCTGCTCCCTGCACTTTTCAGGAGGGACGTTATGAGCAAGAGTAACCCGAGACTCAGTAGTCTCATTGCCGATCTGAAGTCGGCCGCCCGGCAGTCGGGCGGAGATGTCTGGGGCGACGTTGCCGACCGGCTGGAGAAGCCGCGGCGCACCCACGCAGAAGTCAACCTGGGACGTATCGAACGGTACGCCCAGGAAGACGAGACCGTGGTCGTTCCAGGCAAAGTGCTCGGCAGTGGTGTCCTGCAAAAGGACGTCACTGTCGCAGCCGTCGACTTCTCTAGCTCGGCCGAGACAAAGATCGAACAGGTCGGCGAGACCGTCTCGCTCGAACAGGCAGTACAGAACAACCCCGACGGATCCAACGTGCGGGTGATTCGATGAAAGCAGACACGATCGACGCCGACGTGATCGTCGACGCCCGTGATTGCATCATGGGTCGTGTGGCGAGTCAGGTCGCCGAACGCGCGATGGATGGGGAGACGATCGCCGTCGTCAACACCGAACGCGCCGTCATCACCGGCCGCGAGGGCGACGTCGTGGCGAAGTATCAGAAGCGACGCGATATCGGCTCCGATCAGGGGCCGGCCTATCCCAAGCGGCCCGACGGGATCTTCAAGCGCGCGATCCGTGGCATGGTTCCCTACAAGGAGCAGCAGGGTCGCAAAGCCTTCGAGAACGTCCGCGTGTACGTGGGCAACCCCTACGACGATGAGGGCGAAGTCCTCGAGGGCACGTCGCTGGATCGGCTGTCGAACATCAAGTTCGTCGAACTGGACGAACTCTCAAAGAGCCTTGGAGCCAAGGTAACATGGTAACGAACACATCAGGCAAGAAGAAGACCGCCGTCGCTCGCGCGACCGTGAGCGACGGAGAGGGTCGGGTTCGGATCAACTCTCGACCCGTCGAGCTGGTGGAACCGGAGCTGGCACGGCTGAAGATGCTCGAGCCCTTCCGGATCGCCGACGACGACCTGCGCGAGTCGGTCGACGTCGACGTGACGGTCGAGGGCGGCGGCACGACCGGGCAGGCGGACGCCACCCGAACGGCGATCGCCCGCGGGCTCGTCCAGCACACGAACGACGCGGAACTGCGCGACGCGTTCATGGAGTTCGACCGCTCGCTGCTGGTCAACGACGTGCGCCAGTCCGAACCCAAGAAGTGGGGCGGACCTGGTGCCTGTGCGCGCTATCAGAAGTCCTACCGCTAAGGTGATTCAAATATGATGGTACCGGTCAGGTGTTTCACCTGTGGAAACGTCATCGGCGGCGAATGGGAGGAGTTCAAAGAGCGCGCCCGCGAGGGCGATGAAGATCCCGAGGAGGTGCTCGACGAGCTGGGCGTCGAACGACACTGCTGTCGGCGGATGCTCGTCTCGCACGAGGACCTCGTCGACGTCGTCGCACCGTATCAATGATGAGTACACAGCGATACAACCGCTACGAGAAGGCTCGCATCATCGGTGCACGAGCGCTGCAGATCGCCCACGGCGCGCCGGTGCTGATCGAGACTGACCAGACCCAGCCGATCCTCATCGCAGCCGAGGAGTACGACGCTGGCGTCCTTCCCTTCACCGTCAACCGAGGACAACACACATGACACTCATCACCGATATCCGATTGCGACGCGTACTGGATTCACGAGGGAACGCCACCGTCGAGGCCGACGTCACCACCGAGAGTGGTGGGTTCGGCCGCGCAGCCGCCCCGAGCGGCGCGAGCACGGGCGAACACGAGGCGATCGAACTGCCGGCCCACGAGGCGATTGCCAACGCCCGCGAACACGCCGTCCCGCGGCTGGTCGGCGAGGTCTACGCTGGCAGCCAGCGCGACGTCGACGCCGCGCTGCACGCCGCCGACGGAACCGAGGACTTCTCGGGCATCGGTGCCAACAGCGCGGTCGCGATCAGCATGGCCGCCGCCAAAGCCGGTGCCGACGTGCTCGGCGCACCGCTGTATCAGCACCTGGGCGGAACCTTCCGCGGCGATCAGTTCCCGACACCGCTGGGCAACGTCGTCGGCGGCGGCGAGCACGCCGAGGAAGCCACCAACATCCAGGAGTTCCTCTCGGCCCCCGTAGGCGCGCCGAGCGTCACTGAGGCGGTCTTCGCCAACGCCAAGGTCCACGCTCGCATCGGCGAGCTCCTCGGAGAGAAGGGCGTCCCCGCCAACAAGGGCGACGAGGGTGCCTGGGCGCCACCGATCGGCGACGACGAAGCCTTCGAGATCGTCGACCAGGCCACTACCGAAGTCGGCGACGAACTCGGCTTCGAGATCTCCTTCGGCCTGGACATGGCCGCCGCCGAGATGTACGAAGACGGCGAGTACGTCTACGAGGGCGAGGACAACCGCTCGACGGCCGAACAGATCGACTACGTCGTCGAGATGGTCGACGAGTACGACATGGCCTACGTCGAGGACCCCCTCGACGAAAACGACTTCGAGGCCTTCGCCGAACTCACCGACCGCGTCAGCGACCGGACGCTCATCTGCGGTGACGATCTGTACGTCACCAACGTCGACCGCCTTCAGGAAGGCATCGACAAGGGCTCCTCGAACTCGATTCTCATCAAGCCCAACCAGATCGGCACGCTGTCCGACGCCGTCGACGCCATCGAACTCGGGGCCAAACACGGCATCCAGTCGGTGGTCTCCCACCGCTCGGGCGAGACCGAGGACACGACGATCGCCCACCTCGCCGTGGGCGCGGCCGCCCCCTACATCAAGACCGGCACCGTCGCCGGCGAACGCACCGCCAAGCTGAACGAACTCATCCGCATCGAAGAACAAGCATGAGTCAGGACGAAGAAGACGACATCGACGAGACTTCGGAGGCCGCCGGCGACGCCGGCGCTGTCACCGAGACGGAGGAATCGCCGGCGTCCGAGGCCGACGCGCCGACGGACGCTGCGAACGAGCCACAGGCTGCTGAGGAATCCGCAGCCGACGAACCCGACACCGAGGACGAGCAGCCGGCTCTCGACGAGGACGTCATGCCCGAAGGCGAGGAGGCCGACCTCCTCATCCCCGTCGAGGATTACCTCGGAGCAGGGGTCCACATCGGGACCCAGCAGAAGACCGCGGACATGGAGCGGTTCATCCACCGCGTCCGCACGGACGGGCTGTACGTGCTGGACGTTTCGATGACCGACTCGCGGATCCGCACCGCCGCGAACTTCCTCGCGAACTATGACCCCGAGCAGATCCTCGTGGCGTCCTCCCGGCAGTACGGTCGGTTCCCGGCCGAGAAGTTCGCCGAGGCCGTCGGGGCACGAGCGCGAACGGGCCGGTTTATCCCCGGGACACTCACCAACCCCGACTACGAGGGTTACATCGAGCCCGACGTCGTGGTCGTCACGGACCCGATCGGCGACGCCCAGGCCGTCAAGGAAGCCATCACGGTCGGCATCCCGGTCATCGCGATGTGCGACTCGAACAACACGGTCACCAACGTCGACCTCGTGGTTCCGACGAACAACAAGGGTCGCAAGGCCCTGAGCGTCGTCTACTGGCTTTTGGCCAACGAGACCCTGGACCGCCGCGGCGCCGAGCCTGCCTACGCGCTCGAGGACTTCGAGAGCGAGATCTGATCGCGGTTTTTCGAGACGTTTCGTCCGTTCGCGCACTCCGACAGCCACTCGTGTCTCCGAAAGGTTCACATGAGCGGTCGGTCAGGTAGCGTGCATGGGAAAAGGAGATACCGTCCTGAACGCTGTAATCGGCGCGGTCGTCACGGTCGTCACGACGTTCATCCCGTTCTCGCCGGTGCTTGGGGGTGCAGTCGCCGGATACCTCCAGAAGGAGGATTCGTCGACGGCACTCAAAGTCGGTGCGCTCTCGGGAGCGATCGCCATGTTGCCGTTCTTGCTCGTCGTCGCGCTTCTCGCCGGTGGATTACCGTTCTTGCCGGTGTTTTTCGACGTTCCGGGCGCATTCGCAGGGATCGTCGTCGTGTTCGTTATCTTCGCCATCCTGGCCTCGGCCGTCTATGTCGTCGGTCTGAGTGCCCTCGGTGGCTATCTCGGCTGGTACGTCGAGAGTGAAACCGACCTGTAGCGCCGTCCGAAAGGCCGCTACTCGGCAGTCCCGACCGTGTCAGTATCCCCAGGACCGTCGTCGGCACTCGGCGGGACATCGAGCTTTTCGGCCGGGCCGATCACCCGCGTCCAGACGACGAGCAGGCTCGGAAGCACGAGCACGCTCGCGAGGAACGCGTAGATGATCGTGAGCCCGGTGATGATCCCGAACTGCTGGAGCGAGGGCAAGAGCGCGATCGACAGGGTACCGAACCCGCCGACAGTCGTCGCCGCGCTCCCGAGCAGCGCCCCGCCGGTGCCGGTGACGCTCCGATCGAGGGCAGCCCAGGCGGAGTCGTGACGCTCTAGCTCCTGGTTGTATCGCTCGGAGATGTGGATGCTGTAGGCGACCCCGAGCCCAACCGTGAGGCTGGTGATCATGCCCGTCAGGACGTTGAACGGGATCCCGAAGAGATACATCGTCCCGAGGATCCAGGAGACGCTCAGTGCGACCGGGACCAGCGTCACGAACCCGAGGGTTGCGCTCCCGTCGGTGACGCGATAGACGATCATCAGGAACCCGAACACGGAGACGAGCGTGATCAGGAGGCTTTCCAGAACGGTGTCGAGTAGCTGGTCCTGAATGATCTCGAAGAGGATCGTCTGTCCGGTCGCGATGGCCGTGAGTCCGTCACCTTCGACGTCCGCCGCAACGTCACGGAGTTGTTCGGTCGTCTCCACGCCGGACGCGGTCCCCTTCAGGTCGACGACAAGTCGCGCGGCGGTATACTCGCCGTCGTCGCCCCGGGCGAGCACGGCACCCGCGTTCTGGGGATTTGTCTCGAACAGCGCGTCGTAGACGGCCGTCAGGTTCTCGTCGGGGATGCCGTCACCGTCGGTATCAGCGTCGGATACGATCGCAGCGACGGTTGCGTTCCGTTCGCGGGTGTCGTTGAGCACCGTCAGCGGCGTCTGTATCGACGCTTGCCCGTTCGAGAGGCGCTGTGTTACGTCCCGGGATGCGACGTCGCGCTGGGCGCGAGCGATCGAGGAGAGCGTGCCGTCGGCCGCGACGTCGCCGCGTATCAGGATGCTCGCCTGTGCGTCCTGGCGCTGGAAGCGCTCGTTGACGTATTCGAGGTTCTTTTTCGCGTTGTACTCGCCGGGCGCGAACGGCTCGGGCAGGTTCTGCGTCCAGTCGGACGGCTCTTCGGCGAGGAAGTCCTCCTGGGAGAAGGAGGTATCCACTTGCGTCGCACCGTAGACGCCACCGGCACTGATCAGCAGGGCGATCACGATCACGACGGGTGCGGACCACTTCGCGCCAAGCGAGCCGATCTTGAGCGTCTGACTCAGCCGTCCGCCACCAGTCCCGATGGCCCGTTTCTTCCGGTCGATCCCGCGAGCTTCGAGGAACTCGTCGATTTCGACCTTCAACGCCGGCGTCAGGACGCCGAACACCAGGAAGGCAGCGACGATTCCGAACGAGCTGACGATCCCGAACTCCCGGATCGGCGGCACCGGGCTCACGAGATTCGAGAGGAACCCGATCACCGTCGTCGCCGTCACCAGCGCCAGCGCGATACCGACGCCGCCCAGGGCGACCCGCATTGATTGCCGGAGCGCGCCGTTACCCATCTCGAAACGCTCCTCGCGGTGGCGCATGAAGATGTGGATCGCGTAGTCGATCGACAGCCCGATCAACAGGACGGGCACGGCGATGAAAATCTGGTTGAAATCGATCCCGGCCCATCCCATGAACCCGAACGTCCAGACGAGGACTGCGGCGATCCCGAGGACGCCGAGAACGATATCGAGCAGATCACGGTATCCCACTGCCAGTGCGACGACGACGAAAAGCAAGGCGAGCGGGCCGACCAGGGTGATGCTGTCGCTCATCGACTGGTTGATCTCCTCGGTGATGATCCCGCTGCCGAACACCAGGAACTCGAGGTCGCTCCCCGAACCGAGGTCCTGCATCGCCAGCTGTGCGTCGATGAGTTCCTGGCTGGCGACGCCGCCGGGAGCGACCTCCCGCTCTGTCTGCTGAGTGACCAGCAGCATCGTCGCGTCAGCTTGCGTCGAACCTGTCTCGTAGTACTCGCCTGCCGGCATGAACCGGAGCGCCTGCTCGGAGGCCTGCCCGCCGTCACCGCCGAGGACAGTCTGGATGAGCGTCTTGAGTTCGTCTTCTTCGAGTGAGTCGATGGCCTCGATCTGCCGGTCGAGTGACGCGGACCGGACACCTTCGAGTTCCTGTCGGAGCGACTGCAACTGTGCACCGAGTTCCTCGAGCTGCTGGGCCTGTGCCTGCAGATCGGACCGACGCTGATCCAGCGTCTGTGCCCATTCCTGCACACGGGTTAGCTCGTCTTCGAGTACTCCCCTGGTGCCCAGCTCGTAGGCCTGTGCTCGCTCGGCTTCGGTGCTTGCGTTGCGCAGTTGCGCGGCTGCCTGTTCGAACGTCGCAGCGTCTCCCGCGTCGAGATCGATCGGCGTCGCCGCGTTCGTCTCCTCGAAGACAGCCGTCGCCGAGGCGTTCGGGTCCTCCTGTAGTTCGGTCAGACCGCCCCGCAACGCCGCGCTCGTCGCGTTGACGTCGTCGGAAAACCGTCGTAGTTCGGTCGCGTTCTGTCTGAGAGCCTGACGCTCGACCTGGACCGTCTCGTTGAGTTGTTCGAACTCGGCGGCCGTGCGCTGGAGTTCGCCACCGATCTCCTGCTGGAGGGCACTCTGAGCCAGCAGGTTCGCAACGCCGACCGTCGGCGGCGTCCCGCCAGTCGGATCTTCGAACAGCGTCGCGTTGAGACGGGGATCGTTTCGGAGCCGCTGTTGATATTCGAGCGTCTCGACCAGCGACCCTTTCGAGAGGACGTTCTCACCCCGAACGATGATCTGGACGCGCGTGACGTTCTCCGGCCCGGACGCGAAGTTCGCATCGATGTACTCCGAGGCGTCCGCCTCGGGCGTGTCCGACTGGAACTGATCGAGCGACGACTCCTGTTCGACAGCCCCCGCACCCGCGCCCACGATCACCGTCAACACGAGCATGACAGCGATCGCGAGCCGGGAATGGTCGGTCACCGCACCGACGATCCTGTCGGCGGCGCTCACGGACTCACCCCGCAGTTTGTTGTTACCGACATACTAACTATCCCCTCATCAGGTCGAGGCTGCTATATGTTTGGCGGTTCCCCCGGCGCATACCGCTTCTCTCGGCAAGCGACAGCCACGACATCGAAGAGTAGCGAGCGGCGGCTACACGACCGTATATCGCAAGAGCACGCCGTCGTCGATTCGCTCGACGTCCCCGAGCCGTAGATCCGGGAACGTCTCCACGAAGCCGTCACCGTCCGCAAGCGTCGGCGCGTCGCGTCCGCCGATCACCATCGACCCGACGAACACGGACAGTTCGTCCACGAGCCCGGCATCGAACAGCGAGAAGACGAGTTCGCCACCGCCTTCGACCATCAACTGCTCGATGCCGTGTGTTTCCAGTCGATCGAGTGCTGCCGACAGGTCGACCCGGTCGTCACCGGCGGAAATGACGACCGCGTCCCGCGTCCGTGCGTCGGCGACGGCCTCGTCGGTGGCGGCCTCACTGACCAGAAAGACTGTCTCGGCCGCGTCGTCGTAGACGGTCGCGTCTGTGGGGGTGCGAAGTCGCGAGTCGACGATCACCCGGGCCGGCTGTGGCGGATCGCCGCGCCCGGTCCGGGCGTCGATCCGTTCGGGGTCGTCGACGGTCAGCGACGGATCGTCGGCCAGCACGGTCCCGACGCCGACCATCACCGCGTCGCTATCGGCTCGCAGCGCGTCGACGCGATCGAAGTCCGCGGGGCCGCTGATCGCGACCTGCTCGCGACGGCGCGTCGAGAGCTTCCCGTCGACGCTCGTGGCGGCATTGACGATGACCTGCATACGAACGGATTCTATGGACGGGCGAAAACCGCTTGCGATCGGCGATCGATCACCCCCATAACCAGAAACGATTGCCGGAAACTGGCGATACAGCCCATAAGCCGTCCGGTGTGTTCCCAATCGCCGGGAACGAACGGGAGCCGTAAGAGCAGGCCACGACTACGAATGGGCAATGCCAGTCCGACCAGCGGCACGAACGACGGCAGGCCGGAACGGCTCCGGGACGATCCCTGCCACTGAGTGGGTCGTGTTCACCCGCGAAACGCCAACGGATCCGATGGTTCACACCGGAACCCTCCGGGCGGACGACGAGGCGGACGCCCGCGAGCGTGCGGCGTCGCTGTTTCCCGGCGTCGACGCTCGATGGCTCTGTCCCGCAGACGCGATCGATCGAGACGGATCGACGCTCGAGGCAGGTGAGCCGGCATGATTCAACTCGACGCACTCCTCTGTGACTGCGAGCACCCGACGATCGCACCCTCGAGTGCACCGATAGTCGAGTGGGTGCTAGAAGATGAGGAACTGCTCGGCGACCGTGAACCGCTGTTGACGTCCGAGCGCCCCGTCGTCATCGACCAACTCGCCGCTTTCGGTGTCGAGACGCTTCGGCTGACTGGAACTTCCGGGCTCGACGCTGTCGACGAACTGATCGAGCGCGCCGACGATCATGGACTGGAGACGACACTCCGTACCAGCGGACAGCAACTCGATCAATCCCGGCTAGAATCGCTGGCCGACTCCGGATTGACCCGGGTTAGCGTGCTCGTCGAGGGCCTGTCGACCCCACGAGAGCAACACACCTCCTCGGATGCCATCGATGCCGCGCTGGAGACGCTCCGAGCCGCCGACGACACCGATCTGGCGACCGAGTTGCGCTTCCCGCTGCAGGCCGAGAGCGTCACCGACATGGAGGAAATCTACGACCTCGCGGCGCTGCTGTCGGCCGATCGCTTCCGGCTCACGCACGTCCCCGAACCCGAACTCGACGAGGAGCAGCGACGACGAGCCGTCCGGCGGCTCGCGGATCTGGCGCGCGACGCCCACGAGCGGGGCACCCACCTCGAAACAGTCCTCAGCGGCGGTATCGACGCCGGGTACGTGGCCGAATACGCACAGGATCGCCTCGAGGAGGCGTGTTCGACCGACGTTCGAGAGGCGCTGCGCGAACGACTCGGCACGGCGCCGTCGCCGCCAGTCGCGAAACTCGGCCCGGCCGGGCGCGTCTACCCCGGTCCGTTCTGGGATCGGTACGCGCTGGGATCGGTTCGCGATCGGCCGTTCGGCTCGATCTGGACCGACGAGTCCAACCCGCTGCTGGAGCGACTCCGCCACGAAGAGGCCGGCCTCCCCGATCGCTGCCGGGGTTGCCAGTTCGGCGACATCTGCAGCGGTGGCTCTCGTGGACGTGCGCTGGCAGTCCACGACGACCCCTTCGAACCGGATCCGGTGTGTTACGTCGACAAAGAAGCCGCTGCCGGGGGATCCCCGGCCGAATCGACGGCCGACTGACGGTGTCCGTCCGCATTCCGGCCGGACCGTCTGACACTGCTGGCTGAGCGTCAAGAGAAGTCACACCCCAGTCTGGCGAGTATTCTTCACGAACGTACAGGCGGCGGTATGATATCGAGCCGTTTTTCTTCGGTGCCATCGAATCCCCGGTCGTGCTCTCGGTCGAGCTTCACGTTCACTCCTCGCTTTCATACGATGGGCGTGACTCCGTCGACGACATCCTGGCGCGAGCGCAGGATGCGTCTCTCGATGCGCTTGCAATTACCGACCACGACGAGATCGACGCGAGTCTTGCGGCCGTCGAGAAGGCGTCCGAATACGATCTCGTCGGGGTTCCCGGTATGGAAGTGACGAGCGCAGCGGGGCACGTGCTCGCGCTGGGGATTTCAGACGCGATACCGAAAGGACTGCCGTTCACGGAGACGCTCAACCGGATCCACGACCAGGGCGGGATCGCCGTCGTCCCGCACCCGTTCCAGGAATCTCGCAGTGGCGTGATGGCAAAGATATCGCGGGCCGACCTCGCCCGTGCCGACGCGATCGAGGTCTACAATTCCCGGCTGCTGACCGGCTACGCCAACCGTCAGGCGCGGCAGTTCGCGACCGAACACGGCATCCCGATGACCGCCGGGAGCGACGCACACATCGCGGAGATGGTCGGCCGGGCGATCACCAACGTCGAGACCGACGAACAGTCCGTCGAGTCGATCCTGTCGGCGATTGCCGACGGCCGGACAACTATCGAAGGGCGACGGACGCCGTGGCACATCAGTTTCAAACAGGCTGCTGGTGGGGCAAAACGGCGCGTCCGAGCCCGGCTCTTGAAGTTCTTCGAATGACTCTCCAGGGTGCGTCTCCGACAGTCGTACGCGCGGCCATCCAGCGAAGCGATCCGCTCCCCGGTTCCCGGGGCTTCGCCGGCGAGATCGACGGTATGCTGGTCCGTGACATGCTCGGCCGGTATCCGCTGTTCGTCGACGGCGAGACGTGGGCGTTCGATCCGACTGAACTCGACGATCCGCACCCGTTCCCAGCCGGCCACATCCGAACCCAGCAAGGTCTCGAGCGCTGGGGGTCGCTCCCCGATCCCTCACCCGCCGAACCCAGCGACGGCGTCGCAGCCGTCCAGTCGGCACTCGAACGGGCCTTCTCGACGATCGACACCGACGGCCTCGCGATTGCCTTCTCCGGCGGGCTGGACTCGGCGCTGCTCGCGGCCGTGTTCGACGTGCCCCTGTACGTCGTTGGATTCCCGGACAGTCACGACGTCGAAGCGGCAGAGCGCGGTGCGGAACTGCTGGACAGCGACCTCACGGTCGTCGAAGTGACACACGCCGATCTCGAGCGAGCGGTGCCCGAGATCGTGGCCGCGACCGGTCGGACCAACGCGATGGATATCCAGATCGCGCTCCCGCTGTACCTGGTCGCCGAACGCGTCGCTACCGACGGGTTCGACCGGCTGGCGCTGGGACAGGGCGCAGACGAGCTGTTCGGTGGGTACGCCAAGGTCGCGAAGGCACCAACGGACCCGCGAGTGGACAGCGACACCGTCCGGGGAGCGACCCGCGAGATGATCGAGACGCTCCCCGACCAGCTCGAACGTGACGTACTGACCATCCGCGCGGCCGGCGTCGAACCGGTCGCACCGCTGTTGCACGACGCGATCGTCGAGGCCGCGCTCGGTCTGCCCGGCGAGTTGCTCGTCGAAGGCGACACCCGGAAGGTCGCACTCCGGGAGGCGGCCTGGCGGTGGCTCCCCGAAGAGCTGGCGACCCGCGAGAAGAAGGCCGTCCAGTACGGGAGTCTCGTCGCCCGCGAACTCGATCGGCTGGCCCGCCAGGCCGGGTTCAAGCGCCGGATGGACGATCACGTCACGCAGTACGTCGAGTCGCTGAGCCGCTGATCGTCGGCCACGGCACTACTGTCAAGGTGCTACCGGACGAACACCTGCCCGATGGAAGTCACGATACGCGACGCCGAGCCGGGGGATGCGAGCAGTCTCGACATCCTTCGTGCCCAGGCGCTCAAGGCCGCCTTCGAAGACGAGTACGATCGCAAGACCGTCGGTGATCTCGTCGCGACCGTCGACGAGGAGCTGTCAACCTGGATCGACGACGATCAGTATCTCGTCGTCGTCGCCGAAACCGAAGTCACTCCCGTCTCGTATGCCACGCTCGACCGACAGGACGGAACGCTCCTGACGATCGTGACGAGCCCCGACTACCAGCGGGAGGGCTTCGGGAGTGCGGTGCTTTCCCGCATCGAATCCGCAGCGGGCGAGCACGGACACGAGTCGCTGTCGACGACCGTGCCCCGCTCCGCGATGCCGTTTTTCGACGCCAACGAATTCGAGCGGATAGAGACCGCCGAGTGGCACGGTCTCCTCGGGATCAGACTTCGGAAACCGATCTGACTTGCCTGCCGCCAGTCCCGTTTCCGACGTGGTCCCCCGGCGAAGGTATGCTAGGGTGATTAAACAGTATTATGAATACTACGTCTTTCGATAGGTATTGTTTCAGTCGCCTGTCCTAGGTTCACGTTCGTAATATTTGCCGCCCAGAAACCAAATGGAGCTTCAAACACCGTGCGATTTATGAGTCTATTTCACACATATGGATGCAGACCATGGACAGCACCGACACCGGAATTAAAGATAGTTTATATGATATGAGAGGGCAGAAGGCCAACTGTGGCGTGGGTATCACGCTTGATTTGGGCGGGGAGCGGAGCCACGAGACCATCGAGGACGGGCTCGACCTGCTCGAGAACCTCGATCATCGGGGTGCCCGCGGGGCGGAGCCGAACACCGGCGACGGGGCAGGGATTCTGATCCAGAAGCCGCACGCGTTTTTCACCGACGAGGTCGACGGACTCGGCGGGTTCGACGAGTACGGCGTCGGGGTCGTCTTCCTGCCGAAAGACGAACCGAGCGACGAACTCCGAACGCTGATCGAGGAGACCGCCGAACAGGAAGGGTTCAAGGTCGTCGCCTGGCGATCGGTTCCGACGGACAACGCCAGTTTAGGCGAGACGGCACTGGCGACGGAACCGGACGTCGAACAGTTCTTCGTGAAGCCGAAGGCGGACCTGGAACCCGCGGAGATCGACTCCGGACTGTACATTCTGCGACGGGTGATCGAGAACCGCGTCGGATTCGAACAGCCGACCGGCAGCGATCGCTTCTATATCTGTTCGCTTGACCGTCGCAAGACCGTCTACAAGGGATTGCTCACAAACGCTCAGGTTCGCGAGTACTACCCCGACCTCTCGGACGAACGGGTCGTCTCGCGGCTGGCGTTCGTCCACTCGCGGTTCTCGACGAACACGCTGGGCGCGTGGGAACTCGCACACCCGTACCGGAACATCATCCACAACGGGGAGATCAACACGCTACGCGGGAACCTCAACTGGATGCAGGCCCGCGAATCCGAACTGGAAAGTCCCGAGTTCGGCTCGGACATCGAGAAGCTCAAGCCGATCACCAACGAGGACCAGTCCGACACTGCCGTCGTCGACAACGTCCTCGAGTTGCTGGTCGAAGGCGGACGCTCGATGCCCCACGCCCTGCGGATGCTGGTACCCGAAGCCTGGGAACAGGACGATCAGCTCGACGCCGATCGCGAGGAGTGGTACCGTTACCACTCGACGATCAACGAGCCCTGGGACGGCCCGGCACTGATCGCCTACACGGACGGCTTCAGGGTCGGCGCAGTCCTGGATCGCAACGGTCTGCGACCGTGCCGGTACGTCGTCACGGAGGACGACCGGCTCGTGATGGCCAGCGAGACCGGCGCACTGGAGGTCGAAGAGGACAACGTCGTCCACAAGGACCGCCTGCAACCGGGCCAACTGTTTTACGCTGACCCCGACGAGGGCGGCGTCGTCTCCGACGAGGAGATGTTCGACAGCTTGACCGACGAGAAGTACGGCCGCTGGCTGGAAGAAAACGAGGTCCGCCTCGAAGACCTCGACGGTGGCCCCGAAGCGACGCCCACCTACGTCGACGACGACATCACGGCCCACCAGCGGGCGTTCGGCTACACCCTGGACCACGTCGAACACCTCGTCGAGCCGATGGCCGAGGACGGAAAGGACCCGGTCGGCGCGATGGGCAACGATACGCCACTGTCCGTCCTATCGAGCCGGAACAAGACGCTGTTCACGTACTTCAAGCAGCTGTTCGCACAGGTCTCGAACCCGCCGATCGATTACATCCGCGAGGAGACGGTCACGTCGCTGGAACAGCACGTCGGCCACCAGCGAAACCTGCTCGGCGAGACGCCAGAGCACTGCCGCCAGCTCCACCTCCAGTCGCCGATACTCACCCGCGAGCAGCAGGCCACAGTCGCCGACATCGACGAAAACGGTATCGAGGCGAAAACCATCGACATCACCTACGAGAAGGGGAAAGACCTCGAAGCGGCCGTCGATGAGGTTCGCGAGACGGCCGTCTCGGCCGTCGAGGACGGCTACGAGATGCTCGTTCTCTCCGACCGGAAGACGGGGCCCGACCGGGTGCCGATCCCGAGCCTGCTGGCAACGGGCGGCGTCCACCACCATCTCGTCCGCGAGGGCCTGCGCACGCGCACGGGCATCGTCGTCGAGAGCGGCCAGCCCTGTGCAGTCCATCACTTCGCCACGCTCGTCGGCTACGGTGCCGACGCCGTGACGCCGTATCTGGCCTACGAGACGATCGAGGACCTCGTCCACGAGGGGATCGTCGACCACGACGCCGAGGAGGCACTCGCGCAGTACCGCCACGCCATCGAGGACGGCATCCAGAAGGTCATGGCCAAGATGGGCATCTCCACCCTGGAGAGTTACAAGGGGGCGCAGATCTTCGAGGCCGTCGGGCTCGACAGCGACTTCGTTGAGGAGTACTTCCGCGGCACCGAGAACCGCACCGAAGGGATCGGTATCGAAGAACTCGAACACGACCTGCTCGAACGTCACGAGTACGGCTTCGAGACCAACGTCAGCGGTTCGCTCCACCTCGACCAGGGCGGCGAGCTCAACTGGCGGCGCGACGGCGAGTTCCATCAGTGGAACCCCAATACGATCGGCAAGCTCCAGGACGCAGCCCAGAACGACGACTACGAGGCCTACCAGGAGTTCGCCTCGATGATCAACGACCAGGAACAGCGCCTGCAGACGCTACGTGGGCTGCTGGATTTCGACACCGACGAGCGAGAGTCCATTCCGATCGAGGACGTACAGCCCGTCGAGGAGATCACACAGCGCTTTTTCACGGGGTCGATGTCCTTCGGCTCGCTAAGTAAGGAAGCGCACGAGACGCTGGCAGCGGGGATGAACCGCGTCGGCGGATGGGCCGGCACCGGCGAAGGTGGCGAACCAGTCGAGCGGTTCGGGACCGAACGCGAGTGCGCGAACAAGCAGGTCGCCTCGGGCCGGTTCGGCGTGACGAGCTACTACCTGGCCAACGCCGAGATGCTGGAGATCAAGATGGCCCAGGGTTCGAAGCCGGGCGAAGGCGGGCACCTGCCGGGCGAGAAGGTCAACGAGATCATCGCCGACACCCGTTCGACCACGCCGGGCGTCCCGCTGATCTCGCCGCCGCCCCACCACGACATCTACTCCATCGAGGACCTCGCCCAGCTCATTCACGACCTGAAATGTTCCAACCCCGAGGCTGGCGTGCACGTCAAACTCGTCTCCGAGGCGGGTGTCGGCATCATCGCTGCCGGCGTCTCGAAAGGCAAGGCCGATTCGGTACTCATCTCCGGGGCGGCCGGCGGAACCGGTGCCTCCCCGCAGACCTCGATCAAGAACGCGGGACTGCCCTGGGAACTCGGATTGGCCGAGGCCCAGCAAGTCCTGGTCGAGAACGGCTTGCGCTCGCGGATCAAAGTCCGCGTCGACGGCGGCATGAAGACAGGTCGCGACGTCGTCGTCGGAGCGCTTCTCGGTGCCGAGGAGTACGGCTTCGGGACGGCCCCGCTGATCACCTGTGGCTGTTTGATGTTGCGGCAGTGTCACAACAACACCTGCTCGGTCGGCGTCGCGACCCAGGACGAGGACCTCCGCGAGCGGTTCCCCGGCGACCCCGAGTACGTCGCCACCTATATGCGCCACATGGCCCAGGAGGTGCGAGAGTACATGGCCGAACTCGGCTTCGAAACCGTCGAGGAGATGATCGGTCGGGTCGACCTGCTCGAACAGAAAGACGTCGACCACCCGAAGGCCAAGCACGTCGACCTCTCGGGACTGCTCTGGCAGCCGGAGGGCGACGACCGCAGGAAGACGACCGAGCAGAATCACCGCCTCGACGAGAAGCTCGACCAGGAACTGCTCAGGGCGGCCGAGCCTGCCATCGAGGACGGCGACAGCGTCCACGTCGATCTGCGAGCCGGCAACGAGGACCGGACGCTGGGCGCGATGCTCTCCTCGGAGATCTCGAAGCGCCACGGCGAGGACGGCCTGCCGGAGGACACCGTCTCGATCGACGTCGACGGGACTGGCGGACAGAGCTTCGGCGCGTTCCTGGCCGACGGGATCACTATGCACCTGGAGGGCGACGCCAACGACTACTGTGGCAAGGGTCTCTCCGGCGGCAAGCTGATCGTCGAGACGCCCGCCGAGGCCACCTACGAGGCCGACGAGAACATCCTGATCGGCAACGTCGCACTCTACGGGGCGACCGACGGCGAAGCCTACTTCAACGGCCAGGCCGGCGAGCGCTTTGCCGTCCGCAACTCCGGGGTCAAGACCGTCGTCGAGGGCGTCGGCGACCACGGCTGTGAGTACATGACCGGCGGAATCGCCGTCATCCTCGGCGGGACGGGCAAGAACTTCGGTGCCGGTATGTCTGGCGGCGAGGCGTACGTCCTCGACGAGACCGGTGACTTCGAACGGAACGTCAACAAGGATATGGTCTCACTGGAAGCGATCGAAGACGAGCGCGATGTCCAGATGATCAAGCGGATGATCGAAAACCACGTCCGCTACACGGGCAGCGAGAAGGGGCAGAGAATCCTCGAGAACTTCGATGAGTACCGCGAGAAGTTCGTGAAGGTCATGCCGGACGCCTACGCGAAGGTCGTCGAGGAACACCTCGAAGCGGGCGAGGACATCCGCGTCTCGCCGCCCGCGCCGACCACCACCGCGTCTCCAACGGAGGGTGACGACTGATGAGCAAAGACCATCCCGACGGCTACCTGAAACACGAGCGCGAACCGATCCACAAACGCGACCCCGAACAGCGGAAGGGCGACTTCGAGGAGATCTGGGAACAGAAGTGGGACGAAGACCACCTCCGGTCGCAGGGAGAGCGATGCATGTCCTGTGGTACGCCCGCCTGCATGAGCGGGTGCCCGATCGGGAACATCATCCCCGACTGGAACGACCTGGTCTACCGGGGCGACTGGAAACGTGCCCTCGAGCGGCTGCACGCGACGAACAACTTCCCCGAATTCACGGGGTACAACTGTCCGGCCCCCTGTGAGAACACCTGCACCCTCAAGTACAACGACGACCCCGTGACGATCAAGTCCATCGAGCGGGCGATCGTCGACAGAGGCTGGGAGGAAGGCTGGATCGAGCCCGACCCGCCCGAGGAGCGCACCGACAAGGAGATCGCGATCGTCGGCAGCGGCCCCGCAGGGCTGGCAGCCGCACAGCAACTGAATCGGGTGGGCCATCACGTCACGGTCTACGAGCGTGACGAACACCCCGGCGGCCTGATGCGCTACGGCATTCCGCACGCAAAGTTCAGCAAACAGAAGGTCGATCGGCGGATCGATCAGCTCCGCCAGGAGGGGATCACCTTCGAGTGCGGCGTCGAGGTCGGCGAGGACATTCCCGCCGAGAAACTCGACGAGGAGTACGACGCCGCCTGCATCGCGGTCGGCGCACAGAAGCCGATCGACATTCCGATCGACGGGCGTGATCTCGACGGCATCCACTTCGCGATGGAGTACTTGCCACGAGCGAATCCCGGCCAGAGCGGCGGGGCCGCCGTCCCCGAAACGATGGACGCCGAGGGCAAGAGCGTCGTCGTCCTCGGCGGTGGAGACACCGGCGCGGATTGTGTCGGTACGGCCCATCGCCAGGGTGCGACACAGGTCGTCCAGATCGAACTGCTGCCCAAACCCCCGGAAGAGCGGCCGCCCGGTAACCAGTGGCCCGACCAGCCCCAGACGTACGAGAAGTCCTATTCACAGGAAGAGGGCGGTGTCGAGGAATACTGCGTGCAAACCCAGGGGTTCCTCGACGCCGACGGCGACGGAACGGTCGACGAACTGCGGGCTCACCGGGTCGAATGGGACCAGAACGAAGACGGCGAGTGGGAGAGCACCATCATCGAGGAAGGAATGCGCGTCGAGGCCGAGATGGTCCTGATCGCCGCCGGGTTCGAGGGGCCGGAATCGACGCCGTTCGAGTCGCTGGGGTTGGAGATGACCGACGACGGCACCTTCGAGACCGAGGACCACCAGACGAGCGTCGACGGGATTTTCGCCACGGGCGACGCTAATTCCGGCCCATCGCTGATCGTCTGGGCGATCGGTGACGGCCGCGACGCCGCTCGTCACATCGACGAGTATCTGATGGGCGAGACCGACCTGCCCGCGAGTCTGGAGACGCCAAACGAGATGGTCGTCTCGCAGCGCTGAAACGGACGGCTGGAACGCGATGTTCCGGTAGCCCTGGTTCAGGATCGTCTGTCGCCGAGAGAGAGAGAGCGTCCACGACCTCGTCTTCGGTGACGGGCCGTGCCCCTTCGGCATCGAGTCTGCGCGCCATCCGGACGGCGGTTGACGGCTCCAGGTTCGTACGGTTGAGCAACGTGTCGCCGAGAGAGGTGTTGGTTTTACACTATCATTCGAGAACGATGGGGAGAAACCGTCGGAGTTTTTTCGCTCTGGCCCGTGGAGGACGTCGTGAAGAACGTCACGCACAGGCAGTCGAATCCTTTCGGGATGGATCCCGGTTGCCCCGAGTTCGTCCCGGGATACGGCGACGCGAACGCGCACTTCCACGTCATCGGCGACCACCCCGGCGTCCACGGCGGTACCGACACCGGGTTTCCGTTCACGGGGACGAAAGCGAGCGAGCGCCTCCAGCGTGCATTGCTCGAGGCGGGCCTGCTCGAGGCGACCGGGACGCCCCCGACGGTCGACCGGACGTACTTCTCGTATCTTCACATGTGCGTCCACGAAACGGAGCCGGACAGGGCTGACTACGCCGATCTGGAGCGGTTTTTCGATTCGGAGCTGCGAGCGATCACCGCCCACGTCCTCCTGCCGGTCGGTCGGCGAGCAACCGAGTACGTGTTCGCCAACTACTCGGCACGCAACGGCCAGGTAGATATGGACGCCTTGCACGCGAGCGAGGTTCAGGGGGCTGGCTGGCTGATCTATCCCATCAAAGACACCAGCGAATGGACTGACGACGACGAACGGGCGCTGACCGACGCACTGATCGCACTCCAGGAACGCGATTACCGGCAGGAAGTCGATCTCGGACGGTTCATCCCCGGCGGAGATCCGTATCGGGTGAGGTAGCAAGCTACTTGAGCGGTCCCTTCATCCATTCGAGTATGACTTTCACACGTCGTCGGGGAGCGAATGCGACACGGGGACGCGTCTGCAGTGAGGTGGTTGCATGAATCCGAGCCGCGTCGATTCACTGGTCGATCTGATATACGGGCTGCTGATTGCCCTGTCAGTGGGGTCGATTCTGATCGCCGACACCAACGTCGGGCTGGCGTTCGGGTTCGGTGTGCTGGTATCCTACATCGTTCACGTCGTCTGGAAGATGGCCCGGTTCGATCCCGACTGGATGACCACGACGGTCAAAGAGACCGTCCAGGAAACTGTCGACGAAACGGTCGGCGAGACCGTCGAACAGCAAGTTGGCGAGACTGTCGAACAGCAGGTCGGCGAAACCGTCGAGGAGACTGTCGGCGAGACTGTCGAACAGCAGGTCGGTGAGAGCGTCGAAGCAGCTATGGACGAGACTGTCGAGCAATCGGTCGAAGCGGCCGTCGACGAGACGGTCGAAAAGAAGGTCGGCGAGACCGTCGAGCAGTCGGTCGAAGACGCTGTCAGCGAAACGGTCGAACAACAGGTCGAAGAGAAGACCGAGCAACAGGTCGAAGAGACCGTCGAGGAGAAAGTAGAGGAGAAGACCGAACAGAAAGTCGACGAGACCGTCGAGGAGAAGATGGACGAGACTGTCGAAGAGAAAGTCGACGAAACCGTCGAGGAGAAAGTAGAGGAGAAAGTCAAAGAAAAAATCGACGACGAAGAGGCGTCAGAAGAGTAGGGCTGCGAGCGTTTGTCTACGAAGACCAGAACACGAACTATTTGACGCTCTCGCTACGAGCACACGTATGGTCGAATTCCTGCTCGCAATCGGCATGCTCGTCGCGGTATTCGTCGGATACAATATCGGGGGCTCGACGACTGGACCGGCTTTCGGTCCGGCTGTCGGTGCCGGAGCCATCTCGAAGACGGGTGCGGCCGGGCTGATGTCGATCTTTTTCTTCGTCGGTGCGTGGACGATCGGCCGGAACGTCGTCGAGACGCTCGGATCGGACCTGGTCACCCGTACCGGCGTTTTCACGCTGGAAACGAGTATCGGCGTGCTGTTTTTCATCGGGCTCGCGCTGTTCGTCGGAAACGTCTTCGGCGTGCCGGCCTCGACGTCGATGACTGCGGTCGGGGCCATCGCCGGACTGGGCGTCGCGACGGGATCGCTGAACCTGGAAGTCATGGGCGCGATCGCGATCTGGTGGATCGTCGCGCCGGTGCTCGGGTTCTGGGTATCACTGATTATCGGCCGGTACTTCTACGCCCGGATCAACGAGGCGATCGCGATGGACCGCTCTACGGGGCCGCTGATCGAGGTCGATCGTTCCGGTGCCGTCCCCACCCCGCGCCCCCACGACACGACGAACCGTCGCGAGCTGATCGGCGTCGTGACGGTCGTCGCCATCGGCTGTCTCATGGCGTTCAGTTCCGGGACCTCGAACATCGCCAACGCCGTCGCGCCGCTGGTCGGCAGTGACTCCCTGGAGATGAACCGAGCGATCCTCCTCGGGAGCGCTGCCGTCGCAATCGGGACGTTCACGATCGCCCGGCGAACCCTGGAGACGATGGGCAGCGACATCACCGAACTCCCGCTGACGGCTGCCATCGTCGTCGCGTCCGTCAGTTCGGCGCTGGTGGTTTTCCTCTCGGTGATCGGGATCCCCGCGAGTTTCGTCGTGATCGCCACGGTCTCGATCATCGGACTGGGCTGGGGCCGAGCGACGCGTCCGGTGACGCTACCGGAGGCGGTCACCGGCGACGAGACGCCGCCGGTCTCCGTCGACGCGCTCGCCGAGGATGAACCCGGCCAGTCGCTCCCGGACATCGGCGAGGAAGAAACGGCCATCCCCAGCGCCACGGACCTGTTCGATCCGGCGACGACGGCGCGCGTCGTTCTGCTGCAGAACGTCGTCCCGGTGATCGCGACGATCGGCGCGTATCTGACCTTCGAGTTCGTCCCCGTCTTCGGGCTCTAGGCCTCGCCGTAGACCGGGATCGAGGCGCCGCTGGTGACACCCGCCGCGTCGCTACAGAGGAACTGGACGACCTGGGCGATCTCGCGCGGTTCGACCCACGCGTCGTGGTCGGCATCGGGCATCATCTCGCGGTTCATCGGCGTGTCGATCACGCTCGGCAAGACTGCGTTGGCCCGAACGCCCTCCTCGTTTTCTTCCGCGAGCGTCTCGGTCAGCAGTTTGACGCCCGCCTTCGAGGCGCGGTAGACGCCGTCGCCCTCGCCACCTTCGAGCGCTGAGCGTGCCGAGACACTGACAATTGCCCCGACGCCCTCGCGCAAGTGCGAGAGCGCGTGTTTCGAGGCGAGAAACATCGTCTTGAGGTTGACGTCCATCAGGAACTCGAAGGTCTCGACGTCCGTTTCGTCGATCGGGGTCCCGCCACGCCAGGTCCCGGCGACGTTGGCCAGGTAATCGATCCCGCCGTGGTCGGCGACGACCGCCTCGACAGTTTCGCTCACTTGCGTCTCGTCGACGAAATCGGCCTGATAGACGTCGATCCGCTCGTGGTCGGGATCAAGCAGGAAGTCTTCACTTTCGGGCTCGACAATGTCGACGGCCGCAACGGTCGCCCCTGACTCCGCGAAGGCCGTCGCGATCGCACTCCCCAGCGCGCCGCCAGCGCCGGTCACGAGCATCACTGAATCGCTGAAATCGAACTCGACTGACATCGGTGACTGTTCTCAAGGGCCGAGCGTGAATAAAACATGGTCCACGTTCGCCCTCCGACCCGAGAACGGCTCCAAAGCCCTATTGTCACCCCGGCCGTGGCTACCGATATGCGCTGTATCGCCCATCGCGGATTCGCAGGGCTCTATCCCGAGAACACGCTGACAGCCATCCGTCAGGCCGCCGACCGAGCGGACATGATCGAAGTCGACGTTCGACAGTGCCGCTCGGGTGATCCGGTCGTCATCCACGACGAGACCGTCGATCGAGTGACCGACTCGACCGGGGCCGTGGCCGATATCTCGCTGGCAACGCTGCAGTCGATGGACGTGCTCGGCACCGGCGAAGGCGTTCCCTCGCTGGAAGCAGTGTTGCGAACTGTACCCGACGACGTCGGGCTCAACATCGAACTCAAAGAGCGCGATCTCGTCGAGCGGGTGCTCGAACTCGTCGACGAATTCGAGACCGAGATATTGCTGTCCTCGTTCGACGTCGAGACGCTCGCGGCCGCACGCGACACCGATCCGTCAGTCGATCGCGCGTTGCTGGTCGATTCTTCCTCTGAGGCGGCCATCGAACGGGCGGCGAGCCTGGATTGCGCCGCGATCCACCCCCACTGGCGACTGGTCGATTTCGCGCTGCTAGAGCGTGCTCACCGTTCCGGGCTGGCGGTCAACGTCTGGCCGATCAGCGACCCGGAACGGACAGTGGAGTACGAGAAGATGGGCGCTGACGGCGTTATCGTCGACGAACCTGCTGCCTGTCGATAGCGCTGCTCGCGGATCAAGTCCGCATCCCCCGGAGGTTCTGCCGGAGTTTGATCGTCGACGTCATCAGCGTCGTCGCGGTCATGATCACCAGCACGACCTGGACGTGCAGCACGATCACGCGATCGAGTCCCGCGAACACGGCCAGTTCCGCGATCGAGATCAGCGCCGCGAACAACAGGACCGGAAGCAGATGTCGAAGCAGCGTCTCAAGCAGCGTTCCGCGGACTCGCGTCCGGTCCAGCTGTCGCTGTCCGAACCGATACCCGTACAGCAAAAAGACGAGACCGCCGGCCCCCACCACCCCAGCGGTCCCCCGGCGGTGCTCCGGTAACGCGAGAAGTCCGACCGTAATCAGTCCGACGGCCGCCAGAAACAGCACTGTCACCGACGTATCAGCCTCCAGTCGTCGCCCCGTTCCCGTACTGGCGGCGTCGATCTCCCGCAGTGCGAGCGCCAGGACGAGCGCAAACAACAGGGCGGCTCCACTTGCCATCTCCAGCAACCAGTCCAGAAACAGGACGATCCGGCCGATCCCGAGCAGTCCGTATCCCGCGGCGACCGCGCCGACGAGCAGCAGATAGCCCCACAGCGTCGTCTGCGTGTCGTCGCTGACGCGGCCGTTCCAGTAGGCGTATAGCGCGAATCGGACGCCGAGAGCCGCCAACAGGAAAAACGCGATGAACGCGATGAACGTGAGGTTCGGGTTGTTCGCCAGTTCGTTGAGACCGATCAGATCAGCCATTATATCCGCTCCCGGGCGTCGAGGAGATCCTGTTTGAACGCGATCGCGGTCTCGTAGCGCGTCAGCTTCTGCCGGTCGAGCGCCTTCGAGACGACGCCGTCAAGTTCGGCGGGACTGTCAGCGATCGCGGACGGCGGCGTCGGTCGAGTATCGCCGGGAACCTGCGCACGCACCTCGTCGTATGCGCCGTCATACGGTGGCTCACTGGTCAGTAGATAATAGAGAACGGCTCCGAGGTGATAGACATCCGTCGCCTGATCGATCCCGCCGAAGGAAGCGTCGAAGTATTCCGGCGCGGCGAAGCGCGGATCCAGACACCTCGAGGGATGAACAAACTGCCGATACACGGGTAACAGGCCGACGTTGTCGAGCCTGGTTCGACGCCCGGCTTCGGTTTCGAGTTCGACAGCGACGCTCCCGGGATCGATCCCGCCGTGGATGACGCCTTGCTGGTGGATCTTCGCGAGCCCATCGGCGAGTCGTGCGACGGTCCCGACGGCTTCGGAGACGTTCCAGGCCGGCATGTCAGCCGCAAGCGTCAGCTCGACGTGCTGTGTCGCCCCCCACGGCTCCGGTCGGGAGCCCCCGTCGTACAGCGAAACGACGTGTTCGTGGTCGATCTGGCCCCACTGCTCGATCGCGGCTTCGAGTTGCGACCGGAACCGTTCGCGACCCGCGGCCGGTTCGTGAAACAGCCGAAGCGAAACCGCCTCTTCGCTGCCCGCTCGTGTCGCCAGCACGCGATACTTGTCTGCGTACCGTCCGGCCGTCTGTCCCGTCATCAGCATCAACCGGTCGAACATGCTTCGTTCGACGATCGCGTCGACCCGCTCGTAGAGGCGGTTGACTCGCTGGCGAGGGGTCTCATCGGGCTCGGACGATCCCGCCGGCCCTGCAGACCGTTCGTCTGTCTCTTCCGGGGACTCGCCCCCGGACGTGGATCGCTCGTCGGGTCGTTCGTCAGTCGGACCATAGACGAGACCCGCTCCCGGTGTCGTACCCTCGCCGGGACGGCGCACCCGTCCGACGCCGTCCCGGTGCGTTTCGGCCGGCTGGAAATAGCCGCTCCGAACAAAGCCGCCCTGGCGGGTGTACTTGAGCGGCTCCGACTCGCGCTCTTCGCGAAGCTGCTGTAAGACGTCGTCGACACGCTCGGGGAACTGCGTCACGAGATATTCGAACGCCAGGATCGTCTCCGGCCGCGAGGTGTCGTCGTCAAGGCGGTCGACCAGTCGCCGAACGGCGTATTCGACGCTTGCGGGATCGTCGCTGGCAATCAGACAGATCCCGCAGGCTGCCCCGATGCGGACGGTCCTATCGTCGCTATCGAGACTGCCAAACAGGCGCGGCAGGGATTGCTGGCCCCGGTCGGCATCACCGATGATGTCCGCGAGCACTGCACGCACGCCCTCACTGTCAGCACCCGACATTGCTGTGGTAAGTGTTATGATACTATTCGGTCCCGGGTAATGATAGTACCGGCTCTGTCAGTTGCTCTCAGCCACGACGGTCGTCTATCGGTTCGTGTTATCACCGATGAAAATCGAGGGCCTGCATTTTACTATCACTGGCCGAACGTTACGGCGATGCAACCATCGAAACGGTCGCTTCTTCCTGCAGCCGTTCGACAGAGTTACGCGATGCGCCTGGGTATGGCGCTTGCGTTTTCAGTGGCAGTGATCGTCGCGTTCGGTGGCGTAATCAGCGCCCAGACGAGTGCGCAACTGCAGGACGACGTCGAGGGGGAGCTAACAGCACAGTCGAATACCGAGGCACGCCAGATTGACACCTGGCTGCGCTCGGTCGAGAGCGACATCCGGACGACCTCACAGCTACCCGTCTACGCCAGCGGGGATACTGACCAAATAAAACAGCATCTCGACGAGTTGATCGCAACGGACCAGGTCCCCGAAGACGTCGTCGCAGTACACTACCTCGATACCGCGACGATGGAGTTCCCGACGAGTTCGGCCGACGGGATGATCGGCGTCGACGCCGAAGCGCAGGGTGCACCGTTCGCGACTGATCCACCGTCGTTCGACGGGACAGACGACGTCGTCGTGACCGAGCCGTTCTCCGTGCCGATCGTCGATCACCCGATCATTGCTGCGATCACACCGATCGATGGCACCGAGGACCGGGCGCTGGTGTACATGATAGATCTCTCGGCCCACGCAGATCGGATCGCACAGAACGCCGACGAAACACAAACAGTCGTCGTGGATCAGCAGGGACGGTATGCGGCTCATCCCAACGGGAGTAAACTCCTCACCGAATACACTGCCACCGGGAGCGATATCGGGTCACTGGGCCCCGGCGAGAACACGTTCGTCTCCGGTGACGAGACGATTATGAGCGCCACGCAACTCGAGACGATCGACTGGACGGTACTGGTCCACGCGGATCGCGACGACGCCTACGCACTGGTCGATCAGATCAACGCCGATCTGCTCGCGCTGGTCTTGCTGGCGGTGATCAATCTGGGGCTCGTCGGCGTGACCATCGGCAGCAATACGATCACGTCGCTGCGTCGGCTGACCGCCCGGGCCGAAGAGATGGCGGACGGCGACCTCGAGGTCGACCTCCGGACGACTCGCGAGGACGAGTTCGGATCGCTGTACCAGTCGTTCGCGGACATGCGAGACTCGCTACGGGAGAACATCGCCGAAGCCGAAGCGGCACGCGAAGACGCCGAACAGGCCAAGCGTGAGGCCGAACAGGCCAGACAGGAGGCCGAAAACGAACGCGCCGAGATGGAAGCGATGACGTCCCATCTCACGTCGAAGGCCGGCGAATACGAGTCCGTGCTCGATCGGGCCGCCGACGGCGACCTGACGGGCCGAGTCGAGCCACAGAGCGAGAGCGAAGCGATGGAGCGAGTCGGCAAGCGGATCAACGCGACGCTCGACTCGCTCGAACGGATCGTCTCGGACGTCGAATCGTTCTCCGCGGACGTGCTCTCGGCGTCCGACCAGGTCCAGCGAAACGCGGACGAAGTCAGCGACGCCAGCCAGCAGGTCACCAGTTCGATCGACGAGATATTCGAGGGTGCGCGCAAGCAGAGCGAGCGTCTCCAGAACGCCTCCGGGGAGATGGAGAACCTCTCTGCGACCGCCGAAGAGGTCGCCTCCTCCGCACAGGAAGTCGCAGAAACGTCCCAGGCTGCCGCGGAAGCCGGCGAGGAAGGCCGAGAGGCCGCCACGAAAGCCATCGAGGAGATGAACGCCATCGAGGCCGAAACCGAGGAGATGGTCGAAGAGATCAACGCCCTGGACGACGACCTCGACGAGATCAACGACATCATCAACGTGATCACCGAGATCGTCGAGCAGACGAACATGCTGGCGCTGAACGCCTCCATTGAGGCCGCCCACGCCGACGGCCAGGGCGACGGATTCGCCGTCGTCGCCGACGAGATCAAGAGCCTCGCCGAGGAGACCAAAGCGGCCGCCGGCGACATCGAACAGCGCATCGAGCGCATCCAGAGCCAGGCTGGCGAGACCGTCGAAACGATGGAGTCGACCAGCGAGCGGATCACCGACGGCGTCGAGACCGTCACCGAGACTGTCGACGCGCTGGAGACGATTGTCGAACGAACAGAAGACGCCGACGCCGGCATCCAGGAGATCGACGATGCGACCGCCGAACAGGCCCGGACCGCACAGGAGGTCATGCAGACGATCGACGACCTCTCGGCGATCAGCCAGCAGACCACCCAGGAAGCGGACACGGTCGCGGCGGCCGCGGACGATCAGGAGCGGGCTATCTCGGAGGTGTCTGACTCCGCCAGCGATCTGCGTCAGCGAGCAGCTGACCTCGAACAGCTACTCGAACGCTTCACCGTCGAGACGGCCGCCTCGACTGCTCCGACCGGAGAAACCGCGGCCACGGACGACTAACCATGGATCTGACACTCACCACCTGGTTCGCGCTCGGCACCGTCGGCATGGCAGCGGGAACGATCGCACTCGCCATGGGGTACACGCGCCTGTCTGATCCCCATCGGCTCCCGTTTCTCGATCTGGTCGCCGTCACGGCGATCGCGACGGTCGCATACGGGCTGATGGCACTGGACATCGGCGCGGTGACCAGCGCCCGCGGCGCGACGCTGTACGTGCCCAGGTACGTCGACTGGCTGTTGACGACGCCGCTGCACGTCATCTACATCGGCTGGCTGGCCGGCGCCGACCGATCGACGCTCGGCAAACTCGCCGGACTCCAGGCGGCGACGATCGTGCTCGGTTTCGCGGGCGGGATGGTCGCTTCACCGCTGAACCTGGTGCTGTTCGCCGCCGGTTCTGTCGTCTTCGCGGTGCTGGTGTACCTGCTGTACACCGACATCAGCGATCTGGCCCACGAGTGCGACGACATGACGCTGGCGCTGTACCGGACGCTGCGGAACTTCGTCGTCGTGCTCTGGCTGATCTACCCGATTATCTGGCTCCTCGGTGGCCCCGGGTTCGGATTCATGGACACCGAAACCGCCTCGCTCGTGGTCACCTACATCGACATCGTCGCGAAGGTCGGGTTCGGTCTGATCGCCTACTCGACGCTGCGTGACATCGAATTCCTCCAGACGTCCGAAACCGACGCGATGGCGACCTCGGCGGACTAGGCCACGAATCGAGAGTTGTCTTCCGCTCCTCGTGTTGCGTCGTCAGAAAGTAGCGGGAGGTGGATTTGAACCACGTGGACTTCGGTCGCTCTGCTCCCTCGTCCCCAGGTTCAAATCACCGTGACCGATGCTTGCCGCTCACGGTTTTGTGAACGGCAAAACATAGCGGGAGGTGGATTTGAACCACCGATCTGCGGGTTATGAGCCCGCCGGAATCTCCTGGCTATCCCATCCCGCTACCGGATCATAATTCAGCACTACGATTAAGGGTTGTGATTCGAATGCCGTCCGTGACTTTCTACCGTGGTCCAGACTGCCCACGGTGACAGGGTTATGGACACGCTCAGTTCTCTTGTATCGACATCCAGTGACTCGCCTGCGTAGTCATCGGCCCGTGAGGGATCCTACCGACCGATCAGACGCCGGTCGTCTCGGCCGTCGCATCCGCGTATCCCCGACCGAAGAGGTAGTACATGACGATCTGGGCGTAGAACAACACCAGGAAGCCGACGAGGATCACGGTGAGCAACCCACCGACGATGCTGAGCGCGATCCCGACCACGATGGCGACGAGCACGGCCACGAAGAAGTCAGCGTTGAACCCGATCCGCGCGACCGTCCCGACTTCGAAAGCCGCGCCGAGACTGCCCGTGACCGCCAGACGAACCTGCGCGACGACGGTGAGGTACGCGACCAGCAGGAAGATCGGAAGCATGACCAGGACGACCAAGACTGTCAAGAGGCTGAACCCGGCAGCGATACCCGTACTCCCGCCGGCCGCCGACAGCGCTGCCCCTCCCGCGAGCACAGACACGAAAAGCGTGAGGACGATCGCCGGAACGATTCCGTAGACGAACGCCACGAGGAACGCCTTCAGACCGTCGACCAGGAGCGTAACCCAGTCGTCGAACGAGGGTGCTCCGTCCCGGCCCTCGGCGCTATCTCGGGCGACGCTGAGCAGGTAGCCCTGGATGATGAGCCCGGGTATCACTAGAAACGAGAGCAACGACAGCACCGCACCGATGATGACCGTCGTCAGCCAGTCGTCGCTGTTGCGCGGGAATTCAAGTGCGTCTTCGATCATGGACTAATCAACAGCGCGATGATAAATAAAGGCGGTGCCCTCGAGAAGGGACTAACCACGACAGCCGATAGCGACCAGCCACGACGGCCGACAGTATCACTCGACCAGCCATGACGGCCGACAGTATCACTCGACCATCCGGCTGCCGCCAGGGGGCAGGAACTCCTGGATCAGGTCCGGGCTGGCGACTTTCCGGACGAAGGTCTCGTCGGCGAACCGCTCTTTGAACTCCCGATAGAGGCGCTTCGCGATGTCGTTCTGGGCGTACTGACCCGGCTCGACCTCGATGCTGGTCTCCGCCCGCGGGTCGATGGCACTCGGCGGCCCCCCGATCACCCGCGTCTCCGGTTCACAGGTGATCCCGACTGCCACGCCGACGGGCGTGTCCTCGTAGTAGGTCCGATCGCCGCGAATCGCGAAGCTCCCCTTCTCCAGGTACTCCCCGCTCTCGGGCGTCTTGGTCACCTGATCGTGCTCGACCACGTACACGTCTGCGGCGTACTTGCCGTCCTTCCAGACCGTCGAATACGAGACCGCGAACTGCGCGGCCTCCTCGCGGCTGGTCTCGGGGATCTCGATGTCTTCGTCCGGGCTCTCGCTCGGTCCGGTCGCTTTCAGGATCGTCGCCGGGGCACCGTGGGCCTGCGTGTGGAAGAACAGATCGCCGCGATCGAGGTACTTCTTGACGAGTTCCTCGTTCTGGTCGGCGTTTCGCCCGCCGATCACCAGGAAGTCGTCGCTCGTGTGGAACCACCTGAAACGCTCGTACCACTGCTCTGTCTGGCGGATCGGAATCGACGATCGGGCGAGCCAGTCGACGTCTTGCTCGTCTTTCTCGTCTTCCTCGTCCGCGTCCTCGTCGTCCGCCGTCTCCCAGGCTTCCCGTTCGGCTTTGACCTCTTCGAGGCGGTCCCGGGTGTCTTCGATCGCCGCTTTGGCACCCTCTTTCTTCTCCTCGATGCGTTTTGCCTCGGTGTAGAGCCGATCGGCGTTCTTCTCGACGCCCTCAGAGACCTCAAGCGTGATCCGGGTGCCGTCCACGTTGACTGTCACCGTGCCCTCGCTACCATCGATGTCGATCACGGCTTCCGCGGCGTCGATACCCTGCTCGGCTCCCGCCGCCAGCGTCGCCTCGATGTCCTCCCAGGAGCGATCTTCCTCGCGGGCGCCTCGGATCGTCGAGAGCACCTCGTCGACCAGGTCGTAGTTAGCATAGAGGAGTTCGGCCTTCTCGCGCTCGGCCTCGGCCTCCTGTTCGAAGTCCTCGATCGCCTGCTGTTGTTGCTGGATGATCCGCTTCTGTTTCTCGATCTCGCTCTCGAAGTCCGGCCGCTGTCGGCCGCTCCCGCTCTCGCCGCGGTCGTCGTGATCGGCGTTGACGTTCGCGAAGTAATCGTCGAGCGCCTCGTTGAACGTCTCGAAGACCTCGCTCTCCCGGTCGGCGTACTCCTCCAGGGGGAACGGTGTCACGTCCACGCGAACCCGCTCGTCGCCGTCGGATTCATAATAAACGCGAGCGTCCAGATCGCCTTCGCCGAGCCGTCGTGACAGGGACTCGATCTCCCGATAGAGGGCCTCGAACTCCGACTCGTCGGTGCCGTCGATGTCCTGGTTGTAGGGGACGCCCGCCCGAGTACACAGTTCCTCGCCGTACAGCCCGCCGAAGTTCAGCTGAGTCGCCAGCGTCCGGACGACGTCGCTGTCGGACTGTCGCATCCGATCGGTGAACGTCTCGTAATCGACGGTGAGCGGATTGAACCGGGCCGAGGGATACTCGTAGTGTGAGCCGGGCACGACGGTCCGGGACTTCAGCCGTACCGTCTCCAGACAGTCGACGACGTCGTCGTTCTCGTCGAGGACCGCCACGTTGCCGTCGCCGAACAGCTCCGCGACGACGGTCGTCGAGTCGGCCTCTCGTTCGAATCGCAACTTGAGGATGCGATCGAACTCGAACTGCTCGACGGCCTCGAGCGTCGCCCCGGACAGCCGATTACGAAGCATCATCGCGAAGTTCGGCGGCCGCTCCGGCGCCTGCGGAACGTTCTCCTTGTCGGCGACGTGCGCGCGCTTGTTCTCGCCGACTTCGATCAGCAGCTCGGTCCGCCCCCGGTCGTAGTCGCTCATACGAAACCGCAGCAGCTCCTCCTCGGGATAGAGATAGACCTTGTCGACGTGCGCGCCGCGGTACTGACCGAGTTCACCGGCCAGCGCCGCGATGTCGACGCTCGTCAGCTCCCGCTTTTCGTCCATACCTGCATCTGTCGGGGCTCGCAGAAAGACGTGACGTTCACGGCCGAGCGGACGGGTTCATACGGACTATTGTACCGATTTACCGCTCCGACCGCCCCGCAGTCGATGTGGAAGGGACGTACAGTGAACTACCCCACCCTGCTCGCGCTGACGTCTTCTCGCGGGCTTTGCCCGCTCGAATGGTCCGAGGCGCTTTGCGCCTCGCTACGCTCGCTGAGGGTGGGGCTTCCTGCTTCCACGACGCGCTTTGCAGGAACAACCGCAGTCCCCGCAGGGAGCGCAGTCTCCACAGGCGTGCCTTCGGTGTGACCCACTCCTAGGTCGGTAAGTCCGCGAGAAAGAATGTTCCACGCTGCGTTTGCGTCTCTGTCGGCCTCGAAGCCACAGGCCGGACAGGAGTGCTCACGCACCCACAGCGGCTTGTCGGTTTCGACGCCACACTGAGCGCACTCTTTGGTGGTGCCTTCGGGTTTAACTTCCACGAAGTGCGTCCTTTCCCGCTCGCACTTCGTTTCGAGCACATCGGTGAAGGTATTCCATGCTGCCGAGGCCGTGTTGCGGCTGTTACGCGGCGATTCCAGCATCCCTTTCACGTCGAGGTTTTCGACCGCCACCAGTTCGTACTCCCGAGCGTAGTAGTTCGAGAGTTTGTGCAGGAAATCACGCCGCTTGCGCTTGATATCGAGATGGCACGCAGCGACACGCCGACGTTGGTTCTCCCAGTTGTTCGACTCGTACTCTTTGCGTGAGAGTTTCCGCTGCTCCCGTTCAAGCCTGTCGCGTTCTTCCGAGAGGTCGAGTGACTCGACTGCTGTGCCGTCTGTATCGTGGGCATACTTCAGAATCCCCACGTCAATACCGACCATCTCGTCAGTGTCAATATCCTCCAGTGATGGCTTGGCTGGCGGTTCTGTGTCCATCTCGATGCCGAAGATAGCGAACCACTCGCCGGTTTTCTCTTTTTTGAGCGTGACTTGTTTGACTGTGGCGTCCTCGGGCAGTGGTCGGTGGAGTTGGATGGGAATGTCTGCGAGTTTCGACAGCGACAACACGGTCTGACCACTCTTCTTGTCGAGTTCGAAGCCAGACTGGTTGTAGGTGAAACTGCGGAACTCCCGAGGTGATTGCCACCGAAGTTCACCAACCTTGTAGCCCTGTTCTTTGAGCTTCCCGAGTGCGTTGATGTTTTTCGCAATCCGCATGACTGTGGGCTGGAGAACCTTCGAGTACACGTCGGTGAGTGCGTCCCACCAGTCTTTGAGGGCGGGAAGCTCGTCACGGATTGTCCGCACACGCTGTTTGACGGTGCCCTCATCTTCGGGAATCTGGTTGAAGCGGTACAGGGCGTGGTTGTAGAGTTGTCTACAGGTATCGCGGTGGTAGTCCAGCGTCTCACGCTGGCTTTCGGTCGGCTTGAGGCGATACCTGTAGTTGTAGTTCATGGGCTATGAGTCGCGTTCTTCGATAAGTTCATCCAGTTGTTCTTGGACGAACGAGGAGAGATTCAGGTGGTTCTCCTGAATCCATTCTTCTTGGTCTTCTCGGATGGTGATTGTCTTCCGTTTCACCGTATGCATACTATACGTTTGATGCTTAATATATGCTTGGATTGCGTGGGCCTGCAACAATCACGGTGTCTGAAAAACGAAGACGGCGTTGACGAATCGCGGAGCGATTCGTTCGCACACCAGAAATCTTCGATTTCTGGGGACGCTGTATCCCCTCCCTACTGCGTCCTCAGAACGCGAAGCGTTCTGATGTGCGAACGAGAGCTTCGCTCTCGTTAACGCTCCTTGTCCGCTTGCGCGGACTGCGGTGTCGTCCGAAAATCTTCGATTTTCGGGATCACGAGAATCGAAGATTCTCGAACGACTCCTTGAGGGAGGGGGCTTAGCGCCTGCTATCAGCTAATCCGTATCACAGCCGATCGAGCAGCTCACGATAGACCTGCCTCGCGTCGGTCGTGATCGGGGCTCCGTGTCCTACTCCGAGCACCTCGAACGGCGGTGCCCGGGACCAGAACTCGGCGATACTCTCCCTGAGCTCGTTCATATCGTAGCTGTCCAGCCAGACCGGAGGCCTGAGACGACCACCGCGCTCCCAGACGAGATCACCCACGAACGCCGCACCGTCGTTGTGGACGTACGCGACGTGTCCGGGGTTGTGGCCCGGCGTGTCGAACGCGGTGAAGTTGCCGATCCGCTCGCCGTCCCTGACAGGGCGAACGTCGTCGGCAGCGATCGGAAAGAACAGCCGGACGACTCGATGAAACAGGCCCTTGTGGTGCAGCAGCGGCGGATCGAACGCGCCGGTCGAGAGGTCGTAATCGCGACGGCCGATGTAAACCTGGCCGTCGAACGAGGGCGCGAGTCGACCCAGCCCTGTCGTGTGATCGAGATCGTAGTGGGTGAGCAAGACGCGATCGATGTCGGACGGTTCGTACCCTGCGTCGGCGAGTTCCGACTGCAGTGACGGACAGTTGATCCACAGCCCGGTGTCGATCAGCGTGACCGTCCCGTCGTCGATCAGATAGCTGTTCGTGTTCACCGGCCGAACGAGCCCGACGTCCAGAAACCACACGCCAGGCTGGAGTTGCTCGGCCATAGGCGAAGTTCGACCCGCCCGGACAAATACCTCCCGACGTCGACACTCGGCAGTTGTCGGGAGCGACTACAGATCGAAACTCGCGGCGAGCAGGTCCTCGCGTTGCTGCCCGTAGACGTGGGTGTCGCCGCCGACGACGTCGACCGTCACCTGCGCGGGCGCGAACAGCTCCGTCGAGAGGTCTTCGAACGCCCAGTCGACCGACTCGAAGATCGTCTCGAACGGCTCTCCGTACGCGTCGGAGGCGGTCGAAACCACTTCGTCGAATCGATCGAACGACTCCGAGACGACCAGATGAACCTGTCCGCCGTAGGCGAGTGCGTCGGTCGTTCGGGCCATCGCAGTTGCCTCCTCGTCCGCGACCGGTGCGATCGGAGCCGACGCCGACGCCGAGAGCACGTCGAGCGGATCGTATCCCAGCTCCGACAGGCGAAACACAGCCAGTTCGGCCGCTCTGGCGGCCGAGGTGACGCTCCCCGTCAGACTCGCGGTCGCGTACGTCGGCAGGAACACGCCGCTCTCGGGGACGCCGGTGCGATCCGCGACCTCCGAGACGACCGCCTCGTCGGGCAGCGTCTCGGTTTCCAGGGCCAACACCGCGAACTCGAAGTCGTCCTGGTAGCCGAGTCGGTCGAACGCTGCCTCTTCGGCGACCAGCGCGCGGGCCGGACCACTACCCAATCCCTCGAAGTCCCCGACGCTGAGTTCCCAGCCGGCCTTCTGTGAGCCCAGCAGCGCGAGCCCGGGGTAGTCCGTCGAGAGTTCGACGTGCGTCCGGGGCGCCCCCTCGATCTCGCGAAGCGTCGTGTCGAGCGTCGCCAGCCCGGCGGTCTGGATCTCCGCGAGCATCAGCCCGGCTTCGATCCCGCCGGGAACGTGCACGCCAAAGTCGAGTACTGTCGCATCCGAATCGAGCTGCTGAACGGCGATCGCGAGTTCGTCGGCGAAGTCGATAGCTTCGTCGACCAGCTCGGTCGCCATCCGATTGAGCGGATCCATGTTCGGTCGGTCGCCCGGGAGAGACATACGGCTTACCCTCCGCGCGTCGCCAGCGTCAGGAACGTCGTGGGTGCGTCGCCGTCACGGCTCGTCTTCGAGCTGTGAGATGGTGTTCGACACCAGTGTCGTGATACCGCGGCGAAGGCGTTCGGTCACGGCCTGATCGGAGATGTCGAACTCCACACCGAGTTCCTTCGTCGAGATGCCCCGTGGCAGCGAGTAGTACCCGTGCTCGACGGCGTGGGCCAGCGTTTCCCGCTGTGGCGATGTCAGCCCGTACCACGGTCCGGCGTCGGGTTTCGTCGGATTGTATATCCGGTCGATCGTCACGTCCAGATTCTGCTCGAGGTAGAACTCCTGAAACTCCGACAGTGTCTCGTGTGAGGGAAACCGGAGTTCGAACCCCCAGCGATCCGCGCTCCCGGCCGCCTCCAGGAGTACGATGTCGTCTTCCAGAATCGTCCTGAAGAGAGTGTCTTCCGATGGATCCCATTCGAGCGCGTACAGGGTCTCTCCATCGTGGGTATTGAGCGGACGAATGTCGGAAACTGTCGGGTGTTTGCGGACGCTCTGTACGAACTCGTCTCGAACATCGTGTCTGACGCGGACGAACGGGGTAGGCCGTCCTCCCAGCGGCACCATCGTCTCGAGCGTGACCCGCCCGGGCCCTTCGATGCTGAGGATTCGTCCCAACTCGAACGCCTCGGACGGGACCGTTAGCTCGACGATGACTGTCATCGGATACTAGTCGTTTCACAGCCTAGTCGTTAAAGACTGTCTCGTTCTGCCAGCTGGTTGGCCGTTTCTGCTTGGTGTACCAGGCTTTCCGCCACTACTATCTGCCGTGGGTTCCTCTGTGCTGGTAGGCCTTCGGTGAGGGTGGCGCGAACCGCCACTACTCGGGTTGCGCCTGGAACAAACCTATGACATCTAATCCGACATTTGACGGCGAGATCGAGAGTCCGGCCGACTTCGAGGCCGCTCTCCACTCCCTATTGGTCGCGGCTCTGGAGAACGGCGTCAATCCAGGTGGCTCGTGGGAATACCGCAGTGACGGGCTCCCGTCTGACTGGGAAGTCATAGTCACAGAACTCCGTTCTCGCGACAAGGGGCGATAAAGGCCCTGATAGACAATTCATAACAGGAATTTTTTCTGTCGCTGATGACCCCATATGGTGGGGCCCGAGAGCGCACAGCCGGGTTCGGAGCGACCGGACGGTATCCCTCGGAGGTCATCGAGGGGATCAGATCACACGCCATCTTCGTGCTCGATCCGGATGGGATCGTTTCGGCGTGGTCCGCGTCCGCGCGAGCGCTCTACAGACGGGGCAGGCCGAGTGCCTCGGGGTCGTTCGGAAATCGAAGATTTCCGTGCTGACGAGACGCTTCGTGTCTCGAACCACTTGACCCCGAGGAGAGCCGCGGCCAGGTCTTCGACCACGGCGTCACGACCAGCGAGGACGGCAGCGGCTACGGACTCTCGATCGTCAGGACGATCGCCAACGCCCACGGCTGGGACGTCAGCGTGACCGAGAGCGACGACGGCGGGGCCCGGTTCACCGTCACGGGCATCGAGTTCGTCGACTGATCGCGCCCGAAACCACCAGTGGTGTTTTGTTACTTCCGAGAGTGCGTGTGGGTATGGCGGACGAATACCGAACTGAATCCGACAGCCTCGGCGAGATGCAGGTGCCGGCCGACGCCTACTGGGGGGCCCAGACCCAGCGCGCCGTCGAGAACTTCCCGATCAGCGACGCGCGCTTCGGGCGGCGCTTCGTGCGCGCGCTCGGGATCGTCAAGAAAGCCGCTGCGCAGGCCAACCGCGATCTGGGAACGATCCCGGAAGAGAAGGCCGACCCCATCATCGACGCCGCCGACGAGGTCATCGCCGGCGAGCACGACGACCAGTTCCCGGTCGATATCTTCCAGACGGGTAGCGGCACCTCGACGAACATGAACGCAAACGAGGTGATCGCCAACCGCGCGACCGAGATCTACGGCGGAGAGGTCGGCACGCGGGAGATCCACCCCAACGACCACGTCAACTTCGGGCAGTCGAGCAACGACGTGATCCCGACGGCGATGCACGTCGCCGCCCTGGAGGCCGTCGAGCGGGACGTCATTCCCGGGCTGGAGACGCTCCGCGAGGAACTGCAAGCCAAAGAGAAAGAGTTCGACGACGTGGTCAAAACCGGCCGAACCCACCTGCAGGACGCGACGCCGGTCCGGCTGGGCCAGGAGTTCTCGGGCTACCGGGCGCAGGTCGAGAAGGGGATCGCTCGCGTCGAGGACTCGACCGATCGGCTCGCGGAACTCGCGCTCGGCGGGACGGCCGTCGGGACCGGCCTGAACACCCATCCGGAGTTCCCGGAACTGGCCGCCGAGTACATCAGCGAGGGGTCACTGTTGCCCTTCCGCGAGGCCGACAACCACTTCGAGGCCCAGGCCGCCCACGACGCGATGAGCGAGGCCCACGGCGCGCTTCGGACGGTGACGGGTTCGCTACACAAGATCGCAAACGACCTGCGGCTTTTGGCCTCGGGACCGCGAAACGGTCTCGGCGAGATCGATCAGCCCGAGAACCAGCCCGGCTCGTCGATCATGCCCGGGAAGATCAACCCGGTCGTCGCCGAGTCGGTCAACCAGGTCTACGCACAGGTCGTCGGCAACGACGCCGCGGTCTCGACGGGCGCGGCCAACGGGCAGATCGATCTCAACCTCTACAAGCCGGTGATCGCGTACAACTTCCTGCAGTCGGCGCAACTGCTCGCGAACGTCTCCGGGACCTTCGCCACGAAGTTCGTCGCGAAGCTGGAGGCCGACCGCACGCACTGCGAGCAGCGCGTCCAGCAGTCGATGGCGCTGGCGACCGCCCTGAATCCCGCGATCGGCTACGACAAGGCCAGCAAGGTCGCCAAGCAGGCCCTCGCTGAGGACAAGACGATCCGCGAGGTCGTCCTCGAGGAGGGCTATCTCGACGAGGACGAGGTCGATGAGGTGCTCGATCCGGCGAAGATGACCGAGCCGGGAATCCTCGGCGACGACTAGTCGTCCCGCGCGGCGGGGTAAACGCCGGGGGCAGATGTGCCCCAGTGCAGTATCGGCAGTCTCAGGGCCTAACGATCGGGAATCTTACGCCCACGCGGTAACGGTCAGCAGTCTCACGCCCACGCGGTAACGGTCAGCAGTCTCACGCCCACGCGGTAACGGTCAGCAATCTCACGCCCACGCGGCCGAGACGACGTCCAGAAGCCAGCGGAGAAGTGCTTCGGCAGTTTCTGAAAACCCCGGGATGAAATGCCAGACGAGAATCGTCGTCAGTATGCCGGCAGGGATCCCCAACAGCACCCCATACACGATGTAATCGATCCGATCAGCTTCCAGGAGGAGGTCCTTGAATTCGCGCTTGTCAGTGACCTCCCGCTCTTTGACCCCTGGATCGTAACTCGACGTGCTTTCGTCTTCTTCAGGTGGGTCGTATGAGCTCATCTCACACGCTATCGACTGATTGTTGATTCTGAACTGACTTATAGTGGTAGTATGTATCAGGTTTCTGTTCACCCGCGGTAACGACGGCTGCGCAGGCAGCGTTGCGGCCACAGCGAGACGGTGTGCTTTTTGTTCGTGCCCTCCCAGCTACCGCCAATGACCGAGCAGTTCGACTACGACGATCTGGGGCTGGTGGCCGGTCTGGAGATCCACCAGCAACTCGACACGGCGACGAAGCTCTTCTGTGCGTGCCCGACCGAGTTGCGCGAGCCCGAGGAATCGACCCGCCGACTGACCCGCTATCTCCACCCGACCCGGAGCGAGCTGGGCGAACTCGATGAGGCCGCCCTCGAGGAGAGCCGCGTGGAGCGGGAGTTCGAGTACCTGGCCTACGACTCGACGTGTCTCGTCGAGGAAGACGACGAACCGCCCCACCGGGTCGACGATGAGGCCATGACTGTGGCGCTGGAGATCGCCCAGTTGCTGGACATGGAGCCGGTCGATCAGGTCCACCCGATGCGCAAACTCGTCATCGACGGCTCGAACACCTCGGGATTCCAGCGCACGATGCTGGTCGCGGGCGACGGCGAGATCGAGACCGACGAGGGCCCCGTCGGCGTCGAGGACCTCATGCTCGAAGAGGAAAGTGCCCAGCGCGTCGAGGAGACCGACTCGGGAGTCCGCTACTCGCTGGATCGGCTCGGCATTCCCCTAGTCGAGATCGGCACCGACCCCGACATCCGCTCGCCCGAACAGGCTCGGGAAGCCGCCGAGCGGATCGGCATGCTGTTGCGCTCGACCGGGAAGGTCAAGCGCGGCCTGGGCACGATCCGACAGGACGTCAACGTCTCGATCGCCGAGGGCGCTCGCGTCGAGCTAAAAGGCGTCCAGAGTCTGGACGACATCGACGACATCGTGCGCAACGAGGTGCGCCGGCAGGTCGAACTGCTGGAGATCGCCGCGGAACTCGACGAACGGGAGGCCGCCGTCGGCGAACCACGGGACGTGACCGACGTCTTCGAGGACACTGATTCGGGAGTGATCCAGAGCGCACTCACGTCCGGTGGTGTGGTCCGGGCCGTCCGCCTGAAGGGCTTCGACGGGCTCGTCGGCCGGGAGATCCAGCCCGATCGCCGCCTCGGGACGGAGTTCTCCGATCACGCCAAGCGCCACGGCGCGGGCGGGATCTTCCACACGGACGAACTCCCCGCCTACGGCGTCACCGAGGCGGAGGTCGAGGCGCTGCGCGAGGCCGTCGACGCCCGCGAGGCGCGAAGCGCCTCGGATAGCGCGAGCGGCGATGAGCCGCGAGCGGGCGACGCCGTCGCGATCGTCGCGGACGATCCGGAGACGGCCGAACTGGCGATCGAGGCCGTCGCCGAACGGGCCGAGACGGCGCTCGAGGGCGTCCCCGAGGAGACCCGGGACGCAAACGAGGACGCGACCTCGCGGTACCTCCGGCCGCTCCCGGGGGCGGCGCGGATGTACCCCGAGACGGACGTGCCGCCAGTCGAGCCCGACGCCAGCGAGGTCGAGACGCCCGAACTCCTGACCGAGAAGGTCGATCGCTACCAGGCGGAGTTCGACCTCGACGCCGGACTCGCCGAGCAGGTCGCCTACGGCGAGGACATGCCGCTGTTCGAGCGGGTCGTCGAGGCGGGCGTCGATCCGACGCTGGCCGCCGACACGGTCGAATCGACGCTGACGGCACTCCGGCGCGACGCCGTGCCGGTCGAGAACCTGACTGACGAGCACATCGAGGACGCACTCCTGCTGGTCGAGAACGGCGGCGTGCCGAACGAGGGGCTGGAGGATCTGCTGACGGCGCTGGCCGAGAACCCCTCGCTGTCCGCCGAGGAAGCCGTCGAACAGGAGGACCTGGGCGGCGTCGCCGAGGACGAGGTCCGGGAGGCCGTCGTCGAGGTCGTCGAACGCAACGCCGAGCAGGTCGAAGAAGAGGGCATGGGCGCGTTCTCCGGGCTGATGGGCGAGTGCATGGGTGCGTTGCGCGGCAAGGCCGACGGCGACCTCGTGAGCGACGTGCTTCGCGAGGAGATCCAGAAGCGAGCGTAGCGTGTACTCGAAAGCCCACGGTGCGATCTCGCTCGCACTCGGGATCGCGCTCGTCGCCGCCGGCGTCACCGTCGTCCATCCGGCCTTCGTCGTCGGCTACGCGACCGCAATCGGCGTGCTCGTCGACCTCGATCACTTCCTGTGGGCCCGGTACAACACCGGCGACTGGCGAGCGCTACGGTACGTCCTCACGAACCCGGTTGCGGCGCTAGCCGATCAGCAGTCCATCTTCCGCGAGCACGACCTCGAACGGCTCGAGCGCCTGCTGAGCCACGTCGTGATCGTCGGGATCGCCGTCCCGCTGACCTGGTGGGTCGAGCCCGATCTGGGGCTGGTGACAGGCGTGACGCTGTACGCTCACGTACTGGCGGATCTGATCGAAGACGTCCGCGAGACTCGCGTCGTCCGGTAGCTGTTACTCGTCGCGGCTATCGATCCGTCGCTGGGCGCGCCGGAAGATCCCCCTGAGCGTGACGGCTTCCCGGTCGGTCGGGTGGGCGCGCCCGATCAGCCGTCGGAAGAGCCGGCCGGCCTTGTCGCGTTTCTCCTCGGGATGGTCGATCGCTTCGAGGAACGATTCGAACTGGCCGTGTAGCCCTTCGATCTCGCGTTCGCTCGCCCGGTCGTGGGTCGGGTCGGGAAGTTGCGTCGATTCGAGAGTGAGCGAGCGCATCTCGTAGAGGACGATCGTCGCGGCCTGGCCGAGGTTCAACACGGGATAGTCCTCGGCCGCCGGAATCGAGCACACTTCGTCGAGTTCGGCGATCTCCTCGTTGGTGAGCCCGACCCGCTCGCGGCCGAACACGAGGCAGGTGTCGGCCCGGACATCGGCCAGGCTGTCGGCCAGTTCCCGCGGCGTCTTGAAGGGATACCGGACGTGCTTGCGGGCGTCCTCGTTGGTGATCGCCGTGCAGCCGACCGTGTGGTAGTTGTCGGTTAGATACTCCAAGGAGACCTCCCGTGCGTTCGGGAGGATGTCTTCGCGGGCCTGGCCCGCAAACCCGTAGGCCTCGCCGTCCGGATCTAACTCGGGCGGATCGACCAGCAGCAGCTCGTCGAGGCCGAAGTTCTTCATCGCGCGGGCGATCGTCCCGACGTTGCCCGGCGTCTGAGCGTCGACGACAGCGACACTGATCATATATCGATGTCGCTCAAGTCCACGTCGAGCGCTTCTCGCTCGCCCTCGTCCATTGCTTCGAGTTCCTCTTCCAGCGAGGGGATCTCGCCGGCGACCGCCGCGTCGGGGAGCGCGTCCGGCTCGGAGTCGACGTGTTCGATCCCGGCGTAGTCGTCCGGGGCGCGTCCGCCGTCGGCGAACCACGTGAGGAACCGGTCTTTCATCGCTGCACTGCCGGCGTATTCGGTACCGCCCTCCTCGCGGAACCAGTAGAGGAAGTCCGGTTCGTGCTCATCACAGAGCAGGACCTCGTTCATCGGCTCGCCGTAGACCGCGAGCGCGACGTTGCAGTGGCGTTCGTCGTCCTCGACGAGCATGCAGGCGTCGCAGGCGTTGCCGATGATGGCCGTGAGCCGCGAGACGCGCTGGCGAGGCTCCGGCGGCATCTCCGCGAGCGGTTTGATCGATCCGTTCGAATCGAAGACGTCCTCTTCGTCGAAGCGCCAGCCCCGCAACCCGATACTGACCTTGCCCATGTCGAACGGTTAGAGAGCGGTGGGTAAAAACCGCGTGCCACGGGACGAGCCGTACTCCCGTCATCGCTCGCGTCTTCGCCTTCGGTCGAATCACCCCTCGTTGTCGCTCGTGAGACGAAAGTCCTGATTATAAGAGCCTCGACGCCCACGAACGAGGTACCATGAGCACCGGGACTACGATGGCGTCGATGTCCTCGTATGCCATCCTTGGCTGTGGAAGCGTGGGACACGCGGTCGCCGAGGAACTCGTCGGGGAGGGCAAAGACGTACTGATCCTCGACAAGGACGAGGGGCGGGTCGAGGCGCTCCGTGACCAGGATCTCAACGCGCAGGTCAGCGACATCAGAGACCAGGAGATCGTCGGTCACGTCGAGGGGCGCGATGCAGTGTTGATCCTCTCGTCGGACGTCGAGGCGAACAAGGCGGCCACGGAGACGCTCAGGGACGCCGACGCCGACCACTTCATCGTCGCCAGGGCGTCGGACCCGGTCTCTGCGGACGAACTGACCGAGCTGGGGGCCGACGTCGTCATCAATCCCTCGGCGGTCATCGCCGATTCGGCGCTGCGCTCGCTGGAGACGGGGGAGCTCGAACACCGGGCCGAGCAACTGGCGGCGCTCATCGACGGCACCGAGTCGCGACTCGCCATCCTGATCCATCGCGGCCCGGACCCCGACTCGATCGCCAGCGCTGCGGCGTTGCAGGCGATCGCCGAACATCGAAACATCGACGCCGACATCGTCTACGAGGGCGAGATCGGCCATCACGAGAACCGGGCGTTCGTCAACCTGCTCGGGATCGAACTCGTCTCCCGCAAGGAGGTCGATTTCGGGGAGTACGATACCGTCGCGCTGGTCGATTACTCCAAAACCGGCGATACGGAACCGATGCCCGACACGGTCGTCGACATCGTCATCGATCACCTCGAGCCGGAAGCCGAGATCGAGGCCGACTTCTCGGACATTCGTCCGAACGTCTCGGCCACCTCGACGATCCTCACGAAGTACGTCCAGGAGTTCGACCTGAATCTCAGCCAGGAAGTCGCGACCGCGCTACTGTACGGCATCCGCGCTGAAACGCTCGATTTCAAGCGGGATACGACACCAGCCGATCTCACTGCGGCGGCGTATCTGTATCCGTTTGCCGATCACGACACGCTCGAGCAGGTCGAATCGCCGTCGATGAGTCCCGAGACGCTGGACGTACTCGCCGAGGCGATCCGCAACCGCGACGTCCGGGGGAGTCACCTGATCTCGAACGCGGGCTTCATCCGCGACCGCGAGGCGTTGACCCAGGCCGCCCAGCAACTGCTCAATCTCGAAGGGATCACGACGACGGCTGTCTTCGGGATCGTCGACGACACGATCTATCTCGCCGCGCGCTCGAAGGACATTCGGCTGAACATCGGGAACGTCCTCGGCGACGCCTTCTCCGATATCGGCGACGCGGCCGGCCACTCGACCGACGCCAGCGTCGAGATCCCGCTGGGTATCTTCACGGGGATCGAATCGACCGAGGACAACCGCGACCTGCTGCTCTCGCTGACCGAAGAGGCCGTCAAGACGAAGCTGTTCGAGGCGATGGGCGTCGAAAGCAGCAGCGACGGTTCGAACGGAAGCTAACGACCGCGATCAGGCAACGACCTCGTCGTCCGACTCGCCGGAGCCCTCGCCGGGGCGGTTGAGTCGCTCGACGATGTCGTTGACGATAACGATGTCTCCGACCGCCTGCACCCACCGGTACGGAACGATGACGCCGCGCGCCTGATTGATCTCCTGATCGAACAGTTCCTGGTTGAGCTGGTGCAGCGCCAGCCCGGTGACACTTTCGGCTGCGAGATCGAGCCGCAGATCCTCAACCTCGCCCACGAAAACGCCATTGTTCGAGTAGACCTCGCGACCGACCAGCGTCGTGATCTCCGACGGAGGGGTCTCTCTGTCGACAGTCATATTCGGTGTCTCGGGATGTGGGGCCTTAACTCTTGATGGGTGGCCGGTGCGTCGTGCTGCCGGTGGTCAGGCAGACCGGGACTCGATCTCCGCGCGGAGCTTGCGCCCGGCCGGGATAACAATCCAGAACGTCAGCGCGCCGAAGATGGCGAACCAGAACAGCGCGTCACCGACAGTCAGTGCGATCTCCGCGTAGACGCCCGGATCGGACGGGCGTTCGCCGAACAGCTGTGTCTCTTCGAAACCGTGCGTCTGATACCAGCCGGCGATGATCATCCAGCCCAGTCCTGCCGTCATTAGGATACCGAACCCTTTCGCGAATTCGTCAGCCATCGTTGTGTTCCTCCTGTGAGTCCATCGTGGTTGTGTCACTGTCAGTCGAATCCTCGCTTTCGACCATCTCGGCGGTCTTGAAGCGGGTGCCGAGGACGTACGATCCCGCTCCGAGCAGGAGTACGCCGATCCCGAGCAGGCCGAACGCGACGTTAACGGTGCCAACAGCGGGCGTCCAGCCAGTAAGTCCGACCGCCCAGACGGCAGCCTCGCGGATCGGGTTGTCGAGCCGGGTGGCCGCATCGAACATGAAGAAGCCGAACACGACCAGCGCCGTCGCGACGAGCGTCGAGAAGACGGTAATTCCCTTGTAGACGCGCATCGGGACGACGACCGATCCGTCGGGCGTGCGTGGCGGTTGCGTATCGTTACTCATGTGTTTACTTGGGCGGTCTGAGCCGGTAGTACCGGCGGTTGAGGTTGAACATGTAGCCTTCGCGCATCGATTTCAGCACGGCGTAGCTGATGAACCCGGCGACGATCGGCAACAGGAAGGTGAGGTCGTTCAACAGCCCCTCTTCGATCGGCACGAGGTTCTTGATCGAGAGGACGGCGATGGTGAACGAGAAGACCACGCCGGCGACGCCGACCGAGGCCCAGAACGGCTGCTCGACCGGTCTGCGGGCGCTTCCCTTGTTCAGGAAGGGGACGATGGCGACGATCCCCACGACGACGAGGTTCGCGAGGACGCCGTAGGTCCGGTCGGTCATCAGCTTCTCTCCGCCCAGAAGCGATAGCTCGGGGTTGAGGAAGCCGAGTTTGAGCAGGCCAAAGGACCAGTAGAGATACCAGTCCGGCAGGATGACCTCCGGGGTGCTACTGGGGTTGGCCGGCGCGTCGATGTGTGGTGGCAGCGTCGCCGAGAGGATGATGATCATCCCGACGAAGAAGCTCGTCAGCGCGAGGTTGCGGACCATCTCGTGGGGCCAGGCCGGAAAGCCCAGCACGTCCCGCTCGACGTAGCTGGACTGCTGGCGCAGATCCTGGTCCTCACGACGAGCGCGCTCGAAATACTCGTACGTCAGACGCGAGAGGCCCTGTTTGCGCGCCTTGCGCTCGCTCCAGGCCGGCGTCTCGTCGTCCGGGGGAACGATGCCCGTTTCCCCGCCGTCGGTGCGTTCGTCGGTCGTGTCAGTGTCGTCAGTCATGGCTGATCAGTGTGGTTCCGCGATCCCCTGCATCCAGACGATGCCGATGTGGATGGCGATCAGCGCCGTCACGATGAAGGGCAAGAAGAACACGTGCAGGATATACATCCGCTGTAGCGTCGCCGGGTTCGGCGTGAAGCCGCCGAACAGCAACTGGGCGACCCACTCGCCGATCAGCGGGATCGAGAGGCTCATCTCGACGCCGATCTGGCCGGCCCAGAACGCCAGTTGGTCCCACGGGAGCAGGTAGCCGGTGTATCCGAAGACCATCGTCAGGCTGATCAGCACGATCCCGAGCAGCCAGTTCAGCTCGCGCGGTTCCTTGTAGGCCCCGGTGAAGTACACCCGCAGCATGTGCAGGAACACGGCTGCGACCATCACCTGTGCAGACCAGCGGTGCAAGCTCCGCAGGAAGTACCCGAAGTTCAGCTCCAGCATGATGAACTCGATCTGCTGGTAGGCCAGCGAGGACGTCTCGCTGGCTCCGGCACCGGGCGTGTAGTAGAAGCCGAGCAGCGCGCCGGAGATGGCCGCGACGACGTACGCCAGCGTCGAGAACGACCCGAGCGCGTAGAGCGGATACCAGTACCAGAACTTGTTGTCCAGGCCGTACTGCTCGGTGTGGCTCTTTGGCATCTGCATGTTGACCTTGTAGTAGAGGTCCTCGAGCAGTTCGAGGTAGTCGACGATGCGAAGCCGCTTGTCGAGCCACATCAGCACCGTCAGGTAGGCGGTCTCGATGTGCGAGAGGTCGTCGCGACTCTCCAGCCAGGCGCCGTGGTCGTGGTCGTCTTTGCGTTCGAGGCTCATGGTATCACTCTGACCGCGGCAGTGCGGTAAAGGTCCGTTTCACCGGGCTGAACGGATCGTAGATCGACTGGTGGCACTGGCAGTAGACGGAGTCTTCGCCGCCGAAACGGGCGCTACCGCCGAAAGCTTTGAATCCCGGTACACAGCAGAAGTGCGTGCACTTGTTGAGCCAGGCCATGACGTCGTCCTGTGTCGCCGCTTCCAGGAAGCTTCGCGTATCGCCCGACAGCGAGCTGTACTTGCCCTCTCCGTCGATCATCTTGCTCACTTCGGGGCTTCGCAGGACCTGGACGGGAATCGTCTGGACGTCGCCCTCGGAACGCCAGTTCGCCACCGCCGGTTTCCCGAGCCCGTCCCGGCCGATCCCGTTGCCCCACTGTTCATAGTCGTCGAACATATCCAGCGTCATCACTGACCCGTCGTCGACGTCGTCCTGCCAGTCGTAGGTGCCACCCGTTGACCGGAACGCGTTGTCCTGGTCGGCGTCGGGCTGGATCCCCTCGTAGGTCTGGACGCCACAGTACTGATACCAGGTCGTGCTGTAGGTCGTCCCGCCTATATCCGTCTCGGCGACGGTCACCTCCTGACCCTGAATAGTCCGGGTCTCAGGTTCGGGCCAGACGCCGTGGATCTCGTTGTCGTTTCGGATCTCAATGGGGACAATCGGCATGCCGCGTGGCGCCGGGCCGTCCGTGTTCTCGATGGCGAAGTACTCCGTGATACCGCCGCCGGCACCGGCGGCCGAGGTCGCCATCTCGATGGTCGCCGCGGTCCCGGTCGCGACCGAGCCGAGGGCGGCGCTGCCGACGACGCCTTTCACGAACCGCCGTCGTCCCGATTCACTCGGATACTTGTCTTCGTCTGCGGACATGGTTATCGTTTGTAGTACGGGTAGAGTGCGCGCTTGGCGTTCTCGAGAGCGCCGTCAGTCACGGAGGTTCCGTCGACGTCCTCCTCGCGGACGTACAGGTCCTCCCACTTGCGCCGGCGCTTCTTGACGATCATCACGTCCGGCAGGAACTCCTTGCGGTACAGAAGCAGGATGAACGACAGGTCGATGAAGATGACACCGAGAATCCCGCCAAGGAACATGTTTCCTTCGCCGGAGAGGCCCCAGCCGTTGAGCAGCCCCCAGGTGAACAACCCGACGAAGACGATCTCGACGATCGTCAGCAGGACGATCGCCAGCGCCGCCGCCGGACTCTCCCGGGGCTGTTCGTAGCGGTGAATGTCGCCGTAGGTACTACCCGAGGACATCAGTTTCGCCCCCCGCTGGTGTGTGCCGATTCACCGTACTTCAGGAAGAAGAACGTGTAGACGAACGTCATGCCGAGCATCAGAAGCGTCGCGATGCCCACGAAATGCGGCTGGAAGGGCACGCCCATCTCTTCGGGACTCTGGGCACCGCCGCCGGCTTCGACCTCGACGGTGGGGACGTCGTCGCCGACGGCGATCGCCCCGAGCATTCCGAGGTCCTGGTGTGGATTGCAGTAGTAGGTGACGATCCCCGACTCCTCGAAGGTCCGTTCGTAGGTGTAGCCTTCCTGGTCGATCGTATCCCCGGACGTGAAGTCGGTGTTCTCGCCGACAACGTTGTGCGCGCCGCCCTCACCGGTCCACTCCCAGACGATGGTCGTCCCGGGATCGACCCAGACCGCGGCAGGGTCGAACGTGTACCCGCTGCTGCCGGCACCGACGGCGATCGTCACCGCATCCTGCCCGCGCAGGTCGACCGTCGACCCGTCGAAGCCGTTCGCGCCACTGAGATAACCGCCGTAATCAGGCTGCTCGGCCGCCTGGGCTGTCGCCGACCCGCTGGCCGCGAGTGCGCCTGCCCCGCCGGCCGCACCGCCGGCCGTCCGGAGAAAGTCCCGCCTGTGCATGTACCACACTCTGGGCACCTGTTTTGTATAAACCCACCGAAACCCCCGATATATGGGGAAAATGGGACGGCAACTCAACCGAATATATATACCCTTTGTATATCAGTCCCAAATATCAGGGGAGAAGGTCCAACGGTAACGAATCTCACACGACTTATATAGGCATGAGACGCCTTTTACACGACCAACTTCAGGAAAATTCCCCCATAGAATCGTGCAAAAATCTCGGCAGGACGGCCGGTTGGACACCCTTTTGAAGTCGATCTGTGCCCTCAGCTATTCCGATACGTCGCTATACGGAGGGCTCCCAGCCCATGCCTATTGTTTACTGGCTTTTGGGAATCGTCGATAAAGAATTTACGATCCGTATCATACTACCATCGGAGGCGACACTCCGGCGATCTGGATGGCATCGCTGCGATGGGAGGCGACAACCGCTCTGCCAGAGTGTCGCTCGGAGAATACATCATGCAATCAGAAACAGACGTGTTGGTCGTCGGCGGTGGAGTAACCGGGACGGCCATCGCACGGGAACTCTCACGGTACAGGCTCGACGTCGTTCTGGTCGAAAAATCGCCAGACGTCTGCACCGGGACGAGCAAGTCCAATACGGCGCTGATCCACGCTGGGTTCAACGCCGACCCGGACAAGCAGAAGGGGCGGCTGAACGTCAGAGGCAACGAACTATATCACGAGCGAATCCAGCATGAACTCGACGTCCCCATCGAGTGGCGCGGGGCCCTGGTCGTCGCGACCGACGAAAGCGAACGGCCGAAGCTCGAAGAGTTGCTCGAAAAAGGACAGCGAAACGACGTCGACGGGCTGGAGATCCTCGAGCGCGAGGCGCTGCTCGAGAAGGAGCCACATCTGACCGACGACGCCGTCGCCGCGCTGTGGGCGCCGACTGCCGGGATCGTCAATCCCTTCGAGTTGACGGTCGGGTTCGCCAACAACGCCGTCGAGAACGGCGCGAGCGTCGAACTCGAAGCCGAAGTGACCGACATCACGAAGACGGACGACGGGTTCACCGTCGAGACCGCGAAAGGCGAGATCGACGCCGAGATCGTGATCAACGCGGCCGGGCTGTACGCCGACGAGGTCTCGAAGATGGTCGGCGTCGACGACTTCGAGATCACGCCTCGGCGCGGGGAGTACTATCTCTACGACAAGCAGTTCGACATCGACATCGACACGACTATTTTTCCCGTTCCGACCGAGGTCACGAAGGGAATCGTCGTGACGCCGACCGACGAGGGTAACCTGCTGATCGGTCCCAACGCCCAGGAGATCGACGACAAGCGCGACAAGGCGACGACCCGGCAGGGGCTGGACAAGGTGCTCAACGGCGCACAGAAGACGGTTCCGGACCTGACGAAGAAAGACGTCATCAAGGAGTTCGCCGGGCTGCGGCCGGCGATCAAAGAGACCGGCGATTTCCGGATCCAGATCGAAGAGGAGGTGCCAGGGTTCATCAACGCCGCCGGGATCCAGTCCCCAGGACTGGCCTCGGCACCGGCGACCGCCGAACTGGTCGTCGATCTCGTCGAGGAACTCCGCGGCGACCTCGAGGAGGACCCGGCGTTCGACCCCAACTACAGCGGTCCGCCGAAGGTCCGGCACATGAGCCACGAGGAACGCGCGGGGCTAATCGAGGAGGATGCCCGCTACGGACAGATCATCTGTCGGTGTGAGACCGTCACGGAAGGCGAGATTCGAGACGCGATCAACCAGCCCGTCCCTGCACAGACCGTCAACGCGATCAAGCGTCGGGTCAGGCCCGGTGCCGGCCGGTGTCAGGGCGGGTTCTGTGGCCCGCGCGTCATCGAAATCCTCTCGGAGGAACTCGACATCCCCATGACAGAAGTCAAACTCGAGGAAGAAGGATCGGAGCTGCTGACCGACGAGATCAAACAGCCACTGCTGGAGAAGTCCCACGAGAGCTCGGAGGTGAACGCAGATGACTGAAAGCCGGCAGGCGGTCACCAGCGACGTCGACGCGATGCGCCGGGAGGAACACGACCTGGTCGTGGTCGGCGGCGGTCCCGCCGGGTTGGGGGCCGCACAGGCCGCCTACGACGAAGGCGTCGACGACATCGTGATCCTCGAACGCGACTTCGAACTCGGGGGCATCCTCCAGCAATGTGTCCACCCCGGCTTCGGCTTGGAGTATTTCGAGGAGGAGTTGACGGGGCCTGAGTACGCCCAGGAGTTCATCGAGAACGTCGCCGAACGTGGCGTCGACATCCGGCTTGACACGATGGTCCTTGAGGTCACCCACGACCGGACCGTCTACGCCGTCAACGACGAGGACGGCGTGACCGAGATCGACGCCGAGAAGGTGATCCTCGCGATGGGCTGTCGCGAGCGGACCCGGGACGCGCTGGACATCCCCGGCTCGCGGCCGGCCGGCATCTTCACCGCGGGGACGGCCCAGCGGTTGATCAACATGGAGGGGAAACTGCCCGGCGAGAAGGCCGTCATCCTCGGTTCCGGCGACGTCGGGCTCATCATGGCCCGTCACATGCACCTCGAAGGTGCCGAGGTCGAGGCTGTACTCGAGATCATGCCCTACACGGGCGGGATAACTCGCAACGTCGTCCAGTGTCTGGAGGACTTCGACATCCCGCTTCGCACCCAGCAGACGATCACGGAGATCCACGGAAACGACCGCGTCGAAGGCGTCACCGTCCAGGAGGTCGACGACGACTTCGAACCGATCCCCGGGACCGAATACGAGATCGAGTGTGACACCGTACTGCTCTCGGTCGGGTTGATCCCCGAGAACGAACTGTCGGTCGACGCCGGCGTCGAGTTGCACTCGGTGACCGGCGGGCCGATCGTCGATGAGACGCGCGAGACGAACGTCGAGGACATCTACGCCTGCGGGAACGTCCTGCACGTCCACGACGTGGTCGACTGGGTCACCGAGGAGAGCATGATCGCCGGTCGCAGTGCCGCCCGATCGTTGCAGGATCGCGTCGAGACCCGCAAGGAGCCGATCGAGATCGAGAGCACGGCGAAACTGCGCTACGTCGTCCCGGACCGGATCTCGACGATCGATCCCGATCGCGAGGAGATCCCGCTGTACATGCGCGTCCACGCGCCGATGGAAGACGTGTTCGTCACGCTCTCCTCGGGCGGCGAGGAACTGACCCGGACGTTCGAACGGCGGGCCGAGCCCGGCGAGATGGTCACGCTGAACGTCGACAGCGACACCCTCGCGGAATTGCCCGAGCCACGGCTCGAACTGGACGTCGTTCAACGGGAGGAAGCATGACCGAAACCGTCAGCATCACGTGTATCAGGTGCCCGATTGGCTGTGATATCGAACTGGAGGTCGAGGACGGCGAAATCCTCTCGTTAGAGGGTGCAGACTGCATACAGGGCGAAGAATACGCCCGGGAGGAGTTCCGCAACCCGACCAGAGTGCTGCCGACGACGGTGCGCGTCACGGGCGGCGTCTTGCCGTACGTGCCAGTGAAGACGGCCGAACCGATCCCGAAAGGCAAACTCGAGGCCGCCGTCGAGGAACTCGCCACCGTCGAGGTCGAGGCCCCGGTCGAACTCGGTGACGTGATCGTCGAAAACATCTGCGACACCGGCGTCGCCATCGTCGCGACGCGAGACCTGCCGGCTGCCGAGGAGGGACCGGTCGCGGCGGACTGATCGACCCTCACAGGGATTTTGTATCCGACCGCCCGATATGTGGCAGTCAGAGCGGTAAATCGGCACAATAACCCGTCTCAGTCTGCGAATTTCTGTGGCACGGTGCCGTAGCGACATCACGTGAGTGTAAACTCGCGATTCTCGGAGCAAGTTCTTTGGTACTCGTCACCGAACCGCTAGGTATGGCGCTGGAGACCTGCGGGAGCTGTGGCGAGCAGGTTCCGTTCGCCGATACCGTCCACGTCCTCGTCCACACGAAGGGAGAGGACGGCGTCATCGACAGTTACATCTGTCGAGATTGCTACGAAGAGTATCTCCAGCCGGTCGTCGAATCCCCTGGATCCAGCGACGAGGGGGCGTCTGTCGACAGCGCGTCGCGGTAGATCACTCCGGACTCGTGTCAACTGCCTCGGGGTCGAGTGGTTCGAGAGAGCAGAGCTCTCTCGTCATCACGAGACGGCAAGCCGTCTCGGACGACCCCGTGACATCCGCCTCGATTATTCTGTGAACGCTCTTGGGTAAGCGATTGTTGGTGGCGTCATAGTGCGGTTTCGAGGATGATTTTGAGTGCTTCGTCGCCGGGTTTGCGGCGGACACGTTTTCGAAGC